>CAZYPK010000188.1:0-8956 GCA_964649195.1 uncultured Phycisphaeraceae bacterium
TGAACAGCCTCAAGAGGTGGTGATGCGCGCCCTGTGCTTTCAGCCTCGAACACCCTCGCGTTTTCCGTTCGATCCCGACACGACAACTTCGCCCGCTGCCGTCGTCGCACCTTCGCCGCGCGATGGAGCGCCCCTTCAGGCTGTTCATCTCCGCGACTCGTTGAGTCGCGGCTCTTATCCAAATTCCAACCTTGGAATCAACCATCATTTCGCTCAATTTTTCTTGACTGACGCGATCTGTAATCGATAATGAAAGGGTGATGAGCGTCGGTCGTTGACAGCGGGAAAACCTCGTGCTGCGACGAACGAATCGAGTCACCGCCCGAGGCAACGTCTCCTGCGCCCTCGGGTTGACGTGTCCCGCAAGACGTTGCGGGGCGAAAACAAATCGGCGGCTGCGACCGGACGGGTGCCCTCGGCCCCAGCCCGGTCGAAGCGACGGCTGATGCGGCTTCTTCTTAAAGGAGGTGATCCGTGATCGAATGTCTTAAGGGGCTGCGCAACTGACGTTGCAGTCCGACGGGGCTGCGGTTGTGCAGTCCGGCAATCCAATGGCCCGCCCGGCATCAAGCCGGGCGGGCCTTTTTCGTTTCACCGGTTTTCGTTGCGGGATAAGAGCGAGCCGCAGCGCAATTTATTCATACGAATGCGGATTCGCCATACTTGGAAAAATAGTAATACACACTCTTTTCCGCCACCGAACCGCATCGCTCAACCATTTCAGCCTGAGTCCATTCGGCAACTCTGAAATAAAACGACCCGCGATTGAAGACCTGCCCCTGATTGTGAACATACTCGTGATTCAGTTTTCCAAACATGGCGATCGTCACCACGCGGTCAAGGATGCTTGAATCGTCCGAGAAATCGCACCCATCGCCGAAACAGACAAATGGAAATATCGCCTCCGCAAGCATGGCTGATCGGAATCCGATCACATTCTTTCCAAGTCGCTCAATGGCGTTGCCCTTGGACTGCCTCGACTTGCCTTCGGCCGCCCGCAGGTCATTGGTCCCTTGATTCTTCTTTTCGCTTATCAATATGGGAAACGCCTTGTCCGACTTGTCCAGCATGGAAAGAATGCCGCCGTCGGGACGCATCGAAGAGGTCCGATGAAAGTAATGAAATTCAACATCGGGGTAATGATGCCGCAGACCTTCCACAATCTCATGCAACGGCCAATGCGCCTGATGTGACAATCGAAGGCCCGGAAATTTGTGAAGCAACCGATCGCAGACCTGTTCCAGCGCGCGGTCAAGGGTCTTTTCCTGTCGTTTGGACCTGGTGTTGATGATGGTTCCGGAACGAAGTCCGCGAAGTTGATCTTTTTTGGCCATGTCGTTTATTTTCGCAGCAGGTACAGGAATTCCGTCACATGTATCGATCGTTCCCGCAGATTGCGGCTGCCCCTGAAAGTATTGTACGGCGTCTCCAATACGGTCATCGCGCCAAGTCCGCTCAATCTTGCCCGGAACCGTTCGTGAGCAATAAATCCTTCCGAGTTGTACGAAATCATGACATACTTCGCGGGGCATTCCTCGATGACATGAAACAGGGCGTCCTCCGCCTCCTTCCGCTGGTTGTATCGGGATCGGTTCCAATCGGTCGGGATGCCTGAAACGGAGCTTATTTCCGCCGGCGGCCTGTAATCCACCAGCAGATTAAGCATGAAGTAATTGGAACCGTAGGGATGTTGATTGTAAGGAGGATCGAGGTAGGCGACATCGACCTGCGGCAGGGTTGACACCAGGTCATTGGCGTCGCATTGATGCACGGCCACGGGGCATTCGTATCGGGAGAAGAGGGGGGTTGTCAGTCGGATGTCGCCTTTGATGCGCACCAATGCGTCCCTGCCGCTGCCGCCATATTGCCCGACGCCTTCCTTCGACTTGTAAAAGCCTTTGAACACGCCGGACGTATTGGCGTGTACCGAAGCCTTGGCCAGCAACGGCGCCAGGTAATACTTTTGATGTTCCGGAGGAAATGCCGCGATCCGTTGCCGGGCCGTGTCAAGATACATGGCGTTTCTGCGGGTATAGAAAACGCGGTCTTCGCGGGTGATGTTCGATTCGTCGCGAGGGGCATAGAGATCGGTGATGAACCCGGCTTGCAGATCGGCTTCAATGTCAAGATGCAACCTGTGCGCCGTCTGCGTCAATTGCCCGATGTCAACATCCGATCGATTGGTGAGATAACACTCGTTGGAGACCCGACTGTACGATTCGAGATCGTTCACAATCAGGCGGGAAGCGTGTTGCTTCATATAGCGGGCGACGACACCGGTGCCTGAGAACAGATCGACGATATCCAAACCGCTTTTGCCAAGTTCCTTCTTGACCTGCGCCAACCCCTGGCCGATCAGGGGCAGCAGCGATCGTTTGTTTCCAATGTAGGTGATCAGTTGCTCCTCCAGAAAACGGGAATCCTCTCCCAGGTCCGATTCGGGAAGCAATGATAGTTGTGCATGAGCGGCCATTGATCACTCCACAAGGTCAATACAACGTCTTCAAATCAAACCGGTCCTTCAGTTCCTTGATCTTCGTCTTGAGGTCGGGCCTTTCGCCCCGGCGGATGATTTCGCTGTAGAGGTGGTGGAGTTTCCAGAAGGCCCATTCCTCCGGGATTTCCTTGCGGCCGATCGCGGCGGCGGGCAGGTCGCCGCCGAAGGTGACATCCATCGCCTTGTTGCCGTTGTGGCCGCCCACCCGCATGGTGAAGGCTCCGCCTTTCTCGTACCGGCCATAGATGTTGAAGGTTTCGCCCTGATGGATGTTGGGCAGGTTGTGCGGGAAGACTTCGTCCATCTCCAGGCCGATGACGTTGAGGTTGACATCCTTGAGGATCGGATAGCGGATGCGGCTGAGCAGATCGCGCACGGTTCCCGCGGCCTGTTCGGGCTGCGTGGCGAAAACGGAGAACCCTTTGTTGCGGTAGGCCAGGAAGTTGAGCAGTTCGCGGTTCTGCCGGGCGCCGACGCCGACGCAGTAGATGCTGGCGTTGAGGTCGTTGTCGCGGGTGACGAGGTTGATCAGTTCGCGGGTGTCCATGACGCCCTGCGTGGGCACGCCGTCGGAGATGAAGATGAGGTAGTAGGCCCGCTGGGCGGCGGTGTCGCGCTGGAGCAGGCGGGAGAGCGAGCGGTTGATGTCGGTGTTGCCCCTGCTGGTGCCGCCGCGCAGGAACTGCTGGGCGCGGGCGATGGTGGCCGAGTCGGCGGCGGCGATCCTGTCATCGGAAAAAAGCGTGGCCTTGTCGCTGAAGAAGACGATGTTGAAGCGGTCGCCTTCGTTGAGGGTGGAAAGCCCGTCGCGCACGCCCTGGGTGATGCTGTTGACCCACGTCTGCGGGACGGAGCCGGACGTGTCGATGAGAAAGATCACATCCTTGGGCATCGTCCTGAGTTTTCGCAGCGAACGCTTGGCGGTGATCGCCACCTGGAAATAGCTGTAATGATCCGGCTTGCTCGATTGGAAGAGGCCGCCGCCGATGTCGGGGCGGAAGCGGGTGATCAGGTAATCGAAATCGTCATCGAGCTTTTCGGGGATGTCCAGCGTGCGCGCTTCCTGAAGGGCGATGGCGGCGACTTCGATGGGTGGCGCGGCGGCGTTGGAATCGAGCAGGCGGCGATCGATGGTCGGGCCGGTGTCGGCGACGACGGGGTGGGTGGGCGCGGGGACTTTCAGGTTGTCCGCGAAGCTGAAGCCTGCGCCGGCGGGGGCACCGGGGGGGGCGGGGCTTCCGGGGGCGCCGGGCAGCATGTCTTTGAGCAGCGACCTGGCTTGCGCGGCGGTGGAAGGTCCGGCATCGGTGGATGTCGAAGGCGCGGCGGCGGGGTTGGTGGTCGAGCCGGTGACGATGGGCAGTTCGACGGCGGCGCCGCCTGCGAGTTTGGAGGTGATATCGCCGGGCAGATCGAGGCCGGCGGTGGAGGCGTGCAGATCGGCGGTGGAAGCCGGCGGGCGAACATCAGGATGTTCGACGGCGGCCGGCCTGGGCGTGGCGGTCGATTCGATGCCTGCGGCGGAGCCTTCGATCCTGCCCAGCAGCAGCATCCTGCTCAGGTCGCCCAGCCCCGGTTGCGGCGCGGGCCTGGCGATGGCTTCGCCGGAATTGAGAATCGGATCGTCATAAATCGGGTCCTCCACCGGCGGGGCCAGCACGCGGAAGGTGTGATCGATCGATTCATCCACCAAGGCCACCGGCAGCTTGCCTGCGGTCTGGTTCGCCATGACCACGCCGATGGCGACGTGAACGAGCAGGCTCATGAAGAGTGCGATGGTGATGAGGATATTGGGCGAGGTTTCGCCGGGCAGCCGTTTGAAGCGCGAGCTGCGGGAAAAAGCGGAGAAAGCGGGGGGAGCCGAAGGAGCCGGAAGAGCGGAAGGAGCCGAGAGAGCCGGAAGAGCAGGAGGAGCAGGAGGAGCAGGAGGAGCAGAAGGAGTTGAAGGGGTACGTGAAGCATATCCAACCACTGCCGCCGCTTCCGCTCTTCCCGCTCCTTCTGCTCTTTCGGCTCCCTCGGCTCTTCCGGCTCCCCCGGCTCCATTCAACAGATCGCCCAGCGCCCCCTGCTCAGAGGGACCGCCGGTCTGCTTTGGGCGGACATCGGCGGGGTTGATGTTTTTTTTCCGCTTCTTGCCGGAGCTCACGGATTGCCCTCCAACTCGCGCAGCTTCGCATGGACGCGGGCCGCCAGTCGATGGTCCAGTTTCTGCTGCCGCAGCTTGCGAAGCAGCGTGGCGGCTTCGGCGGTCTCCTTTTTCCCGATCAGTTGCAATGCCGCCGCGTAGGAAGCATAGGGGCCTTCGGGGAACCTTTCGCGCAGCTCCTTGAGCGAGGTCGCGCCATCCTCCGCCTTGCCGAGGATCACCGCCAGTTCGGCCCGCTCCAGATGCGCCAGCTCCGGCGTGGGCGAAAGCTCAGGCACCGCATAAAGCACGGTCAACCGGAAGAGCAGTTGATACGCATCCTGATTGGCGCGGTCGGCGCCTTCGGTGTCGCCCGCCGCCTTGAGGTTCAGCGCCAGTTGCTTTTGAATCTGGGCGCTTTCGAGCATGGCCGTCGAAGCGATGCCCGCATCCTGGGCGATCATCAAACCGCGATAGCTTTCGATCGAGTCGGAAAGCTTGCCCGCCTCGGCCTGGGTGCGGGCGACTTCCAGCCGGGCGAGAAGACCGTAGCCCTGCCCCAGCGCTTCGACCTCCTTGAAGGATTGAATCGCCAGGTCCAGCTTCTTGATGGCGCGAAGCCCCTGACCGACGACGAAAAGCGCTTCCGTCTTCTGGGCATCGCCCACCTTGCGTTTGCCGTCGATCAAAGGCGTCACATACTTGAACACCGAGCGCGGCTCCTTCACGATGTAATACCGCCCCAGCCACATCAGGTCGATGTCGCGCATGCGATCGAGCGTGATGACCTTCTCCAACTCGCCCAGCGTCGCAGCGGCCTGGTCATCCTCGCCTTTTTCGCGCTGCCTCATGGAGATCAGCAGCAGCGAATTGGCCTTGAGATCGGCGGGCAGCTTCGCATCGCCGATGGCGGCTTCGAGTTCCCGGGCGGCGTCATCGACCTTGCCATCGCCCATCGCCAGCAGGCCGCGGTAGTAGTGAATCTGCCCGATGAAGGCGTTCTGCGGATGCTTCTTCGAGAGCGCCTCGAGCATCGCTGCGCCGTCGCTGAACTTCTCGCCCTGCATCAGCAGCAGCGCCTGGCGGAACATCGCCTCCTGCTCCAGCAGCGGCGGCAGGTTCGGCGAAGCGAGCAGCTTCTGCGTCAGTTCACCCGCTTCCGTGTACTTGCTCATGCGATAGTAGAGATCGGTGAGCTTGGCGAGCGATTCGAGCCTGCCGGTCAGCTTGGAATCGGGGGCTTCGGTCAGCTTGATGTAGGTTTCGTAATCGGCCGCGGCGGGTTCGAGCTGGTTGCCGCCGGCGTAAAGCTGGGCCCGTTCGAGCAGGGCGGTGGTGTAGTAAGGATGGGCGGCGCCTTTGGTGATGATCGAGGTGAGCCTCGCGGCGGCTTCGGTGGGCCGGGCGCGTTTGAGGTCGGCCTGGGCGAGCAGGTAATCGCCCGAAGCGTTGTAGGGCGACTTGTCATGCTCCCTGGCCAGGCGGGCGATGGTGGCGCCCATGGCGTCGAACTCGCTGAGCGCGAACTGGCTTTCCGCCATGCGATAGAGAATCTGATCCTCGATGCCGGCCACGGTGCGATTGGCGACGACCGCATCGAACAGGGCGATCGCTTCACGATGGCGGCCAAGCTGCTGCTGGGCCCGGCCGGCGAGGAACCAGGCGGTGGCGCGGTCGTTGATGTCCAGCTTGGCGCGGTACTGATCGAAGGTGCCCACCAGCAGGTTGAACTGCCTGGCGTAAAGCTGGGACCAGAGCGTCTGCATGATGGCGGGCGAGAAGTGCGGCGAGGTCTGGTGATTCGACAGCACCGTGTTGTAGTAGCCGATCGCCTTCTCGAAATCGTTCTTCCCATAGGCCAGATCGCCGGCCAGCCGCGCCGCCTCGGCCGCCACCGAACTGTTGCCCAAAGCCAGGCACTGCTCCAGCGCCTTGAGCGCTTCATCAGGCTTGCTGAGCAGGGCCTGCGACCGGCCAAGCTCCAGCAGCGAACGATCCTTCACCGATGAGTCAAGCTCGGCGGCGGCGGCAAGCTGTTCCGCGGCCGCGGTGTAATTCTTCGCGCCCTTGTAGGCCAGCCCGCGCATGTAAAGCACGGAACCCTTCTCGCCCGCATCCAGACCATCGAGCCTGATCGGCTCCAGCGACCTGAGCGCCTGCTCGAAGCGGTTGAGTTCCACATCGATGCGGCCGCGCAGAAAGTGCAGCTTGTGCTGGGGCACCAGCTTCATGTCGGGCACATCGATGAGCAGTTGCGAAGCCTTGTCGCGCTGTCCCTGCTGCCAGGCGATCAGGGCGCGGAAGTAAAGGGCGTCGCCGCGGCGCTCACCCTTGGGGAAGTTTTCGAGGTACTTGTCGAACGCCTCGGCGCTGGTCTTGGTGTCGCCGTTTTGCAGCAGACGATAGGCAAAGACGAACTGCTGCTGCTCGGCGGTGGTGGAGGTCTGAGCGAGGGCGGCCGCGCTGAGCAGCGAGAGCGAAATCAGAATGGCAAAGGCACGCTGAGGCATGGGAGGTTGTCACAAAGGCGTTACGGGAGGGGCGAACGGGGAGGGTCGATCCTCGCCGTCAGTCGGGGTTTTTCACTGCCATCCTGACGTTGTTCAGCCCGGCGGCGCGGGCCATGCCCAGCATCTGGAGGGTGGTGCCCAGGTTGCTGGCCTGGTCGCCTCGGATGATGACCGGGGTGCGGTCCAGCCGGGCGGTCCGCTGGTCCGGCGATTCACCGGGGATGGCGGCTCCCAGGGAGAACAGGGCATCGCGGGCCGACTGGAGAGTGTAGGAGCCTGGCCCGATGAAAATCTCGTTGTCCGCCTTGATGGTGATGTAGATCGGCAGCGTCGCTCGCCGTTCGCTGCCGCCCTGGGTCTGCTGCAATTGCACGGGAATATCCCGCCCCTCCTCGCGCTGGGCGGCGGTCCACAGAAAAAAGATCAACATGATGAACATCATGTCGATCATCGGCGCCAAAGGCAGCGACGGCGAAGAACGCTCACGGGATGGAGAGGAAAAACTCATGGGAAAGCTCGAAGAGCCGGGGGAGCCGGGGGAGCCGGGGGAGCCGAAGGAGCGGGAAGAGCAGGAGGAGCAGGAGAAGTTGAAGGGGCATGTGAAGCATATCCAACCACTGCCGCCGCCTCCGCTCTTCCCGCTCTTTCGGCTCTACCGGCTCTTCACGCTCTTCACGCTTCCCCCCTCTTAATGTGATCCGTCACCGCGTGTACCGCCTGTTCCGCTTCCGACAGCACGCGGGTCAGCCGGCCTTTGATGATCGAGTGAAACACCAGGGCGGCAATGGCCACGGTCAGCCCGAAGAAGGTCGTGCTCATGGCCCCGGCAATGTTGCTGGAGATGAACTTGCTGCGCATGTCGATGGTCGATTGATCCAGGCCGAAGAACGCCCCCATCATGCCCACGATCGTGCCCAGCAGCCCCAGCATCGGCGTCACGTTGGAAATATCCGCCAGGTAGCTGATGCGGTTCCAGAGGAGGTCCGCCCGCCTTCTTCCTTCGGTATCGACGATGGTCATCAGCACCGAGTGGTCCCGCCCCACGTTCTCCACGCACCGCTGAATCACGGTGGAAATGAAGATGCCCCGGTGATGACGGCAGAACTCCACGGCCTGCTTGTAATCACGATCGAGCACCATCTTCATCACATCGTCCAGAAACGACGCGGGCACGATGGCGTTGTGATTGATCGTGAGCAGGAAGTAGATGAAAAGCAGCAGGGCGATGATGGAAAGACCGATGATGGCGCCGTTGATCAGCGGGCTGGTGTTGAAGAGTTCCGCCAGCGAGGGCAGGGCGTCCATCGCCGTGGTGGCCCCCCCGGAGGCCGGAGACGGGGCTGCGGAACCGGCACCCGCGACGGGCGCGGCTTTGGCGTCATCGGTCTGCGCCCACGCGCTGCCGCCGTTCATATAAAGGAAGGCGCCCAGCATCAGCAGCAACGCGAGACAGACCCACCGCCCCCACGCCCCATTGCCGCCCTTGGCGGCGAGCCATGTTGCACCAACGCCCCGCTCAACGGCGGCGGCCGACTGATCCCGGCGACTGGTCATGCGCGTCTCCTGATCGAATACCGTTCCCACCATCCCTGGTCCCACGCACTCCACCGGGCCAGTCACAAAGCGACCCACGGCGTGAACGCAACCATTGTAGAGCAGCCGTGTCCATAAACCAACCGGGGACAACCGTCGGGTGGGGTAAAAGCATATGGGAGGGCGAGGCTCCCGCTGGGAGGGCGAGGCTCCCGCCGAGCCGATTCGTTTGCGACGGCCCCGCTTTGGGGGCCTGAGCAAACGAAACTTGCGCGGCAGGTGAACCAT
>CAZYPK010000189.1:0-8524 GCA_964649195.1 uncultured Phycisphaeraceae bacterium
GTCGCAAACGAATCGGCTCGGCGGGAGCCTCGCCCTCCCATATGAGCCTCGCCCTCCCAGTGGGAGCCTCGCCATCCCATATGCTTTTGCCCTGTTCAAGGAGCAGGGCGATGGTGATCGCCATGCCTGGCCTGGCGTGCGCTGCGGCTCAGCGATCCGCGGTCAGTTCATGGGCCGCGTCATCGTGGCTGTCGAAGCCGATGTGATCCGCCTGGATCGCGTGTTCGGAAAGGTGGGTCACGAGCATGGAGATGTAGCTGGCGGAGATCATCGGCAGATGGTCGAGGGCCAGCTTTCGCCGGACCGAGAGGACGACGGGTTCGCTGGGGCCTTCGATCTCCACGAAGCCGCCCAGGTAAGGCAGCGTGTCGATTTCAACCCGGCAATCATCGAGCGTCCAGCGGCGTCGCCGCTTCTCGAAGCTGAGCACGGAGACGTAGCCCAGCGCGGTCAGAAGCTCGGCGGCGGCGCGGGCGTCGCCCACCACCACCTCGCTTTCATCGCGGGTCTTCATCCGGCCATGAGCCCGCGGGCCTTTGTGCGTGATGGTGGCTTCGACGTGCGTTCCATCGGTCGATCGCTCCAGCCGGATGCGCAGCCCTTCATCGGCCGCCTTGAGATCGCCGCGCGGCGTGTCGAAGAAGGTGTTCACCTCCAGCAGCTCCGTCACATGCACCGCACCCGCCGCCTCGAGCCGCGACTCCAGCGAGGCCACATCATCCAGCTTCATTTTGGCTTCAATCTCTACAGGCACGAAAACCTCCAGGCTCAATATCGCAATAGGGTCGAACCAGCACGAACGAAATGGCGAAGGTCACTCGCCGGGAATGTAACTGATCACCCCGCTCCACGGACTGCTCGCCGTGGCGTAGAGCCGCCTGGGGATGCGGCCCGCCAGGTAGGCCAGGCGGCCGGCGAGGGTGGCGTGGCGCATCGCGTGCGCCATGCGCAGCGGGTCCTTCGCATGGGCGATGCCGGTGTTGAGCAGCACGCCGTCGGCCCCCAGTTCCATGGCGATGGAAACGTCGCTGGCGGTGCCCACGCCTGCATCGACGATGACCGGGAACGACGGATCACCGCCGTGCTCTTTGCCTTTGAGCAGCTCGAGGATCAGGCGGATGTTGTTCGCATTGAGCACGCCCTGCCCCGAGCCGATGGGCGAACCGGCGGGCATCACCGAGGCGGCGCCGGCATCGCGGATGCGCTGGGCCATGATCGGATCATCGCTGGTGTAGCAGAGCACCTTGAAGCCGTCCTTCACAAGTTCCCTGCAGGCCTCCAGCGTGCCCACCGGATCGGGCAGCAGCGTCTTCTTGTCGCCCAGCACTTCGAGCTTCACCCAGTCCTGTCCGGGGTTTTCGATCTGTTCGAGCAGTTCCCGGCCAAGCCTGGCCACGCGCACCGCATCCTCGGCATTGAAGCAGCCCGCGGTGTTGGGCAGGATCGTGTAGCGCTTCGTATCGATGAAACTCAGCAGGCTGCGGCCTTGCGCATCGACAAGGCGCTCCCGCCGGACGGCGACGGTGATGACCTGCGCCCCGCTGGCGTCGAGCGATTTCCGCATCAGGTCGTGGTCGGCATACTTGCCGGTGCCCACGATCAGACGCGATGAAAGCGAGCGGCCGCCGACGATCAGCGGCGAATCCAATTCGGTTGAAGCATCGGTCACGGACATCGTAAACCCGCCATTTCAGGGAGAATTTCATCGGTTGACAGCAATGCAGGCGCGGCCGACATTGGCGTTTGCCGCTTAGCCGCCGCCGACAAAGGTGACGACTTCGATCACATCGCCTGCATGGATGATCGCGCTGTCATGCAGCCTGCGCGGGATCAGGGTCTTGTTGATCTCGACCGCCACGGGCCTGCCTTGCATGCCCATCGCGTCCAGAAGCCGGCGAACGGTTGCGCCATCGGCCAGCTCCTTGTCCTCGCCATTGACCTTGATCTGCATCACAGGGTGATGGTAGCGAAGATCGCATGGCGAAGCGATCCGAGCCGCGCGGCGAATGTCACGACGATGCGGATGAACATTTTGGCGGGTGGCCGGGGCTGAGTCCGCGAAGCCCCGGCCCGGCGACCATCGACTTTCAGTTGCTTCACCTTGCTTCGTGCGCCTGGGCCGGGGCTTCGCGGACTCAGCCCCAGCCACCCAAAAGTTCTCAGTCTCCCGGCAGGGCGGCAAAGTGGTTGGTGACGGGCAGGAAATGAAGGCGATCAGGCAATATCCACGGGTGGATTCGAACCACCAACCTTCGGCTTCGGAGGCCGACGCTCTATCCAATTGAGCTACGCGGACGAATGCCCCCGGATGACACCCCCCGATTCTAACCCGCCGCGGGCGCAGCGTAAAGAAGATCAACGGAAGATCAGGGGCCAGGGGTGCATGACTTCTCACGCGGCTGCCTTATCAGAGCCGCGACTCAACGAGTCGCGGACGCAAACAGCCTGAAGGAGCGCCGAAACGCACCTGTTGCGTACAGCCTCAAACCATGTCCCGGCCGTCTTCGCGTCCCATGATCCGCCGCATGACGAACACGCCGGCTCTCCGTTCATCTCCGCGACGTGTCACGTCGCGGCTCACTCTTATCCCGAACTCAGGTTCACACCTTCAATCGCCCGTTCTCCAGTCGGACCACGCGGTCGGCCTGGGCCGCGACGCGCTCATCGTGCGTGACCATGATGATGGCCTGCCCGGTGGTGTGGAGCTTGCGGAAGACATCGAGGATCTGTCTGCCGGTTTCGCTGTCGAGGTTGCCCGTGGGTTCATCGGCCAGGAGCACATCAGGCTGATTGACCAGGGCGCGGGCGATGGCGACGCGTTGGCGCTCGCCGCCGGAGAGTTTGCCGGGGCGATGTTTGATGCGATCCTTCATGCCCAGGCTTTCGATGATCATCATGGCCTGCCGGGTGGCGGCCTTTTTGCGCTTTTGCCAACTGAAAAAACCGTGGCCGATCATCGCGCTGATGGTGACGTTTTCCAGCACGTTCAGTTCGGGTAGAAGGTGATACTGTTGAAACACGAAGCCGACGTGCTGATTGCGATACGCATCCTGCGCCAGTCGCGATTGCTGGAAAAGCGGGGCTCCGTCGTAGATCACCTCGCCTTGCGTCGGTCGGTCGAGCGCGCCGAGAATATGCAGCAGGGTGCTCTTGCCCGAGCCGGAGGCCCCGACGATGGCGACCCACTCGCCGCGTGAGACCTGGAAGTCAACCCCGCGCAGCACATGCAGATCGTGCCCGCCCATGCGGTAGGTCTTGTGCAGGTCGGTCGCGGAGAGGAGGGGGGCGGTGTTCATGGGAAAAGGCGAATGCTTATTATTTAATACTTAATACTTATTGGTTAATGCGGATTGTAATCGGATGTTTGGTTGGTGGTGTCCGTGCCGGTTCGTATATGTTCATGTCTTCCGAAATAGCTGTTAAGTAATAAGTATTAAATAATAAGTATTCGTTTTTCCCGCCTTATTCATACCGTATCGCCTCCACCGGATCGAGTCTGCTGGCGACCACGGCGGGAACGAGCGAACCCAGGATCGCGCTGAGGATGGAGAAGATCATGATGACGCTCACTTCGCTCCAGTCGAGCTTGGCGGGGATGCGCTCGAAGTAGTAAATCTGTGCGTCCCAGATCTTGATGCCGAAGCGTATGCGCATTTCCTCAAGCAGTTCAGGTGAACCGTTGACGATGAACCAGCCGATCAGGGCGGCAAGCAATGGCAACGCGATGAACGCATACCCGCGCCATCTGCCCACCGAGCTTTTCACGAATCGCCCCAGCGCGATGAACGCCACCGCCGCCAGCGCCAGGCCGGCCACCCCATAAATCAGGCAGTAAACCGCCACGCCCAGGTCCTTCTCCAGAAAATCCTGAATCTCGTTGAGGTTCGTCACGATGGTGTAGGCCAGCGCCAGGCCGACGAGCGCCCCGACGATGCCGATCGCCAGGCCGTAGCCCAGAAACAGCCCCGCCACACCCAGATGCGAAGCGCCCAGCGCCCGCAGCACGCCCACATCGCGCGTCTTCTCCAGCACGATGTTGTAGAACGTCGTCGCCACCATCACGAACGCCACCACGCTGATGATCGCAAACAGAAACACCAGCAGAAACTTTTCCTTCTCCACCGCGCCCAGAATCGTCGCGTGCTGTTCCTCCCACGTCTGAATGCGAGGCTGAAACATCCACCGCTCCGTGACCGGCAAAATCGCCCGCCTCACCGATTCCTTCAACGCCTTGAGCTCCATCCCCGGCCTGCCCTTGATCAGTATCGAAGATGCCCGCGCCGGCGACATCCGCCCCGTCGGCTTGTTGTCATCATCCGTCAGCGGGAACGGCTGCATCAGCAGCATTTCCTGGAGCATGTCGAAAGGCACATAGATGCGATTCTGATCGAACTCGATGAAGCCGCTCTTGAGATCGTTGACGACGACGAACTTGCGGACCGATTGCTCGAGCAGCCCGCCGCCTTCGCTCATGGGAACGACGGTGAGCGTGACATCGCTGCCCACGGAGCCTTGACGATAAAGACTGAAGTCGCCTTCCTTGTCGCGGGCGCCAGGCAGCACGGCGATGCCGGTGATCATCGCGGGCAGATTCGTGTTCCACTCCCCGGGCGGCGTCATGGTCATCGCGGCTTCGACGAGATCGACGCGATCGATCATGCGCCACTGTTTCGTGGTGATGTCATATTTCGCCGGCCGTTGCCCCGGGCCGTAGATCGGCTCATTTTTCTTCACGTCATGCTGCATTCTTTCAGGCGTCCAGTGCAGGCTTTCCTTGAACGCGACGACGGTGTCGAGCTCTTCGGGATGAATGCCCACCACCTCCATCTTGAGGATGGTGCGATCGACCTTGATGATGCCGAAGGTGTAGATGATGGCGGCGGCGGACTCGACATCGGGATTCTTCCGCAAGGCCGCGAGCATGTCCTGATAGCCTTCAAAACCGGAGAGGCCCGCGCTGATGGTGATCTCGCCGGAGAGTTTCTTGGCCGAGTCGCGCCACATCTCCAGAAACCCGCCCATGACGCTGATGACGATGATCACCATCGCGGTGCAGAGCGTCACCGCCAGCGCGGCAAACATCGGCGCGAGCTTGCGGCGAAGGTATTTGAGGATGAGGAGAAGTTTGTACATCAGGGTGAGCCGGGTTTATCATGAAGGCACGGGCATGAAGACACGAAGGGAAAGGCAGGGGAATTGCATCCAAGCCGCTTGCGGCTTCGCGATCCCCTGATTCACCATACATCGGGGGCTATTCAGAAGTCCCGCTTTGCGTTTTGCAACGGCCATTTTGCAATTTTCACTCCGTGCCTTCATGCCTTCGTGCCAAAAAACGATTCAACCCTGCGGCCGCATCAGCGGAAACAGGATCACATCGCGGATCGACTCGGCGCCGGTGAGCATCATGACGAGGCGGTCGATGCCCAGGCCCATGCCGCCGGCGGGGGGCATGCCCACGCGCAGGGCGCTCAGAAAATCCTCATCGACTTTCTGCTGCTCCTCCTTGTCGCCGACCTGGTGGCGGAAGTGGCGCTCCTGCACATCGGGGTCGTTCAGTTCGGAGTAGCCGGGACTGATCTCCTGGCCGTTGATCGCCAGTTCATAGACATCCGCGAAGAACGGATCATCCCTGCACTCCTTGGCGAGCGGAATGATGACGCTGGGCACGCGCGTGACGAAGGTGGGGTTGATGAGCGTGGGTTCGATGAGCTTTTCGTAGGTCTCCTGCAACTGTTCTGCGGGCGAGAGACTTTGATAAGCAACGACCTTGCTCGTCGCTAGATTCTCATGGATATGCACCCAGTTCTTCTGTTCCTCCTCACTGGCTGCTTCTACATCTTTCTTTTGCCCCAGATGCGCCGCGACGAGACGGTTGTAAACATTGTATTTCACAGCTAGCGGTGCTTCGGCGAATGGTTGTTTATTAAAATCCCAACCAGTTCGTTCCTTTACCAAATCCACCATCGACACCCTTCGCCAAGGCCGCGTCAGGTCGATCGTCTTGGTCACTTGACCATCTGCGTTTTTGTGTTCGATGATCAGCGTGCCCAGCACTTTCTCCGCCACGGTGCAGATCATCTCTTCCACGAGGTCCGCCATCGTTTCCCAACTGCCGAATGCCTCGTAGGCTTCGAGCATGGTGAACTCGGGATTGTGCCTTGGGCTGATGCCTTCGTTGCGGAAGTTGCGGTTGATTTCGAAGACTTTCGGGAAGCCGCCGACGAGGAGGCGCTTCAGATAAAGCTCCGGCGCGATGCGCATGAAGAGGTCGATGTCGAGCGCGTTGTGATGCGTGGTGAAGGGGCGTGCCGCCGCGCCGCCGGCGAGGGTCTGCATCATCGGCGTTTCGACTTCGATGAAGCCTCTGCCTCGCAGGTACTGGCGAATCTCCTCGACGATGCGCGTGCGCTGCATCATCGTCCTCATCACGTGCGGGTTGGCCCAGAGATCGACATAACGCTGGCGGTATCGCAGCTCCGCATCCTGCAAACCGTGATACTTCCCCGGCGGCGGGGCGATGGATTTGGTTGCCAAAGAAAAAGGGCCTGGGGAGGAGGGCCTAGGGCCTGGGGAGGAAGTTGCGGACGGGTCGCTGCCTTCAGGGCGTGAGCCTTCTTCCCTAGGCCCCAGGCCCTCTTCCCCAGGCCCTTCTTCTCCCCCTTGGGTCCACACCGTGATCTCCCCCGTCTTCGTTTTCGCCAGCGGGCCCTGAGCGACAACGATGTCCCCCAGATCGACGAGCCTGGCGATGGCGAAGGACTTCGCATCGACCGCCTTCTTGCTCACCGCCACCTGCATGTCGCCGGTGGCGTCGCGCAGGGTCATGAAGATGAGGTTGCCCATCACGCGGTGCAGCATCACGCGGCCTGCCACCTTGACGATGGGCCGGTTGTCGCTTGCCGGGTCCGCCTTGTGGGCTTCATCGGCGGCGGCGTCATACTTCGCATGGGCATCGGCCAGGCTGATCAGCCCATCGACGCGGCCGCCGAAGGGATCGACCTGGAGTTCATCCCTGAACCTGGCCAGCTTGGCGCGGCGGTCGGCGACGACATCGCCGCCGAAGGAAACGGATTCGTTGTTTTCACGGGATGATTCGGTTGACATAAGGCGGAACATCGTAGCAATCACCGGCCAACACCGCAGGGCATCCATCCGTTTCACGCGCCCCAAGGCACGCGGGCTTCAAGCCCGCGTGCCGCCGCAGCGTCCCGGTCCCGTTTCACGCGGTCCGCCGCCGCCTGCCGAGCAGGCCCGCGCCCATGAGCAGCAACACCGCGCTCGCCGGCTCCGGCACGCTTCCATCCCCCGGACCGTCGCCCTGATCGTCGGAGAAGATCGAGAGGATGCCGTCGCCGAAGAAGGCGTCGGTGTTCCATTCCAGGCCGGAGGCGAGCGAGGGCAGTTCGAAGATGTAGTCGCTGTCGATGAGCGTGCCGAACTGGAGCAGTTGGAAGGTGTCGCCGTCGGCGGGGACGTAGCCGTCGAAGATGATTTTGACGATGCCGGAGAGGTCGAGTTCGCCGGTGACGGTGAAGGTGTCGTAGATGCTGGCGCCGGTGATTTCGAGTTCGAGGATGCCGGTCTGCGTGTAGTCGCCATCGATGACGAGCGGTCCCGGGCTGTTTCCGGGGGCGAGGGTGCCGTGGTTAACCACGTTGCCGATGATGGTGCCGTTGCTGGCGAGCGTCGCGCCGCTTTGAATGATCAGACCGTCGTGAGCAGTGAGAGTGTAACTCCCCAGGGCGAAGGTGACCTGCCCGGCGGCAATGGTGATTTCACGGGCCTGCTCATCACGGTCGAAGCCGACGGTGTAAGCGGCGGCGGCGGAGAAGTCGGCATCCCACTGAATGGCGGGCGTGCCGGTGGACCATTGGTTGCCGCGACCCCAGGTGCCGTCGAGGGAGCCGGTGAAGTCATCGGTCCACGTGCCGCCGAGGCCGACCTGGGTGACGAAGTGGCGGCCATAGGCAGCGCCGACGGTGGGAGTGAAGGTGCCGATGCCTGCGACCCAGCCGTCGGAGGAGAGGGCGTTGGCGGTGTACAACCCCCACGAACCGGACTCGGCGACGGGAGTGATGCCCAGATCGTTCAAGTCGATCACGCTGGCATCAGGCAGCCAGATGACGGCTCGCTCGCCTTGGTAGGAACCGGAATCGTACTTCTGCGAAGACCCTACGGCGGTACCCGCGATGTTGACGGCGTTGGCTTGGGCGAACGTGACGCCACTGCTGCTCAGGCCCAGGTTCCCCAGTTCGGTGGCGGCAGTGCCGGACCCATCCCAGCGCACGGCGCGGGTGCCTAGGTAGTTGACGGAGTCGTACTTCTCCGACCACCCCACGGCGGTGCCCGCGTCGTTGATGGCGTAGGCTTGGGCGGACGTGGTGCCGCTGCTGCTCAGGCCCAGATTCCCCAGTTCGGTGGCGGCGGTGCCGGAGGTGTCCCAGCGCACGGCGCGATCACCTACGTAAGTGCCGGAGTCGTGCTTCCATGAATACCCCACGGCGGTGCCCGCGTCGTTGATGGC
>CAZYPK010000190.1:0-8477 GCA_964649195.1 uncultured Phycisphaeraceae bacterium
CTGCGGACAGGCTTCGTCAACAGATGGCTCGGCGGGAGCCTCGCCCTCCCGGCACCTCGCCCTCCCGGCACCTCGCCCTCCCGGCACCTCGCCCTCCCGGCACCTCGTCCTCCCGGCACCTCGTCCTCCCGAAGTCATCATTCATTACAATGACCCGGCGCCGTTCCGCCCGGTTCCGCTTCATCCGAGTCACGGGAGGTTCCATTGGATCCGCTGCTCATTCTGGTGTTGGGCATTGTGCTCGTTTTGACCCTGATCGCGGCCTTTCGGGTCAATGCGTTTCTGGCCCTGATCATCTCCGCGATGTTTGTCAGCCTTTGTGCGCCTTTGGCCCAGGGGCAGGCGTTCGGGGTGAAGATGACGCGGGTGCTCGAAGCGATGGGGGCGATGACGGGCAAGATCGGCGTGCTCATCGCCTCGGCGGCGATCGTCGGCGAGTGCATGATGCTCTCGGGCGCAGCCGACCGCATCGTGCGGTTCTTCCTCGGACTCATGGGCCGGAAGCGCGGCGATGTCGCCCTCACCGCTTCGGGTTATGTGCTGGGCGTGCCGGTCTTTTTCGACACCGTCTTCTATCTCATGTGCCCGCTGGCCCGGTCCATGACCGTGCGCACCGGCGGCAACTACCTGCTCTTCATCATGGCCGTCGTCGCAGGCGGGGCAGCGACGCACAACTTCGTCCCGCCCACGCCCGGTCCGCTGGCCACCGCCGCCGCGCTGAATGTCCGCATCGACATGATGATCCTCGTCGGCTCCATGGTCGCCATCCCCGCCACGATGGTCGGCCTGCTCTACGCCCACTGGCTCAACCGCGTCATGCCCATCCCGATGCGCCTGCCCAGCGGCGAGGAGGCGCAGGAGGTCAAGCCGCTGGAGGACCGCGAGCTTCCCGGTCTTTTCGCGGCCGTCCTGCCCATCGTCCTGCCCGTGCTCATGATCTCGGCGGACACCGTCGCCCAGGTCTTCGCCAAGCCCGCCGACGCCACGCCGTTCTGGAAGGAGATCGCGGGCTGGACCAGTTTCATCGGCAACCCCAACTTCGCGCTGCTGGTGGCGGCGGGGGTTTCCATTCTCGTCTATCAGCTCAATTGCAAACCGGGCAGCGAGAAGGTGCGGACGACCATTGAGAAAGGGCTGATGTCAGCCGGTGTGATCATTCTCATCACCGCCGCCGGCGCCGCCTTTGGTGACATGCTCAAGGTCGCGGGCGTCGGGCCGGCCATCGAAAACCTGTTCAAGGGCGATGGCGAAAAGCTGGGCGATGTCACGCTGCTGCTGATCTGCTTCGGCATGTGCTCGATCTTCAAGATCGCCCAGGGTTCGAGCACGGTGGCGATGATCACGACGGCCAGCATGGCGGCGGCGCTGTTCACGCCGGAGACGCTCAGCTTCCACCCGGCCTACATCGCCACCGCCATCGCCTCCGGGGCGTTGTGCATCTCATGGATGAACGATTCAGGTTTCTGGATCTACACCAAGATGTCCGGCCTGACCGAAGCCGAGGGACTCAAATCCTGGTCGGTGCTGCTGGCGGTGCTGGGTGTCGTCGGATTGATCATGACGCTGATCCTGTCGCAGGCGCTGCCGCTGGCGTGAGGGAGCCGCTTGCGGCTTCGCTCTGATTCGTAGCCGCAGCGGCTTCGCTCCCATTCATAGCCGCAGCGTCCTCGCTGCGCGTCCCCCTGTTTCCTGTTTCACGGGAGTTGAAGCTCCCGTGCCCAGCCGCTACTGGGCGGGCGCCTTTTTCCTGATCAGCTCCGTCACCATTGCGGGGTTTGCCTGGCCTTTGCTCAGTTTCATCACCTGACCCATCAGGGCGCCGATGGCCTTGTCCTTGCCTGCTTTAATGTCGGCGACGGCTTTGGCGTTCCTCGCGTCGGCGAGCACCGCATCGACGAAGCCTTCGAGTGCGCCGGTGTCGCTCACCTGGAGCAGGCCGCGCGATTCGGCGAGGTTTTCAGGTGATGCATCCTTGTTCGCCTGCTCGCAGCAGGCGGCGAGCAGTTCATCGGCGCCGTTGGAGCTGATCTTCGACGATGCGACGAGATCGAGAATCGCCTTGACCTGCGAGGCGCTGATGGAAAGCTCGTGAATGTGAACGCCTTTTTCGTTGGCCTGTTTCGCGGCGGTGTTGAGCAGCAGTTTGGCGGCGCGTTTGGCATCGGCGCCGGCGGCGACGATCGCATCGTAGAACGCGGCCGTCTTCGGTTCATCGAGCAGTTGGTCGGCATCTTTTTCGCCAAGCCCCAGCGTGCCGAGGTAGCGCGTCCTTTTCAGCGCAGGCAGTTCGGGCAGTTTCGCAGTCAGTGCCGCGATCCACTCTTCGCTGACCACCACCGGCACCAGGTCGGGATCGGGAAAGTAGCGGTACTCGTCCGCATCCTCCTTGCTGCGCTGATGCGTGGTCACGCCTTTGACATCATCCCAGCCTCGCGTCGATTTGGCCCGGCTGCCCATGACGCGGCCGGTCTCAAGCCATTCATCGATCTGCCTTTCGTACTCGTGCGTGATCGCCCCGTGTACCGCCTTGAAACTGTTGAGGTTCTTGATCTCCACGATGGGCGTCTTGTACGTCACCTCATCCTTTTCGATGATCACGTTGATGTTCGGCTCAAAGCGGATGTGCCCCTTCTGCATGATGCCTTCGGTCACGCCCAGGCTGCGGCAGATGTCGCGCAGCATCTGGGCGAACGCCACCGCCTCATCCGCTGACTCGATGTCAGGCTCGGTCACAATCTCCAGCAGCGGCGTGCCCGCACGGTTCAGATCGACAATCGAACCCTCAATCGCAAAGCCCCCCGGCGCTTCGTGCAGCAGCTTGCCCGCATCCTCCTCCAGATGGGCGCGAAGGATGCGGATGCGTTTGCCGCCGCTCAGTTCCACCCAGCCCGGACCGCAGATGGGCTGGTCGTATTGGCTGAGCTGATAATTCTTGGGCAGGTCGGGGTAGTAGTAGCTTTTGCGATCCCACTTGGAGAAGCGGGCGATTTTGCAGTTGAGCGCCAGGCCGACGAGCATGGCCATTTCGAGGGCGGTCTTGTTCATGACAGGCAGCGTGCCGGGCATGCCGATGACGACGGGATCGAGCAAGGTGTTGGGCTGGGCGTCGAAGTAATCACGATGGGCCACGTTGGGTGCGGCGGTCCACATCTTCGAGCGCGTGGCCAGCTCGACATGAATCTCCATGCCGACCATGAGGCGGGTCTTGAGGTTCGGATGCGTGCTGATCATGGGGAGATTCTAGCGAGCCGGCGTGTATCCGGGGGTCACGCCGAGGGTCATGCCGGAGGTCTCCCGTTGCATCCTTGCAGCAGGCAAGCGGAAAGAGAAGGGAGATGTTGCGGTTTTCCCGTGCGTGACCATCTTTTGTGGCAGCATAAGCCCGGCCCGGCCCCCCGGAGCCTGAGAACTTTGAGGTGATGTTGTGAATGGGTTCCCTTCCGTGTGCCATGTACGGGCTTGGCCGAGCGGTTCGGCTGTCCCAAACACATGGAATCCCGGATCGGGATCGGAAAGGAACCCGGATGAAGAAGCTGCAACGAAGCGTGGTTCGGTTCAAAGGCGTCACGTTGGGGGTTGGACCTGCACAAGCGGGATGGCTGGGGTTGAGGCTTTGCGCAAGCCCCGGCCACCCCAAAGTTCTCAGGCTCCCGGCGCCGCCCACTTCCTCTCACAACTGATAATCCCCCGCCGCTTCCGGCTGGTAGATCAGCTTGTCGATCACGATCTGCCTTGTGCCGGCGGGGAGGTTCCATTCGATGCGGTCGCCCACGCGGTAGCCGAGCACGGCGGTGGCCAGGGGGGCGAGGATCGACATGCGGTCCTCATCGAGGTCGGCGCGGGGCGGATAGACCAGGGTGCAGGTCATGGCGGCGCCGGCGCCGCGGACTTTGAGGCGGACGGTCGAGTTCATCGTCACGATGTCGGCGGGGATTTCCTGCGGGGCAACGGTGACGGCTTTGTTGAGTTCGCGTTCGAGGGTGTCGAGGTTTTCGCGGCTCTCGCCGCCGTTGCCGCGGTAGTCCCGGATCATCCGTTCCAGACGCCGGCGGTCGAGGTCGCTGATGACAAGGGTGCGGGGGTTGGTGTGGGCGGACCGGATGCGGGCGGCCATGATGCGGCTCCTGTAGTGAAAGAGAAAAGCACGGCTGTTTCGGGGACGTTTTCCGAACCAGCCGTGCTCACGGTCGAGCGGAATGCGGCGTGGTTCAGTGGGGCGCGGCCATGAAACGATGTGATGCCGACAGCGTGCGACAGGCGAGGCGCCGCGGCGGACATTGAAAGCGGGATGCGACGGAACGGTTCAAGACGGTGTTCCCCTGGTCGCGGGACAAAAAAGTCGCGGGACAAAAAGAAAGAGACGGAGAAAAGCGGCACGCCCAGGCGCGCCAAAACACCGCAAGCGCACCCATGAGCATCAGGGGTGCGCTTGCGGTGTTCGGATTAGATAAGCCAGGCTTTCACGATGTTCAATATCTGAGTTGGGGACAAGGATGAGCCGCGATTCATACGAGTCGCGGATATGCACCGCCTCAAGCGGGGCGAGGCGCACCTTGGCCGGCGGAACTCGAACGTGGCAGGCGTGCCGATTTTATTGCCGAAGTCAGAACCAATGCTAGGCTCGGTGATGCGCCATGTCCAGCGGCCCCGTCTGGGCCAGGGCTGTTTGGTTTTCCAAACCGCCTTCGCTGGGAAACTCCAAAATGACAAAACTCAAATTCCAAACAAGTTCCAAAAGGCAATGCGGAAATGGAAAAACAAGGAGTACGGGGACTCCTGAATAACCTCACGTCCAAGCCGCTTGCGGCGTAGCAATCCCTTGGTTCACGGTACATCGGGGGGTTATTCAGGATTCCCTACGGATCAAAAAGGAAAAAATATGTGAAAGCCACTTGCAAACCGACGGGCTTTTGAGGTATATCTTGGCTGGTGCAGGTTCCGTATCACCTGATCAGCAAGATGGATGTGGGAATCCCCCCGGAATCCCCGGAGATTCCCCCCAGTCCCCGGTTCCCGTTGCAACCCTTTACCTTAACCCTGTTTTTTGCGAAGGAGAGATCATGTTCAATCGTACTCAACGCCGGTTCCACGGTCTGTTTCTTGTGCCCCTTGCGGCCTTGGCGCTGGCTGGGCCTGTTTCGGCGGTGACGGTCAACGTCGCCCGCGTCGGCACGGCCACGCAGTCCTCCACCCGCAACGGCAGCGCCACGGAGGGCGACATCGCCCAGGTCGCCGTTGATGGCAACACCAACGGCACCTTCGGCGGCGGCTCGGTCACCCACACCGCCAGCGCCGCCGAGCTCAACACCTTTTGGCGGGTGGACCTCAATGCCGACCGCGCCATTGATGATGTCATCCTGTTCAACCGCACCGACTGCTGCGGCACCCGGCTGAGCAACTTTGTCGTCTCCGTTCTCGACAGCGGCAACAACGTTGTCTCCTCGCAGGCCTTTGCCGGGACCGTCGGCGCCAACCAGTCCTTCAACTTCGGCGGCGTGATCGGACGGACGGTGCAGGTTCAACTCAACCCGCAGAACCTTGACGCGGGCTCGGCGGGCGTCCTCTCCATCGCCGAGGTGCAGGTCTTCTCCGACATTGCCGACAACGACCCGCTCTTCTTCGCCCAGGGCCGCAACGTCGCCCGACTCGGCACCGCTTCGCAGTCGAGCACCCGCACCGGCCCGCTGGGCGCCGGCGGCGGCAACAAGGCCATCCTCGCCATCGATGGCAACACCAACGGCGCCTTCTCCGCCTTCCCCGACGGCGGTTCGGTCTCCCATACCAACAACGAACTGACCCCATCCTGGACCGTGGACCTCAACGGCACGTTCAAGCTCGACAACCTCATCATTCACGAACGCACCGATGTGGGCCAGGACGCGCTGCTGAACAACTTCACCGTCTCGGTCCTCGATGCCGGGCTGAACGTCATTCACAGCCAGGTCGTCGCCGATGTCGCCACGCTCGCCCACCTGGCTCTTCCTTTTGACACGGAAGGCAAGTTTGTGCGCATCCAGATGAACGACACGGGTGCGGTCCGATCGCTCCAACTGGCCGAGGTGCAGATCTTCGGCGGCGAACTGGCCAACGTCGCCCGCAACCCGCTGGCCGTCGCCAGCCAGTCCTCCACCGACTTCTCCGGCGATGCCGCCCGCGCCATCGACGGCATCACGGACGGCGTTTATGCCAGATCCAATTCCGTCACCCACACCGCCACGCAGAATAATCCGTTCTGGACGCTCGATCTGGGCGCCGACTTCAACATCGACGAAATCGTGCTCTTCAACCGCATGGAAGGATTTGAAAACCGCCTTTCCGGCGCTGAAATCCGCCTCTTCAGCGAGCATGGCCAGGAATTGTTCCTCGCCACGCTGGGCGACACCACCGGTCTGGCATCCTTCCGCTTCGATGTCGAGGACATCCGGGCCCGCTCGCTTCAGATTCTCCTGCCCGGCAGCAACCGCGTTCTCTCCCTCGCCGAGGTGCAGGTGTACGGCGTCGCCTCCATCCCCGAGCCGGCGACCTTTGCCCTGCTGGGCCTTGGCGTCATCGGCCTGGTCCGCCGCCGCCGGCCGGCCTGAGCAACACGGAAATCCCTCGTTTCAATCCCCACGAAACCCCGGCATTGGCCGGGGTTTTTTCATTCGGGAACCCCGGCGAGAAAGCGCACCTTGATATGGAATGCGGGAGCCGCATGTGGTATAGTGATCCCCAAAATCCCTGAAAAACAGGGCGTTTCAAGACCTTCGGCGAACCGATCATGACCCCATCCCTTCGACGTTTTCAACTCGCGCTCCTTCTCGGCTTGCTGGTGTCGCTCGCCTTCGCGCTGCCGCCGGCGACCGGCATCATCACGCGGCAGGCCGTTGCGGCCGCGGCGCCGGTGCCGCCGCCGCCGCCGCCCAAGCCGGTCGATCCCAGCGATGCGTTTTTCAAGGAAGGCAAGATCCCGCAAATCAAGATCGTGCTCTCCAAGGAGCAGGCCGACAAGCTGCGGGCCAACCAGCGGGCCTATGTCGAGTGCGATCTGGTCATCGATGGACAGCCGGCGATCAGGAAGGTGCGCGTCAAGCTCAAAGGCGCCGCGGGCAGTTTCCGCAACCTCGATGACCGTCCCGCCTTCACGCTGAACATGCCCAAGAAGTCGCCGTTTCACGGGCTGGACAAGTTTCACCTCAACAACTCGGTGCAGGATGAGTCGTATGTCTCCGAGCTGATCAGCTCGCAGATTTGCCGGGCGGCCGGCTACCCCGCGGCACGGGCCTCCCATGCCCGCGTCTGGCTCAATGACCGCGACCTGGGGTTCTACGGCCTCAAGGAGGGCTTCGATGAACACTTCCTCGCCCGCAACTTCGCCAGCGCCACCGGCAACCTCTACGACGGCGGCTTCTGCCAGGACATCGACGCGGCCCTCGAACTCGACGAAGGCGAAGGCCCCGCTGATCGCCGCGATCTCAAGGCCCTCATCGCCGCCTGCCGGGAAGGGGATGTCAACAAACGCTGGGTCGAGATCGAAAAGAACCTCGATGTCGATATGTTCCTCAAGTTCGTCGCCCTCGAGCTGATGATGTCCCACTGGGATGGCTACGCCCAGAACCGCAACAACTACCGCGTCTATTTCCGGGGCGATGACAAGAAAGCCGTCTTCATGCCCCACGGCATGGACCAGATGTTCGGCGACGCCAACTTCTCCGTCTTCCACGTCCCCGGCCCGATCGTCGCCGGCGGCGTGCTGAACAACCCCGTGTGGCGCGAGCGCTATCGCCAAATCGTGCGCGAACTGCTGCCGCTGTTCGAACCGGAAAAACTGCACGCCCAGATCGATGAAGCCCACAAGCGGATGCGCCCGGTCGTCGCGGCGATCCATGAGGATCGCGCCAAACATCTCGACCATCGCGTGCAGGATTTCAAGAACCGCGTGGCAGGCCGACATGCGGGCATCCTCCGCCAGTTCCCGCCTGAGCCAATCGCTTTCAATAAGGAAGGCTACGCGACGATCGAGAAATGGGAGGCCCGGGGCAACGGCGATGCGAAACTGGAGGTGAAACAGGTTGATGGCAAAGCGGTGCTGCTGATCGAAACCGGCCCAAGCAAGCAGTGCGACGCCTCCTTCCGCACCACGATTCGCCTGGCGCGCGGGCAATACCGCATCGAGGCGAAGGTGAAGGCGAAGGACATCGCCCCCATCGCCGATGGTCGCGGCGGCGGCGCGGGGATGCGCATCAGCGGCGGCAACCGCAACGAGCAGCCGCAGAACCAGGCCGCGGGCACCGGCGACTGGCAGACGGTCAGTTATCCCCTGGAGATCACCGATGAGCTGCGCGAAGTGGTCGTCGTGGCCGAGCTGCGCAGCACGGCAGGAAGCGCGATGTTCGATCAAGGCTCGCTGCGCGTGGTGCGGGTGAAGTGAAAGCGGGGGAAGCTGGGAGGGCGAGGCCACTGCATTCACGGTCTCATTTCCATCGGTTCACTGCAAA
>CAZYPK010000191.1:0-8401 GCA_964649195.1 uncultured Phycisphaeraceae bacterium
GTCCGCACCTCTCCCTCTGGGAGAGGTCGGCGAGGCTTTGCGAGCCGGGTGAGGGTGGTTCGATGGTTGCTGTTTCGTGGAGAGTTTTGCCCTCACCTGTCTCCCCGGGGGAGAGGGCCAGGCATCAGGCCCTGACGGTGGATGCGATCGCCCTGTCTGGGTGCGTTGCCGGATGTGTTGCATTCCCCCGACGAAGGTACAATCCGGGCATGACACACCTCCACGAACAATCGATCAAGGCCGGCAAGCTGACGCCGGGCATGAACTTCAATGAAAAAGTCTGGGCCCTGACCGCCCGCATCCCGCGCGGCAAGGTCACAACCTACGCAGCCCTGGCGCGCAAACTCAAAAGCAAGGCCTACCGTGCCGTGGGCAACGCAATGAACCGCAACCCCTTTGCCCCCATCGTCCCCTGCCATCGCGTGGTGGGCAGCGATGGCAAACTCACCGGCTACGCCGGCGGACTGAAAAAGAAGGCCGCGATGCTGCGGGAGGAAGGAATCGAACTGGTGGGGGAACGTGTGAAACTGAAAACATGCGAGATGCGGTGGTGAAAGTGGCGGGGTGATGGCTGAGAGCGCGATGGGTGGCTGGGGCTGAGATGCGAAGCCACCACCTGCTGCGAACAGCCTTCGATGCCGCAGCCCCCCGGACTAGTGGTCTATTCCCTTCGACATTGCGGCTGAATGTCGAATCCTGTCGATCCTTCTGGTGGGCATGCCGCCCGCAATGTCAGAAGGAATGGACCACTAGTCCGACTACTCTAAATCGGTGGGTTGCTGAAGCGAGAATTTTGAGAAGGCGGAGAAAACGGGACAGGTCCAATACTTGCCCCCTAATTGGACCTGTCCCGTTTTCCGTTCCCAATACTGCATTCTGCGGCGTCGTAGATCGTGGTGGTGATATCGCCTAGCGAGGACAATCTTCTTTTATATGGCATCATAAATAAGAATGTCCCAAGAATGTCCCCTTTTATCTCCCCAATTTAACGCAGTCGAGCGAGTTCAAAGTGTTGTTGAACAACCTGGTAACGCATTTCCCAGCCTTCCTCGACGGGAACACGTAACCCGAATACATACAGCTCGGTATTCGCAGAAAGTCGAGAAATGCTAACATCATTCTCTTTAACCGAGAATTGATTGATGAATGTCATAGCCTGACCGTTTATGAACGGCCAGGCCTGAGTAGCGTGGATCCACACGGGCCTAGAATCCATTGCTACAAATATTGTTGCTAGGCGCGATCGAAGCCACGCTCGCGAATCGGTGGTTTGTTTCGCTTCTTTATATTCATTGAGAAGGTTAATTGCGCATACCCTATCGTAATCATAGTCAAACGATGCGGAATACTCTTCCATGGCGACGGTGTTGGCGAGGCCGATGAAGCGATAGTCTTCAATATCCAATTTCATTTGCTCACTCCTACCAAGAGTTCGGGCCGCTCAGGATTTTTAGCAAGTCCCAGCCCGCATGACGATATTCATCCATTGACTCGTGCGCCCAACGGGTTACGAGTTCAAGATTCCAGTCTTCGTGTTGCTTGCCACTCCCCATTCGTTGGGGAAGATACTTGTGATGCAGTTCCAAGGGAATACTTTCGGTTCTGACTTCACCAGTCTTTCGATTCTGCATTCTTACGCTAATTTTGGGTGGGCGTCCTTGCGCCATCTCTGCAATATTGTTAACAGAAAACTTTCCAGACGGATTTACAGCTTCTCTCGCAGCCAATGCCTCGTAATAGGCCTTCTTTGCCGATGGCCATGATACCGATGTTGATTTGCCAGCGCCACTTTGTCGACCCGACGCCATCGCCATCCAGTCTTCAACAAGCGGCGGTCGTTCGGGCTTGATGCCAAAGTAATCATCCAACTGACTGGCGCCTGCGAGTTCCCCCTGGGGGCCACCCATGATGCGGAGCCAGCCCTTCTTCTGGAGTTGCATTTCGCTGTTGAGCACGGTCCTGGCGTAGACGACGTATGCTCCAGCCTTCTTTTTGAGTTCCAATCCCTCTTGGGCGAGGTAATTATAAGCCCGATTGCCACCGAGCTTCAAACCTGCCTTGATCGATTGAGCCGCGGCGGACAAATCGGGGATGTTGCCGACGAGTATGACCACAGACTTCTTGCCGGCCTGCACGATTTGTCCCGTGCTGGTGATGCTCAGGCGCGCCGCCGGCAGCGCCTTGGCGGCGGGGGCGACCTCGAGCAGCCCTTCCGTCAGGCTCGACGCGGCGTCAAACGTTTCGTCGAAATCCTCGCTGTAGATCAGGACGGTGACGCTGTGGATCACTTTGGGAACGCCGTCGACGATCCCGTAGAGGACAAAGCCGATGGCGGTGGCGCCCGCGACGACCGCAGTGCTGGGGACCGCAGCGATGAGGAGCGTCACACCGGCGGCAACGCCGCCGATGATGATGCCCGCTTCGAGCAATGTCTTGCCGATGGCGGCCGCCGCCACGCTGAGTTTGGGGGTTGAACCCATGAAGGCCAGCAACTCGACCTGAATGTCGTCCAGGAACGTCGGGTTGAGGGCGATGATCTTATCCGCCAGTTGCCCCGCTTCGTCTTCCGACCGAACCGGGCCGCGGTCGTTGAGGGTCGAGGGAACGTCATAGGGACCGTAATTGCGTTGCGATTGTTCCTTTTCGAGATTTATGCCAAAAAGGTTGCTCTTTTTATCGATGGTGGTCAATGCCTTACCGAGTTCATTGAGTTGTTCTTTCGTGAGCCCGCCCTCTAGCTTTTTTCTCGCATAGTCAGGGTCGGAGGACACATACCGGTTCTGGGGCGTGGTCGGAATTTTCGGCTGTTGAACGACGATCGCACCAGACGGAAGCGAGGAAATCTTGGGAATTTCAATCAGCTCACTGGGGGGGCGCGGCCCATCGGATGAGCGGGCCGACTGAGTCGACTTGTCCCTAACGTGATAGAGATTTCCGATCTTTTGCAGAATCACGCCGTTGTAGTCCACGAGGTCTTCGGCTGGCTTGTAAAGCAACTGGATCGGCGTTTCAGTGCGCGTGGCGGCCGCGCCCGGAGCGGGCGAAGTCGGGGATTCCGGCGATTGAGGAGTCTTTCCGGGCGTTTCTTTGGGCTGAGGCTCGACGAGCTTGCCCTCCAGTCGAAGACGCAGGCGTTCGGCATCTGTAATTCGCAGCAATTCAGAGGCGGGCTTCAGGTCCAGATATAACTTAAGTTGGTCGAATCGAGCTTGATACCATTTCTGTGTTAGATCTGCATAAAGAGCCGACTGCTTTTCCGTCTGAATTGTCCTCATGAGTTCGACCCTCTGGCGCCGCATTTCAATCGGCACTTCGAGGTCAATGGCGCTCTTGCGCCGCTCTTCAGAAACAGATTTGAACAGCAGAGGAATAAGACTTCGCTCTACGTCCTTCAACTGCTCTTCCTCGTCACTTTGCCCGCTCGGGTCCACCGCATTGACCGGATTATTCTCGACATACCGGTAGAGCGACCCTTCCTTGTCGCTGTCGACGCCCTTGGGGTCCTGGCTGGTGAAGCGGGCGGCGGCGGGGTCGTAGTAGCGTCCCTTGTTACCCGTGCCCAGCAGGTAGAGGTCCAGGTCGGCGTCGTTGTAGTAGTTGAGCTGGCCCACGAAGTTGAGCGGGGACCGGGTGGCGTCGCCCTCGGTGATCAGGCCGAAGGCGCGGTACTGGTACTGCTCGGTGACGGACTGGCTTTCATCGACCAGGGCGTCGGCCGACCACTGGGCGTTGAAGGTGTCGAAGGTGGTCTCGTCGTCGAACTCGTCGTACTCCGAGAGCAGCTCGCCAAACTCCTGGAGCGTGCCGGTGTAGGTGACCTGGGCCACGTCGTTGGCGTCGGTCTCCTGGAGCAGCTTCTTGAAGTCGTAGATGAACTTGTGATGGGTGCTGTCGTAGGACTGCTTGGCGATGCGCTGGCCATCGGCGTTGTAGGTGAGGGTGACCGACCCCGAGGGCACCTCGGCGACGGTCATCTGGCTGACGGTGTCGTAGGCGTAGAACGCGGTGTTGACGGGGCCGGCCTTCTCGGTGAGGTTGCCAGCGGGGTCGTAGGTGTGGGTGAAGCGTGAGACGAGCGTGCCCGCGCTGCGCCAGTTGGTGATGGCGGTGAAGTTGCCCATCCAGGAGTCCATATAGGACGTAGGTCTTCATGATTACTTTGACACCAGTATGCACGGGGACCGACCGGTGGCGGTCTCCACGGAGTCATTCACGTAATACTCTCATTCAGTTAGCGCACCGACCTTCTTCCCTAGGGCCACTACAGTTCCTCACGTTTCAGTCGCCGGGCGGACGGTATCACTGCCAGTAGCAGCCGGTCCAACTCGTCGGCCCGTGTGGTTTCGTTGACGTAGAGCAGCACCGGGAAGTCTCGGTACTTCTCCACCATCCACTCCTCCTCGTGAGGTAGGTAGTTGGGTTGGAGATCGAAGTGTTCCTGACCGAGCGGTCCAGAACTGTAGTACACCCCACGGTATGAACTCTCGTGAGCGGTGAACCCGATACCGAGGGCGGAACTGAGCCGCTGGACATAATCCTCCAGCGGCCCATCCGGGAGACCATATAGGACGTAGGTTTTCATGGTTACTTTGGCACCAGTATGCTCGGGGACCGACCGGTGGCGGTCTCCACCGAGTCGAAGATCATGAAGCCGACCTTCCTGCCACCAGCTTGCTTGCTCAGTTGCTCGGCCAAGTCCTTCAGGGACGGAGAAAACGGGACAGGTCCAATATTTGCCCCAAATATCCATTTTATGTAACCTGTTTCCATGCCACGTCTGCCCCGACAAGCCCCCGGCGGCATCGTCTATCATGTCCTCAATCGGGGCGTCGGACGCATGACGCTCTTTGAAAAACCTGCGGACTATGACGCCTTTGAGAAGGTCATCGCCCACACCCTCGAATCCCGCCCGATGCGGATTCTGGGCTACTGCACCATGCCCAACCACTGGCATCTGGTCCTGCATCCCGAACATGATGGCGACCTGGCGGCGTTCATGCAAAAGTTGACCATCACCCACGTTCGCCGCTGGCTTGAGCATCGCCACGCCGTGGGGAGCGGGCATGTCTATCAAGGCCGGTACAAGTCTTTTCCCGTCGAGGCCGATGAGCATCTGTTTGCCCTGCTGCGTTATGTCGAGCGCAACCCGCTGCGTGCCGGCCTCGTGAAACAGGCCCAGGACTGGCGCTGGTCGAGTCTGCGGTCGCGCCTGCCCAAGCCGCCTGCGGCGGCCTTCCCGCTGCTCTCGCCGCTGCCCATCGACCTGCCGCGCGACTGGGCCAGGCGTGTGAACCAGCCCGAATCCCAGAAGGAGTTGGACGCCCTGCGCCAAAGCGTCACGCGCAGCCGACCTTTGGGCAGTGAAGACTGGACCCGCCAGACACTCAAGCAACTGGGCCTGCCGGCAACCCTGCGCGAGCGGGGAAGGCCGAGAAAGGATGTGATATGAGATGGCGGTTGACTGTATAATTGGACCTGTCCCGTTTTTTCGTTCCGTGCAGTATCCGTGTAGGGGTGAACAGACTTCGGATACCGCAGCCCCGCCGGTCCCCGGCTCCGGACCAGGCGCACGAACAATGGCAACGTCACGGCAGGCTGTCGGTCCCACGGCCGGGGCTTCGCGGACTCAGCCCCAGCCACCCTGTTCTTTCACTGCTTCTGCCCCTGCCCCTGCCCCTGCCTTATGAACTGGCTTCTCTTTCATCAATATGCGGAATGGGTGATTCGCCTGGCGATGGTGCCGGTGATTCTGCGGCGGCGGTTCATGCCCACAACCGCGCTGGCCTGGCTGGCGGTGATTTTTCTGCTGCCGGAGATCGGGCTGATTTTTTATGCGATCCTCGGCGATGCCCGGCTGGGGCGCAAGCGCATCCGCATGCATCAGAAGGTGATCTACCAGTCGCGTCAGGACAGCCGCATGTCCCGCCAGCGGCCGCATGTCACCCGGCCCCGCATCGAGAAGGAGCTGGAGCCGATCATTCTTCAGGCCGAGATCATCGGCGGCATGCCGATCCTGGGCGGCAACCATGTGGAACTGATGGGCGACACCGACGAACTCTTTCGCCGCATCGCCCAGGACATCGACAATGCCAAACATCACGTTCATCTGCTCTATTACATTTATGCCGAAGACGAATCGGGGGCCCTCATCAGCGAAGCGATGATCCGTGCGGCGCAGCGCGGCGTGCAGTGTCGGCTGATGATCGATTCGGTGGGCTCGATTTCGTTTCGGCGCAGCGCCACGCGGGCCAGGCTCCAGGCGGCCGGCGTGCTCATCTGCGAGGCGCTGCCGGTCAGCTTCTGGCGGGCGCGGTTCGCACGCATCGATCTGCGCAACCACCGCAAGCTGGCGATCATCGACGGCGCCATCGGCTACACGGGCAGCCACAACGTGGTGAATGTGGACTATGGCCGGGGCAAGCGAGGCAGGCGGTTGCAGTGGATCGACCTGAGCGGGCGGTACACCGGCCCCATCGTTCATCAGTTGCAGATCGTCTTCCTGGAGGACTGGGCTTTCGAGACCGATCACTCGTTCGATCAGGACCTCGACAGCCTGCTGCCGGACCTGGAAGCCACCGGCCAGATGGCGGCCCAGTCGGTGCCCACGGGACCGAGCGAGAATGATGACTGGCTTCCCAACGTGCTGCTGGCGGCGATCAACTCGGCGAGGCGGAAGGTGGTCATCACCACGCCTTACTTCGTGCCTGATGAACCGACGCTCGTGGCCCTGCTGATGGCGGCCAGCCGCGGCGTGGAGGTCGAGCTGATCGTGCCCCGCAAGAGCGACACCTGGCTGGTGAGCACCGCCGGCAAGTTTTACTACGAGCGGCTGCTGGCGGCGGGCGTCCGCATCTACCAGCATCAGGCCGGCCTGCTCCACAGCAAGACGGTGACCATCGATGACGCCTTCGCCATGATCGGCTCCACGAACATGGACATCCGCAGCTTCAATCTCAACTTCGAGTTCAACGTGCTGATGTACGGCTCGCAGATCACCCGCGAACTGCGGTTTGCCCAGAAGTCGTACCTCAACGAATCGGACGAAATCGACCTGACCCAATGGCGCAACCGCCCGGCCTGGAAACGGTATGCCGCCAGCGCCGCCTCGCTGCTGTCGCCGTTGCTGTGAGCCGGGGGATCGCGAAGCCGCAAGCGGCTTGGGCGTGAGGTTGTTCAGGAATCCACTTCAATAAGAAATAAGCAATCACCAATAAATAATAACCAATTGCCTTTACTGTCTTCTGTCTCCTGTCCCGCAGACGCGCAGCGAGGACGCTGCGGCTACGAGTCCAGACGCGCAGCGAGGACGCTGCGGCTACGAGTCTCCCCTCTCCCCGCTCCCGATACGCCGGCCCTACCAGGTGTTTACCCTGTTTCCCGCCGCCCCCTTGCTTTGCGGGATAACCCGTAGTATAGTTTGGTGATGAGTTCGCGGTGAGGGATGATTGAACAACTTACTTTGCCCCCCGGAAGGGCGGTGGATCGCTTCGGTGGTCCGCCGCCTTTTTCATTTCAGGCTCCGCATAAGGCATATGGGATTCCCAAATAATTTCACCTCCAAGCCGCTTGCGGCGTAGCAATCTCCGTTCGCCAGGCGAACGGCCAAATGCGCCGGTCCTGATTTGTTTGACTGGCCAACCGCTCTTGGATTGGTATCTTCCTGTCATAGCTTTCCTTCCACGGCCAAGGGGAGCTTCGCCGTTTTACGTTGCCCGATGCAGCACCCCCCTCGGTTGTGCCGATGGGCTATTCACCTTGTCCTCTTTTCCAGGAGCGCCTCATGTCCACCGAAGAACCGCATCCCCTCGATGAACAAGCCCGCCAGCAGGCAGGCGGCCAGCAGGTCCGCCTTCGCATCGATCAGCGAAACATGGGCACCCATTACGCCAACGCCTTCCGCACCAATGCGACAGCTGACGAGGTGATCCTTGATATGGGTTTGAATCAGGTCATCCCCGCCACTCCCGGCACCCCCGGCTCCACCGGTGCATCAGGTCCTGATGGCAAATTGCAGGGGGATGTCGCCGCCGAGATGCTGTTTGACATCAACAGTCGCGTCATCCTCAACTACTTCACCGCCAAACGGCTGGCGATCACGCTGGGGCAGATCGTCCGCAAGCACGAGGAGCGCTTTGGCGAGTTGAAGCTCAACGTGCAGGATCGTGCCAAGGGGAGATGACCGTCAGGGTAAAAGCATATGGGAGGGCGAGGCGCCCGCCGGGAAGGCGGAGGCTCCGTTGGGAGGGCGAGGCTCCCGCCGAGCCGTTCGTTTGCAACGGCCCCGCTTTGGGGGCCTGAGCAAACGAAACTCGCGCGTCAGGCGAACGATCAGGATGACCACGATCACCGGCCGCGCGAATTTCGTTTGCTTCAGCCCGCGGACGGGCTTCGCAAACGAACG
>CAZYPK010000192.1:0-8369 GCA_964649195.1 uncultured Phycisphaeraceae bacterium
GCAGCCGGGGCGGAAGCGAGAGGTCCACCCGCCGCCGCCGCGCCGACGAAGCATCGGCGTCATCGGGAACATCAGGGGCACCGGGGGCACCGGGGGCACCGGGAGGCGGCGCAGCATCCATGCCGGGAAGAGAAAGTTGATCGTCCATGATGAACATGTGATAACGGAAAAGAGACGTTTGGAAAAGTTCTCAGGCTCCGGGCGGGGCTTAAGCGAAACTCAGGTTCACATGCGCATCATCATGTTGCGATGCGGGCCGTAGTGTTCGATGGTGTAGATGTCGGTCACCGTTTTCCAGCCGAGCTTTTCGTAGAAGGGGATGGCGGGCACGCGGGCGCGGCACCAGAACAGGCGGCAGGGGTGGCTCGCCGCGAGCCGGGCCTGCGCCGCCGGCACCAGTCGCGTGCCGATGCCGGTGCGGGCCAGGTCGGGCCGGACCGCCATGCCGCGCAGTTGCCAGGCCGGTTCATCGTCATGGTTGTTGAGCATGTAAGTGACGCAGCCGAGGTTGGCCCAGCCGCGCGGCGTGGCGGAAAAGGCCCCGAAATGACGGGTGTTTTCGTCATCATCGCCGGCGAACATCGCTTCCATCCACGGCCGCCCGGTGCAGAGCACGCCATAACGCAAGGGCAGAATCTCCTCCAGATCAGCTTCGCGGAACACAACCTCGGTCATGACGCCATCCTTCATCGGTAGGGGCCGTTCGACGAAACAGCCGGCGTTTTTAGAAAAGCAAAAAAAATGCTATTATTTAATACTTAATACTTAATGGTTATTTCGGAAAAATGCCCGGACGACCCCGGCGATCTCGATGCCGTAAGGTTCAAAATAGCCATTAAGTAATAAGTATTAAGTAATAAGTAATAGCCTTTCCCGCCTTTCCTCCCCCAAAGACGAAAGGCAGATTGGTCAACAGGCATCAGGCAATGACCAATGGCCAACGAAAACCGCAGGGCCATCCAACAGGTTCGTGACAACAGATTACACTGGCGTTGAGAAAGAGGTCGGGGGACAGACGGTCGGAGGTCGGAGGTCGGAGCGAAGCCGCAAGCGGCAGTGTGTTTGTCTTTTGCCTTTGGCTGATAGCTGATAGCCAACTTCCGACTTCTTCAACGGGCTGTAGCCCCATCCGAGCCACAAGGCGTCAGCCTGCGGAGCATCCGCACGCCTGCCGTGCGGCCAAGCGGGAGCGTGTCATGGGTCGAGTGCGAAACGCCTGGCAGACATTCAGCGGACTGGTCACGCTCAGCGATGTGCTGGGCACCATCGGCTTCTGGCTCTATCGCGGCACGCTTCGCCGCACGCTCCTGCTCATCATCGCCCTGGGCGGCGCGCTGCTGGCGGACAAAAAATCGGACATGGTCAACCTCGGCCTGACCACCCGGGCCGCGGTGGGGACCGCATCGATCGTCTTTGCCGTCAGTTGCTTCGGCGGCGCGGCGCTGATGTTCATCGGCGGCTCGTTCTCCAGGTCGGCCCTGCGCCTGGGCGAGGCCAAGGGCGGCAACCTGCTCGAGGACATGAAAAAGGCCCGCCAGCCGATCCACCGCGAACGGCTCTGGCGTCACGTCTTCCGCTACGAACGGCAACTCTACACCGACTTCCACATCGCCGACGAGGAGGCCGCCATCGAAGGCCACCGCGACCGCTTCGAATCGCTCTGCAATCCCGCCAGCCATCGCGTCATCGATCCGCGGCAGCGCGTGGAACTGGAACGCATGATCGGCGCGATGGGCCTCACGCACACCGGCTGGGTCATCGCCTTCGAGCACGCCATGTTTCTTCCGCTGCCCCGATCCATTCTCAAGCATCAGATGCGCTACGACCTGTCGAAGCTCAAGGACTGGTACGACGGCGCCCCCTTTCATCACACCGACACCAAGCTCCAGCAGCAGTTCGATGCCGAGGAACAGCTTCAGGAGGCGAAGAAGGACGCCAGGCTCACCCGGTTTTTTCTGCTGACGCACACCCGCAAGCGGATGCTCCAGTCCATCTGGTTCCGCGTGATCACCCGGGCGATTCAGCTTCGCGTGGCGCGGGCCTGCCGCTGGCTGGATGCCAAGTATCCGCCGTTTCATTTTTCGATCGATCAGTTTCTCTGGCCCAACGCGCTCACCGATGAGCTGATCACCCGCGAGATGGGACGGGAGGCGCTGGAGGACCTGATCGATCTGCGGACGCGCATTTTCCAGCGGGTTTTCAAGCCCGAACCGGAACTGGCGCTGAGGCTGATGCAGCGGGCGATCTATCCGAACTTCGAAGCCGCCAGCCAGTTGCGCCGCCTGTACGACCCGCAGTACGCCCTGGGCGAGCTCGATGAAACCTGGGCCGATGACGTGGTGCGCTACAACCGCGCCTTCACCCCCCACGAGCGCGAAGCGGGACGGCGAAGGCTTTTCATCCAGCGCACGCGCTGCGAGCAGGACGCCCTGATGGCCTATCTCGCGCAGCATCCGGAGATCGAAGTGGCCAACAACCCGCAGGCTTTGCGGGCCTTGCGGATCGCGGTGCATGTCGATCGCGACGGACTCAAGACGCTGCTGTTGGGCGGCAGGAAGGATCGCTCGTGGGGATTGTGCATGGCGGAGTTTTTCATCGGCCGCAGCCCGGTGAAGCCGCGCAAACCTTTGGGCGAGGTGATCAGAGAGGTGATCGCCCGGCGCGAGCTTTACACCTCACGCCTGCTGGCGGTCCGCGTGCATCACGAACTGACCCGCTGCGAACTGGATGATTACGAGCATTACCTGGGCGCCATCATGGGCGGCTCTGCCGCCGATACCTGAGTTTCGATTAAGCCCCGCCCGGAAGGGCGCGGGCCAAGGGGCGTTCGATTCGCGGCTTGTTAACGAATCAAAACTCGATTGCCGATTTGAATTTCCCTTGCGGGCTTTGAATCCGCTGTTGATTGGACACGCTTTGGCCCGCGCCCTTCCGGGCGGGGCTTATGCGAAACTCGGCGCCGAGGGTTGATGCGCATGAACTCCACGCGCTCAGGTCTGCGGGATGTTCGCTTCCTTCGTCGCGAGCTGACCGCCTTCGATGCGCTTCTTTTCCGCGGCAACCCACGGGATTTGCGTGTGATTGCGCTCGATCCACAGCGGCACCGGCGTGCGCAGACCCTTCTTGTCGATCTCCGCGAACTCCACGATCATGTCAGCCCGCGAGTAGCTCGACAGGTCGTGATTCTTGCCCATGTGGATGCACTCGGTCGGGCAGGGCTCCGTACACAGGGCGCAGAACATGCACTTCTGATAGTCGATGGCGTAGCGCAGAAGCTGGCCGGAGTCGCTGCCGACCTTGTTGGTTTTTTTGTCGATCTTGCGGGGGGCGGACTTGTCGATGTAGATGCAATCGACGGGGCAGGCCTTGGCGCACATGTCGCAGGCGATGCAGCGGTCGGCCTCGAATTCGTGGATGCCCCGGTAGCGCGGGGCGAAGGCGATGCGCTCGTAGGGATAGCTGATGGTCACGCTGCGCTGAAACATGTACTTGAGCGTGATCTTCATGCCGATGGCGATCGACTTGATCGAAGCCCAGATGTTGCGGAAATACTCCTCGGCGGGATGGATCGCTTTGGCGGGCATGAAGGAACCCTCGATTGGTGAGCCGACATGGTAAGGCGGAAGAGGACGGGCGTAAAGAAGGGGCGGCGGCAACACAGGGTAAAAGCATATGGGTGGGGCGAGGCTCCCGCCGGGAGGGCGAGGCTCCGTTGGGAGGGCGAGGCTCCTGCCGAGCCGATTCGGTTGCGACGGCCCCGCTTTGGGGGCCTGAGCAAACGAAACTCGCGCGGCAGGCGAACGATCAACGATCACCGGCCGCGCGAGTTTCGTTTGCTTCAGCCCGCGGACGGGCTTCGCAAACGAACGGCTCGGCGGGAGCCTCGCCCTCCCAGTGGGAGCCTCGCCCTCCCGACGGGAGGCTTCCGCTCTTCCGCCATATGCTTTTGCCCTGGGCGGCGACACAGGATCGTTTAATTCTCGCACTCACTCTGTCCGAAGTTCCAAAATGACAAATCTCAAACTTCAAACAAGCTCCAGAAACAAAAAACGCAATCAAACAGAATCCGAATTCGGATCGGTTTTGCCCGGTTCGGATCGGTTTTGAATTTGTTTGAGATTTGGGATTTGAGATTCGGAGCTTTTGCTTCCGGCAATGGGATATCCTGAATCCGACAGGGCCGATGATTCGATAATGAATGGGACCTCGGGCGGAATGGATGCCCGGTGGCTGCGCGGAAGGCAATTGCATGTCGGATGAACAGATGGCCATGGCGGAACCTTCGCTGCCGCGCGAGCCTGCGTCGCCCCGGCCGTCGTCGCGCGTCGATCGCTGGCTGGCGTGGCTCACCTGGGTGGCGCGGCCGGCGCTGCTCGTTTACTGGCCGCTGCTTTTTTATCTGACGCACTCGGCCGAGTCGCCTTCGGTCAACGCCGCCCTGGCCACGATCAAACATGTGCATCCCGACAAATGGGCCCACCTCTTCACCTACATGCTGCTGACGGTGCTGATGGTCTTCTCCAATGTCGCAGGACGGCGGGCCGGCTTCCTGATCAATCTCACGCTCGGGTGCATCATCGTCGGGGTCTATGCGTTTGCGGATGAACTGACGCAGGGGATGTTCGGCCGCACGATCAGCGGCGCGGATGTGACGGCTGATCTGACGGCGGTGTCGATCGTTTACATCACGCTGCTGCTGATTCATCCGCAGGGTCGGGCGCTGCCTTGGGGCGTGCTGGCGGCCCGCATTCTGCTGGCGATCGTGATGCCGCTGAGCGGGGTGATGCTGATCAACGAGCACTTCGGCGAGGGCGTGGAGGTGTGGCGGATCGTGCCTGAGTGGATGGGCTACATTCGCGGGGACTACGTGGCCCATTTCCTTGGCGGTCTGGGGGCGACGCTGCTGCTGGGGGCGACCGCGCCGCTGGGCGCCGGGCGCGGGAAGGCCCGAAGCAACGCGATCTTCACCTTCACGGTCATGGCCTTGATCGCGCCGCTGATCGAATGGATGCAGCATCGCTTCACGGAGCGCGGCGCCGAGTGGCGGGATGTGCAGGCTCACATGTGGGGCATGTTCGCGGCGGCGGTGGTCTGGGCGGTGTGGATCGCGCTCATCACACTGCTGCGCCGCCGGGGCTTGCTGCGCGATCGCCCGGAGCAGGCGACCCCCGGAGCGGCCCCCGGAGCGCTCCCCGGGTCGCCCTCCGGGTCGAAGTCCGACAGCCTCGGCGAAGATGCGGCGAACACGCCCGAACGCTTCGTCGGCCACGCGATCATCGTGGGCGTCATGACGCTGATCTCGCGCTTCACCGGCCTGGTGCGCGACGCGGTGCTCGCCGGGGCTTTGGGCCTTTCCGCGACCGCCGACGCCTTTTCCATCGGCTTTCTCATTCCCAATCTTTTTCGCCGGCTCTTTGGTGAAGGGGCGCTGACCGCCGCGTTCATCCCCATCTACACCGACCTGGTGCGCAAGGATCGCCTCACCGCGCAGCGGCTGGCCTCGCTGTGCATCGCGGTGATGGTGGTCTTTCTGGGCGGGCTGACGCTGGTGGGCGAACTCGTGCTGCTGGCGATGGCCGGCGCCCGCCAGTGGAGCGGCGACACGGCGCTGGCCCTGCGGCTGACGATGATCATGCTGCCTTACATGCCGATGATCTGCATCGTCGCGCTCATCGGCGGCATCCTCCAGGTGCATGGAAAATTCGGGGCGCCTGCCGCGGCGCCGATCTTCCTGAACCTGGTGATGATCGCCGGCACCGTCGCGGCGGTGAAGGTCTCAGGCGGCGTCGAGACGGCGGCCTCCACCACCCATGCCGTGGTCCTCATCTCGTGGACCGTCCTCGTCGCCGGACTGATGCAACTGCTCTGGCAACTGGCGATGGTGCTGCGCATCGAGAAGTTCACCACCATCTTCACCGGCGCCGGCCCGGCGTTTCGGCGGATGCTGGCGATGATGATCCCCATGTTCATCGGACTGGGCGTGTTCCAGATCAACACGCTGGGCGATTACCTGATCGCCTTCACCCTCTCGGCCAAGAGCGATGGCCCCCAGCAACTGCACCTCCTGGGCATGACGCTCGATTACCCGATGACCACCGGCGATGTCGCCGCCCTCACCTGGGCCCAGCGACTCTATCAATTCCCGTTGGGCGTCTTCGGCATCGCGGTGGCGACGGCGATCTTCCCGGCACTGTCGAGAGCGGCGGGAACAAGTTCCGAGTTCCGAGTTCCGAGTTCCGAGTTGAAAGGCAAGGGGGAAGAAAGGCACGAAGGCACGAAGGCACGGAGGCACGGAGGGGAGGAGAGGATGAAAAGTTCCGAGTTCCGAGTTCCGAGTTCCGAGTTGAAAGGCACGGAGGCAGGAAGGCACGGAGGGGAGGAAGGGCAGGAAGACAAATCCGAAATCGCTTCAACTCGGAACCCGGAACTCGAAACTCGGAACTTAATCTCCCCCGACTTCACCACGATTCTCCACCACGGTCTTCGGCTGACGTTCTTCATCGGGCTGCCGGCGTCGGCGGGGCTGATCCTGCTGCGCGTGCCGATCACGAGGCTGATCTACGAGCGCGGCGAGTTCGGCCTCGCCGAGTCGCAGCGGGTGGCGATGGTGATGGTCGGCTACTGCGCGGTGATCTGGGCTTATTCGATGACCCACGTGCTGACCCGGGCGTTCTACGCAGTGAAGGATGCGAAGACGCCCTTGAAGATCAGCCTGCGGATGGTGGCGCTGAACCTGGTGTTGAATCTGCTGCTGATCTGGCCGCTGGGCGTGGCGGGTCTGGCGTGGGCCTCGGCGATCAGCGCGGTGATGCAGGTGGCGTTGATGACGCGGGCCTTGCGCGGCGTGGTGCCGGTGGTGGTGGGCAAGGAGGTCCTGAAAGGCTGGCGGCTCACGGCGATGCTGACGGGCGTGATGACCGCGACGCTGCTGCCGCTGACGCTGATGTTCGATGCCGCGCAGATGACCCGCACCGAGTCGGCGATGCAGCTCCTGATGCTGCTGCCTCTGGGCGCGGCGATCGTGCTGGGCGGGGCCTGGCTCTTCGAGGCCGATGAACTCAAGTGGCTGCGGAGGCGGAGTGTGAAATGAGTGGAAATCGCGCCGGTGTGGATCGTATGATGTGCCGTCGCCTGATCGAGGAATCCGCCATGTCCATTTCACTTGTTGCCGAACCGGCGCCCCTTCGGATTGATGAGGATGGCGTGGTCCGTGTGGCCGGAACACGGGTCACGCTCGACACCGTCATCGCCGCCTATCTGGAGGGATGCACCGCCGATGACATCGTTGATCAGTACCCCTCGCTCGGCGAGGCGGATGTCTATTCGACCATCGCCTTTTACCTGCGTCACCGCGAGGAGGTCGATGCCCATCTGGCGGAGAACGCGCGGGCATCGGAGGCGGTGCGCCAGGCCAACGACTTGCGGGATGACCCCACAGGCATTCGCAGCCGCCTGGAAGCGCGACGGCACCGGCGCTGAAAGGACCCCGGTTCATGCTTCGATTTCTCGCGGATGAAAATTTCAACCGGCGGATTCTCAGGGTGTGCCCATCTTTTGTGGCAAGATATGATTCCGGAGGATTCCGGGTGGCTGGGGCTGAGTCCGCGAAGCCCCGGCTCCCTTGGTTCACCTTGCCGGGGCTTCGCAGAGCCTCAGCCCCAGCCACCCCAAATTTTTCACCCTGCACAAGCGAGGCCCCATGACCGCCGGTTCGCGCGATGAATCCTTCATGAAGCTGGCCATCGAAGCCTGCCGCCTGGGCATCGCCGCGGGGCAGACGCCTTTTGGGGCGTGCATCGTGCGCGGGGATGAGGTGATCATCGCCACGCACAATCATGTCTGGCTGACGACCGACATCACCGCCCACGCCGAGGTTCACGCCATTCGCGGCGCCTGCGCGAAGCTGGGCGCGATCAAGCTCGCCGGCTGCGAGCTTTACTCGACGACCGAGCCTTGCCCGATGTGTTTCAGCGCGATTCACTGGGCGGGAATGAAGCGGATCATCTTCGGCGCCTCGATCGCGGATGCGAAGGACGCCGGCTTCAGCGAACTGCCCCTGTCAAATCAACACATGAAATCCGCAGGCGGCTCCCCGGTGCTTCTCACCCCCGATGTGCTCAGGCAGGAGTGCGCCTTGCTGTTTGAAGAATGGAAAACAGCCGGGAAAGCAAGGCGATATTGAAAAGGCAAAAGGCGATTACTTATTACTTAATGCTTATTACTTAATACTTATTGAAAGGCAAAGAGGCAGGTGAACTTCCCCACCCCCGGTGGTCCGCCTCGATGCCTTTTCTGCCTTGAAATAACCATTAAGTAATACTACAACGCTACAAGCCGTCTCATCGGCATCGACGTATGTCCTTCAACTT
>CAZYPK010000193.1:0-8305 GCA_964649195.1 uncultured Phycisphaeraceae bacterium
GGGAGCCTCGCCCTCCCGGCGGGAGCCTCGCCCTCCCATATGCTTTTACCCTGGGGTCACACGATATTTCCAGGTCGCATCTCCTGCTTTCATGATTTCCTGATTTCGTGGTTTTATATTGAAGCTGTTGGATGGATGCCAGAACAGGGTAGCCGCCGAGACAACAGATTGCAGGGGGGATCAAGGAAAATCAGGAAAGCATGAAATCATGAAAACATGAAATGTACTGTGGTCTGTCCCTGTTTCCTGCTTTCCTGTTTTCCTGTTTTCCTGTTTTCTTGCTTTTCTTCACTATCCCGAAGGCTTACCCCCGGAAACAGACCTCGCCATCGGGTTTGGGGTTTTCTGCGGAGCATGTCTCATGAATTCAGATCCATGAATTCAGATCGGGACCGTTTCCGCTGTCGCTACACTGTGCCGCATGATTGCGACCATGTTACTGCTGCTGACGGCGGGCATCGGCCTGACGCAGGCGATCAGTGATCCGTTTGCGGTGACGCTGCGCTGGCTGAGGCTGGGCGGGGTGATTGCGGTGACGCTGCTGGTGGTGGCCGTCGCGGCGGTGGTCAGGAGCGATGGCTGGTCGCAGAGCGGGGCGATCGCCGGGGTGGTTGCGCCTGCCGTGGCGTTCCTGGTGCAGCTCATGGCGGTGCAACTGGGGTACCGGCGGCGGCAGCGCATCGCGGCGGGGCTGGGCTTTGTGCTGGCGACGATCTCCGCCTCCGTTTCCGCGGCCTACATTCTCTCCCATCACACCCCCGAATCCGCCGAGACGCCCCTCTCCATCGCCACCTGGATTTCCCTCACCGCCACCGTCGCCATCTCCGGCGGCCTGCTGGGCGGGTTCCTCATGACCATGCTCCTGGGCCACGCCTACCTCACCGCAGGCAACGAGATGACCCAGGCCCCGTTCCGCAGGCTCGTGCTCATGCTGGCGGCGCTGCTGCTGCTGCGGGCGATCTTCAGCGCGATCTTCGGCATCGCGCCCTGGCTGGGCGCGGAGAAGACGGGCAGCCAGCTCTGGCTGATGATGATGATCGTCGCGCGGTATGCCGTGGGGCTGCTCGTCACCGCCATCTTCACCTGGATGACCTACGACTGCGTCCGGCGCAGGGCCAACCAGTCGGCGACGGGCATCCTGTACGTGGCCGGCGTGCTGATCATCATCGGCGAGTGGTCGGCGTTGTCGCTGCTGGATTCGACGGGGCTGTTGTTCTGAAACCTCGGTTCACTTTCGTTCGCCAAGGCGAACGGCTAAAGGGCGGATGTTTCGCCCCGCGCGTTTTCACCTCTTCCGTGCATCTCCTATCATGCCGCCCCATGACAAAATCCATGAACATCCTCGTCATCGGCTCCGGCGGACGCGAGCACGCCCTGGGCTGGAAGCTCAAGCAATCCAGGCGGTGCGGCAAACTTTTCTTCGCCCCCGGCAATGCGGGCACGGCAACGCTGGGTGAAAATGTGGACCTCGCTTATGAGCCGGTCAACACCAAGCACGCCGACGCCATCGATTATTTCTGCCGGCAGAACGGCGTCGAGCTGATCGTCATCGGCCCTGAAGATCCGCTGTGCGGCGGCATGGCGGACCGGCTGGCCAGGCCGGGGCGTCATGTCTTTGGCCCCGTGGCGGCGGGCGCCCGGCTCGAAGGGGACAAGGCCTACGCCAAGCAGATCATGCGGGCCGCCTCTGTGCCTACTGCCGAGGCCCGCGCCTTCGGCGATGCCGAGGCGGCGCTGACTTATGTCATGAACCGTGAAACCCCCGTCGTCGTCAAGGCGGCGGGGCTGGCCAAGGGCAAGGGCGTCACCGTGTGCGACAACCGCGAGCAGGCCGCCGACGCGGTGAAGCAGATGATGGTGAAGAAGGTCTTCGGCGATGCGGGCGACACCATCGTCGTCGAAGAGCGGCTCGTGGGGCAGGAGGTTTCCGTCCTCGCCCTGATCGATGGCAGGAACATCTTCGTGCTCGATCCCTGCCAGGACCACAAGCAGGTGGGCGAAGGCGACAAAGGGGCCAACACCGGCGGCATGGGCGCCTACTGCCCGACGCCGCTGATCAGCGACAAGGTCATGTCCGCCATCGAGCGCGAAGTGCTTGTGCCCATGCTCGATGCGATGCGCCGCGACGGCATCACCTACCAGGGGGTGCTCTACGCCGGCCTCATGCTCACCGCCGGCGGACCCAAGGTGCTGGAGTTCAACACGCGGTTCGGCGATCCCGAAACGCAGCCGCTGATGATGCGGCTCAAGGGCGACCTCGTCGAAATCATGCTCGCCACCTGCACCGGCAAACTCGACGACGCATCGATCGACTGGGATCCGCGCTGCTGCTGCTGCGTGGTCATGGCATCAGGCGGCTACCCCGGCGACTACGCCAAGGGCAAGATCATCACCGGCATCGAACGCGCCGAGGAGGACCCCGATGTGAAGGTCTTCCACGCGGGCACCGGCCGCAACCGCGAGAAGGATGTGGTCACCGCCGGCGGACGGGTGCTCAACGTCTGCGCCCTGGGCAAGGACCTGGCCGAGGCACAGAAGAAAGCGAACGCGGCATGTGACAAGATACACTTTGAAGGCGGTTTTTTTCGCCGCGATATCGGATACCGCGTGATGGGCGGAAGAAAAGCATGAGATCAAGAAAGCAGGAAAGCAGGAAATGAAAACCAACGGCATCGTGTCATGCCGCCCGATTTCCTGCCTCCTGTCTCCCATTTCCTGCTTTCCTGCTTTCCTGTTTTCCTGCTTTCCTGATGTTCCTCCGCCTCTCCCTAGGATTCCCCCATGAACATCGTCATCTGCGGCGCCGGTGAGGTTGGCAGGCACGCCGCCGAGGTGCTCGGCGGGGCGGGGCATCATGTCACCATCATCGATCAGTCGCAGGCCAGGCTCGCCGTCCTCGAAGAGGTGATGGATGTCCGCAATCTGCACGGCAACGCCACCCACGCCGGCACGCTTCTGGAAGCAGGCTGCGCCGATGCCCACCTCTTCATCGCCGCCACCAACATCGATGAAGTCAACCTTCTCTCGGCCTCCATCGCCAGCGGCCTGGGCGCCGAGCGCACCATCGCCCGCGTGCATCACGGGGCCTACATGGAGATGGGCGACCTGAATTACGCCCGTCACCTGGGCATCGACCACCTGGTCTGCCCCGAACAGACCACCGCCGTCGCCATCGCCCAGTCGCTGCGAAGCCCCGGCGCGGTGGCGGTGGAAAGCTTCGCCAGAGGCCGCATCGAGTTGCAGCAGGTGGTGGTCTCGGCGGATTCGCCCACCGTCGGCAAACAGCTCATGCACATCCGCATGCCGGCCTCCACCCGGCTGGCGATGATCGACCGCGACGATCAACCCTTCGTCCCCGACGGCCACACCGCCATCCATGCCGGGGACATCGTCACGCTCATCGGCGATGTCGCGGGCACCGACAAGGCGCGGCAGATGTTTCACACCAGCGATGACAAACGCAAACGCATCATGATCGTCGGCGGCACCTCGATGGCCGTCTGGCTTTGCAGGGCGCTCAACAGCAAGGCGTTCTCCGTGCGGCTCATCGAAGCCGACCAGAAGCGGGCCGAGGAACTGGCCGGCAAGCTCGAATGGGTCACCGTGCTGCGCGGCGACCCGACCGGCGAAGACGTTTACGACGATGAACGCCTCGACCAGTGCGACGCCTTCATCACCCTCACCGATGATGATGAAAGCAACATCCTGCTCGCCGCCCGCGCCAAGAGCGAAGGCGTGAAGCTCGTCATCGCCGTGCAGCAGCGATCGACCTATCTTCATCTGCTCTCGCACGTGGGCGTCGATCGCGCCTTCAGCCCGCGCGCCACCGCCGTCGTGCAGATTCTTTCCTTGCTCGAATCCGGCCCGTTCCGCAGGCTCACCACCCTCTCCAAGGGTGTGGCGGAGGTTTTCGAGATACGCATCCCCCATCAGGCCAACGGCGTCACCGGCAGGCCGCTCAAGGATGTCAAGTTCCTCGCCGGCGGCATGATCGCCGCCATCGGACGCGATGAAAATGTCTTCGTCCCCGGCGGCGCCGACACCGTCAACGCCGGCGACACCGTCATCGTCATCGCACCCGACGGGGCGGAGAAGGAACTGCGGAAGGTGTTCGGCGTGAAGTGAAAACAAGGCGGAAAGGCAAAGGGAACTCCCGATGAACCCCGCGTCCAAGCCGCGTGCGGCGTAGCAACGTACATCGGGGGGTTATTCAGATGTGCTTCGGATTTTGAATTTTCTCACCGGTATCCCATGACTTCTCGCCTCCTCATCCCGCTTCTCGTCCTGTTCCTTTCCGCCTGCGACACCACCCCGCCCGCTCCCGCCCCGCTGGAGCCGCAGCTTGCCGCCGTCGTGCCGGTGCGCCAGTTCACCGCCGCCCAGGCGATGACGGTGGAGTTCGAGCTGCTCACCAGCCCCGGCGACATCCAGTCGCGCGTCGATCTGCTCTGGCATTACCGCGGTCAGTTCGGCGACGCCGCCGCCGAGCGCGATGCGAACAAGCATGTGCTCTGGCTCATCGAGCATCAGCCCCGCGCCGCGGTGCTGGCCACGCCCATCGCCGAGATTCCCGCGCTGCCCGATCGCACCGCTTTCAATGAGGCGTCGGCCCTGTGGGACAGGCAGGTCGCCGAGCGCGGCAAGGATGCGATCATCCTCGGCAACGCGGGCGTGTTTTACGCACCCGCCGAACCGGACAAGGCGGCGCCGCTGCTGGAAAAGGCCGTCGCCTGGGATCCGCAGTCGCCGGTCTGGATCGCGCACCTGGCCAGGGCTTATCACGCGCTGGCGCTGGCCTCGCCCGCGGACCCGGAGCATCGCCATGCACGCCGGTCGGTGCAGGCGTTCGAGCAGGCGATCATCAAGGCCAAAAGCCCGCGCGAGAAGGCGAACCTGACGATTCATCTGAGCGTCGTCGCCATCGATGGTGTCGATCTGCCCAAGGCTCAACGGGCGGCCCATGACCTGATCAACCTTTCGCCGCAGCTTACCGATGCCTCCGACAAGGCCGTCGCCTTGCACGCGGCGAACATCGCCCTGGGGCGGGTGGAGCTGATCAATGGCCGCGACAGCGCCGCCGTGGAAAAGCTCCGCGAAGCGGCGGCGGCGATCAAAGGGCAGGATGTCTTTTATTCGCAGCTCGACATGAGCCTGGCGCGCGGCCTGTTCGACAAGGGGCACAAGTTGCCGGTGCTGGAGTATCTGGATGTGGTGCACCATATCACCAGGTCATCGGAGGTCAGCGACTGGATCGGGGAAATCAAGGCGTCGATGCTGCACAGGTGAAAAGGGGTGTGCTCACCTCTTGTGGCAAGATATGATTTCGGCGGGGTGGCTGGGGCTGAGGCTTTGCGAAGCCCCGGCTCCCCCGGCTCCCCTTGCCGGGGCTTCGCGGACTCAGCCCCAGCCACCCGTCGCCGGGGGGGTTGCCGCCAAACGGGTTCATCTGTTTTTGTTTTCATTCTTCAGGAGTTTTCATGTCCCACTTTTTCGCCCTCGTTCTTCTGGCTGCCGCCGTCGCTCTTTCAGGCTGCTGCGCCGCGGCCCCTTCGCCTGCCGATGATGCGCGAGGCGAGCGCTATTTCGAGATGCGAACCTATTACTGCCACGAAGGCCGTCTCGATGCGCTTAACGATCGCTTCCGCAACCACACCAACAAGCTCTTCGTCAAGCATGGCATGGAACTGATCGGTTACTGGATGCCCACGGACGAGAAGGATGTGCTGATTTACATTCTCGCCTATCCGAGCAAGGAATCAGCCGAGGCTTCGTGGAAGGCGTTCCGCGCGGACCCGGTCTGGCTGGCGGCCAAGGCGGAAACGGAGAAGGACGCCCCGATCGTCAAGCAGGTGCTCAGCAAACCGCTCAAGCCCACGGACTATTCGCGGATTCGCTGATGGCGGTCATCCGAGCCGCGACGTAATACGTCGCGGACGTGAACAGCCTCAAGGGTGGTAAAACACACCTTCGACGGTGGAACTCGAAAGCGACAGGCTTCGCATTCGCCGCCACGCGACAACCGGGCGCATGTCACCCATCCGCCGTGCATTGACAACCGCCGCGCGGCCGAAGCGGTTCATCCATCGCGCGATCGACACCCCTACAGGCTGGACACGTCCGCGACTCGTTGAGTCGCGGCTCTTATCCCGGCTCTAATCGTTTTCTTTCCCCTTCACCGTCCGATGGTGCAGCACCGGCGGCTGGTTGCCTGTCGATTCGGTCCAGAACGCGATGAAGCCGTCGCCGGCGGGATTGGCGATGACGCGGGCGTGGCTGCCCTGGGTTTCCGGCGAGGAGAGCCGCCGCGGCGGGGTCCACGTCGCGCCGGCATCGGATGAAACGGTGACGAAGGTCGCGCGATCGTCGCCGGCCAGGTCATCCCAGGCGATGCAAAGCGCATCGCCTCGCGCGGCCAGCGTCGGATGCCTGGCGGTGTCATCCCCGATGCGGCGGACGGGCAGGAATGTTCGGCCATCATCATCGGAGGCGAGCAGATGGCAGCCGACCTTGTCGGGCTTGCCGGTCCAGACCGCTGCGAACAGTTGCCGCCTTCCGTTGGCGGATTGGGTCATCGCCAGTCCGCCGCCGACGTGCGGGCAGCCATCGAAGAGCCATTCGTATTTGCCGACGTGTCCGAGTTTTTCCCATGTCCTGCCGCCGTCGTCGCTGCGTGCCAGGCCCATGTCGCTGGGCTTCATGTCGCGGTAGAGGACGAAGAGGGAAAAGCCGGGGGAGCGGGAAGAGCGGACGGAGCGATCGGATGAATCTTGCGCACGCGATGCTCCTTCGGCTCCTTCGGCTCCTCTGGCTCCTTCGGCTCTTATGGCTCTCCCGGCTCCGCCGGCTTCCCCCACAATGATCGTGTTCCAGCAGCAGGCGCAGGTGTAATCATCGATGGTGGCGTTGGCGGACCAGGTTTTGCCGCCGTCGGTGGAGGAGGCGTGGCGCAGGCCGCGGAGTTTGTTGCGGTCGTCGAGCCAGACAAGGTGGAAGGCGTGATCATCGGCGGCCAGGGCGAGGAATCGGCTCGCGCCGGTGGTTTTCTGATCGGAAGGATCAGGCCCGGCCTGCCATGTCCTGCCGCCGTCGGTGGAGAGGGCGGCGCCCATCGGGCCGGTGCCTTTGAAGCCGGTGCCGGGCGTGGTCCACGCGGCAAAGAGTCGATCGCCCCGGGCGATGATGCGTGCATCGGCGCCGCGATGGTGAGGCACAGCCTGCCTGCCGTTGCCGCTGATGATGACGGGGGCGGACCAGGTTTCGCCGCCGTCGCGGCTGCGGGTGTGGCGAAAGATGCAGGTCTTCTCGCCATCGGGGGTCCGGGTGTTGGCGCCGATGAGCAGGTCGATGATGTTGCCGTGGACGGCAATGTCCAGGCTGTCGCAGCCCGCCCACGGTCCGTGGGAAAGTGAATGCACTTTGGACGGCGAGGATGAAGCGCTGGAGATCATCGTCGCCACCAGCGCAATCAACAGCATCGGCAGGGCGGCGAAGAGATTTTGGAGCGGACGGTTCATGGGAAGCTCGTGGAAAAAGAACGAAATCCGAAACAAGCAAGGCGGAAGGGAATCCGAAATCCGAAATCTCAAATCTCAAATTTGAAAATTTCAAAACCGATCCCAGAGTTGATCCTTGTACTGCGGACTGCCGGGGTCGGTGACGCCGTTGCCGGTCCATTCGCCGGGCTTGCCTGGGTAGAAGGGTTCCTTCATTTCCTCGCCGGAGGCGTGGCCGTCGATCCAGCCGATGTTGGGTTTGCCATCGTGCCTGGGGTTGGGGCGGCAGATGTTGGCGGTGGTGGTTCTGGAGGGCGCCATCAGGTGCGTGGCGGTCTGCGGCTGGAGGGAATCGTTGACGCCGCCGTCGCCGAGGCAGACGGTCTGGGAAGGATTGATGACCATGCGCAGGGGGATGAAGTTCATGTTGGAGTTGAAGCCATAACCGGCGGCATCGATCTTGCCGTCGGCGCCGCGCGAGTTGTTCTGGGGGCAGTGCCAGATCTGATCGACGGCTGTGTCGGCGTTGTTCCTGCCGGAGTTGGTGTAGGGCAGCAGGAGGATTTTGCGGTCGGAGCCGGTGATGAACCCGACGAAGCGTTCCTGCGGATCATCCTGCTGATAAAGCAGCGACGCGGTGGCGAGCATTTTCACGTTGGAAAGGCAGACGGCATTGCGGGTGGTGGCCCGGGCCGCGCCCAGGGCGGGCAGCAACATGCCGATGAGCAGGGCGATGATGGAGATGACCACCAGCAGTTCGATGAGGGTGAAGGCAGCGGCGGCGCATTTAGCCGTTCGCCTTGGCGAACGGA
>CAZYPK010000194.1:0-8271 GCA_964649195.1 uncultured Phycisphaeraceae bacterium
TCATGAAGCGTTCCTCGAAGATAGAGGAAGAACGCTTGAGCGGGTGATAAATTGCCTTATTTATGCGTCACTACACTAGGCGTTGTCTCCCTCGCGGGCAGTATTGTCGTTACTTGTATGGGGTCGTGACTCTGGCGTGACCGAGGCAACATGAAGCTGAAGTCGCAGTGACGTCGGTCCCACCATCATGCTGACGCATCTGGTGATCGACAATGCCGATCGGCAGGTGGCCACGGAGCCGGTGACAGGGCGCGTCGAGTATCAGTCATCTGAACCCATGCTCGGAGGCTTCGCACTTCGCTTGATGTTCGACCTGCCAGGCGGCGCGACGATTTCGCATTTCGATCATCCGATGGGGCCGGTGCCGGGAAGCGGCACGATTCGATTCAGACTGACCCCGCTGATGAGTAAACAGGTGGGCGAACTGCCGAAGACGCTGCCGGTCTTCATCACGCTGTGCCGAAAGGGGCCGGGGATGAATGCGCCGCATGTGCCGGTGAGTAGCACGTGCGCGGCGATGATTGATCTGGTGTGAGCCTTTGGAATGGGCAGACACGGTAGCACTTTTGCTTCATGCCTCATGCCTCCTGAGCTTGGCGAGCCGCCGCTTTCTGCTTTCACTTCTATCCGGGATATGATCGGCCTTGATCTTGTAGGCAAAACACGTTATTTTTGCTACAAGATCGGTGTTACGAAAATGGCTAATTCAACTGAAAAACAAGCTCTTGCACGCATTTACGGAAATGGCAGGGGTTGGGCATTCTCCCAGAAGGATTTTGCCGACCTCGGCAGCCGCAAGGCGATCGACATGGCATTGATGCGCCTGACAGACAGGGGCACCATCCGCCGGGTTATCCGTGGGATCTATGACTACCCGCGACACAGCGATCTATTGAAGAAGCAGATGGGACCGGACCTCCATCAGGTCGCCAGGGCGTAGGGGCGCAAGTTTGGCTGGCGGATTCAGCCCAGCGGTGCTACGGCGCTGAATCTGATCGGTCTGTCCACCCAGGTGCCCGGGCGATATGTCTATCAGACTGACGGTCCCAGTCGCAGATATGCAATCGGCAAAACGACACTGAGCTTTCAGCATGCGGCACTCAAGGAGGCCGGATTCCGCCACGAGGAAAGCGGTGTGATCGTCGCAGCTCTCAAGGCGCTGGGTCAGGAGCGCATCAGCGGTGAGACCATTGAGCACATCCGCCGGTGGCTTGCGACAGGGAAGCGGGCGGCGGTGCTCAAGGATACGAAACGGGTCACAGGCTGGGTGTACGCCGCGATTCAGCGCATCTGCCGGGAGGGTGCCAATGGATAAAGTCGCCGCGCTTTCCGATGAGCAGCGCAGGGAACTCTTCGATGCCACGGCCGGGGTGATGGGGATTCACCCGGCAGTAGCCGAGAAGGATTTCTGGGTGTGCTGGGTGCTCAAGAAAATGTTTGCTGCCCCGCAGCTTCAAGGACAAATGGTTTTCAAGGGCGGCACTTCGCTCTCGAAAGTTTTCAACCTGATTCAGCGGTTCTCGGAGGACATCGACCTGGTGTTGAACTGGGAATTGCTGGGCTACGGCCAAGGCGGGCAGTATCCATGGGCGGCGCAGCCATCAGGCACCAGGCAGGACGCTTTCAATCGCGAGTTCAATCGACGGGCTGCCCGGTACATGAAAGATGTTCTGCTCCCGCAACTGAAGAAACTGTTTGCGGCGGTCCCGGGCATTGAACCGATGCTGTCGGCCGATGACCCGAACACGATCGACGTCCGTTACCCGGCAGCGTTCGAGTTGGCGGGGCTGCGCCCGCAGGTGAAGTTGGAAATCGGTCCACTGGCCTCTTGGGTGCCCAAAGACCAATACACGATTCGACCTTTCGCGGCAGAGCATTTCGGCCAGGTTTTCGCCGACCCGGCATGCCCGGTGGTCGCGATCAAGGCTGAACGCACGTTTTGGGAGAAGGCGACGATTCTTCATCAGCAGGCACATCGGGTGACAGTCATGCCGGCAAACTACTCACGGCATTACTATGACCTGCACCAGTTGGCTGCCAGCCCGGTGAAAGCTGCGGCGCTGGCGGACCAAAAGCTGCTCGCGGATGTGGTGGCGTTCAAGCAGCGGTTTTATCCCAGCGCGTGGGCGAAGTACGAAGACGCCCATCCGGGTACATTCCACCTGCTGCCACCAGAGGCGAGGGGCAGGGAACTGGAGGCGGACTACAGACAGATGCAGGAGATGATCTTTGGCAAAGCGCCGGCGTGGACGGACATCCTGGCTTCGTTGAAAAGCCTTGAAGCGGAAATCAACAATCTGAACAAAGCCGGGATGCCGGGGGCGGCACCATGAACTGTGTCGGCCAGGCCGAGCAGGCAACGCTGGGTCGCATGTGGAACTATCCGATCGCGCCGAGTCCTGCGACCCCTTGAAAGTCAGAACCATGAAACCTCACGTGCAATGACCTCCACGAGTCCGCGAATTTCATCTCACTTGGTTATTGCATCATCGAGTCGGATGTCATTCTCAGAATTGAGTTCCAGAAATCGACTACCACTTTACTACCACTTATCTCCGTGACTACCACCATTTTCTTCGAGAAAACGCGATTGTTTGAAATGGAATGCGAGAGTGGTATGATGTTGCAAGAAGCCCCGAAAACACTGGGTTTCAAGGCATTTTCGCGATAGACGGCCAGCTAACTTCCAAGCTGAATGTTGCGAGTTCGAATCTCGTCGCCCGCTTTTTAGATAACTTGAGCCAAATGCGGATGTTCCGCTGACCCATCTCGTTGATGGTGTGGCCGTAACCCAAACCCGAAGACGTATCAGTTGATACGCCTTCTAATGGGAGGTCACACCGTGCCTCGTTCTAACTCACCCAAGGTTCCCAAGTATCGCCGGCAGTCCGGCACCCAGGGCGATCGCGCCTTTGTTGTTCTCAATGGTCACCGCCACTATCTGGGGCTTTACGACTCCACCGAATCGCGCCGGGAGTATCACCGTCTGGTTGCCGAGTTTCTGGCCGGCGGAGGCAGACTCCCGGTGCCAACGAATCAGATCACGATGGTCGAGTTGCTCAACGCTTTTCGCAAGCACGCCGCGGAACGCTACCGGAGGCGCGACGGTTCTGCCACGGCGGAACAGGCGAACTTCGAGTCGCTGTTCAAGATGATGAACAAACTGTACGAAGACACGCTCGTCGATGAATTCCGTGGACCGGCTCTCCAAGCCATGCGGCTCATCATGGTTCAAAAGGGATGGTCGCGGCGATATGTCAACCGTCAAGTCGTTCGGATCCGGACCATCTTCAAATGGGGCGTGGCGCAAGGAATGGTGTCGCCCGATACTCACGCCGTGCTTTGTGCTGTCGATGGACTGCGCGCCGGGCAGACCGATGCCACCGACCTTGCTTGATCTGGCCCAGCGTGAAGACCACTGGCACTGGGCGGTCGACGATGTGAAGAACGCATTCGATGTGGTGCCCACGGGGCGACTCCTCCAGGTGCTGCGCACGCGACTGCCAGAAGACGTGGTCAAGTTCGTGCAATTGGTCGGCACCGCGGGTGGCAAACGAGGCATTCGGCAGGGCTCGCCTCTGTCGCCGTTCCTCCTCAATGTGTTCCTCGATCACTTTCTCGACAAGCCTTGGCGGCGGGACTTCCCTCAGTGGCCTCTGTTGCGTACGGCCGATGACCTCATTGTGATGTGCAGCACCGCTGACGATGCGCAGACTGCCCACCAGGAGTTGGCCAAACGGCTGATTGCCGCAGGTACCCCGCTCAAGGGTGGACTGTCGGCTGGCGTATTCGATCTGTGCGCTGGCGATTGCGTCGATTGGCTCGGCTATCGCCTTGAGAGGCAGAAGGACGTGGTAGCAGTCACGATCGCCGAGCGTTCGTGGGACAGGCTTGCCATGCACCTGGCACTTGCTCACTCGAAGTCATGCTCACCGCTGCGCGCCAACGAGACCCTCAAGGGGTGGTTCGGCGAACTCGGCCCGCAGCACGAACATGAGTATCGCAGAGCCGTGTTGGATCGCGTGTCCGCGTTGGCGGGGTCTTTCGGGTTTGATGAGATTCCCTGCGAATCAACATTGCTCAGTTGCTGGCAGCGCGGAGCCGAGCGTTGGAAGAGCATCTTCAACAGGAATGATCTTGTGTCAACAACCTCCCTACAGGAGACGGCACGTCATGCTTGACACCACGAATAGCGAGTCTCCCTTGCATTGCCTTCGTATTCGACTGTGCGAATGGCCCGCCGGCCTCATCGCCGCCGAGATGGGTTCAGACAGTCGGTTCGCCGCGTGGATCACCAACCGGCTACCGCCTGACCTTCTTGGATTCGTCAAAGCGTCGCCGCGCCCAGAAAAATTGCTGACCCAGTCGGAACTGCGCGCGCTGATAGACACTTTGGATAACGCCGCGTGTGCCGCCAATGTCTTCTCCAAGCGCTGGAATCCGCGGGCCGTTCCCGGCTACTTAGACGTTCGCATCTGCCTGGGCGAGATCGCTGGCAAGCTGGGCACGCACACGGCCGACGATTTTGCGAAGCGATGCGCCAGCCACATCACCGCCCTCGAAACCCGGCAAATGGGTCTGGACGAGGCGATCGGTGTCATCGCCGATTGGATCAGCGAGATCGAGGATATTCAACAGGCTCTTTCGCAGATCAAGACGATGCCGGCCAAGGCTGCTCCTGATACGAAGGGGGTGCCGCCGAGTAAAGATGTGCTCTACGTGAAGGAAGCCGCCAGCTACCTCGGCATGACGGTTAAGCGCCCCGACAACGCGATGCAGCGCCTGATCGAGCGCGGCGATTTGCCGCGCAAAGTCATCAACGGTCGGCTGGTGTTCAGCCGCGCCGATCTTGACCGCTTGAAATCCCACGGCAGCCGACGCAGCCGGCGCGGCCGTCCTCCGGGTTCGCGAAACAAAGCGCATCAGGTCTGACTTCCTTGAGCGGCTTCATATTCCTTCGCCTGCTCTACCATCCGCCGGACCAGTTCGAGATTGTAGATGTCCGTCGTCTTCGGGTCGGCATGACCGATCAGACGGAAAGCCTGCTCGCGCCCCAGCGTCGCGTCAATGTCCGTCAGGCTCGCGCGACGGACATCGTAGAGGCTGAAAGGTTTGACGCCGCTGCGCTTGCACGCCCGCTGCAGCGCCGAGTAAAAGCTGTTAACGAGGTAATGCTGGCCAGGCTGAATCATCGGATGTTCACGACGGTTGGTGCCGGGACGATTGCCCTGATCCAGCGGCGTCGTGCGCTCAGCAAAACGTTTCTCGACGAAATCGAGGACCGCAGAACGCGGGCTGAAGAGGTACGCTTCATCTGATCGGGCTGCGTCCAAAAAAGGCTGAAGGAGCTTTTGCGCCGACGATGTGAAGGGGATGATGCGCACCTGACCTTCGCCGTCGCCGGCACCGAGGGTCTTGTGGCTGCCCATGGGCGTTTCATCCGAGCGCGGCACGTAGAGCCAGCAGTCGGGATCAACAGTGTTGAGATCTCGTCGCCGGATGACCACCACTTCCTCGGGCCGGCAGACCGTGCCGCGCAGCAACTTGAGCATCGCCGCGACCACGGGGTTGACGGCTTTGAGTACTTTCTCAAACTCTTCGTCAGTGACTTTGCTCCGCTTGGTGCCTTCGGTGGTGCCGGCGTGTCCGTAGCGCAGCCGCCTTACTTCGCCGCGCAGCGCCTGCTCCGTGGCCGGCTCGACCGCGCGGCGGCCCACGCCCCAGGTGAACATGTTTTTGAGCTGCATGATGTGTTGGTTGATGCTGGCGCGCGTCAACTGCCGCTTGCGTTCCTCTTTCCCGCGCCCATAGCGATAGTCGATCATCATCTGCCGCACGTCCCGCAGATCATCCGGGCCGAAACTGTTGACCGGCCACGCCCGGTACGGAGCCATGAAGTCGATGGCGCGAGCCAGCCGCTGATAGTGCGGGTTGATGTCTCCACGGCGGGTCAGCTTGAATGCAGTCTCCGCGAAGATAAGATAGGATTCAATCAAGTCGCTGATGGTCTCGATGTCGCTGGCCAGTGACATCCTCTCGACCGCCTCGAAGGGCGATCCGTAAGACAGGCACTTATGCGGATTCGATTCAAACAGCTTGAGCCAACGCCCGAACAGCTCGTAGATGCGAGCTGCGTCACCGGCGGTGTCTGCGACGGGGCCGAAGTGGACCGTGGTCCGGGTGCCGTCAGGCTTGCGCACGTCGGTGACAAGGTAACCGGCTTTTTCTCGGAGTCGGGGAGCTTTGCGGGGTCGAGCCATGGCAGCCTCCTGTGCTTGGGATTCCTAGTCATTGGACGTCCCGATTATTACGGCAATGATACCCGGATTGCCGCAGTATTGCCGCACAATGCCGTAGAATTACGGGATCACAGGGGATGGAGCGGGATAGGGCGGGATGCAGAGAAGTGTCGTTACAGTAGAAATTACAGAGACTTAAGACATAAATGCTGAACTTTGCGGGCGTAGCTCAACGGTAGAGCGTCAGCTTCCCAAGCTGAATGTTGCGAGTTCGAATCTCGTCGCCCGCTTTTTATTATCAGTGAACCTGACGCGGTTTGGCGTGCCTGTTCGCGTCGGGCAGTGAGGTCGGAAGCAACCCCTTAAAACGGTAGTTTACCGTTTTAAGCAAGTTGTCAGGAGCCTCACATGACCCGTCAACCCCAAAAAACCTCCGTCCTATCGTCTGCACAAAGCGTCCGGCCAGGCAGTCGTCACTCTCTGTGGCACCGACATTTACCTTGGCATGCACGGCACCGATGCCAGCCATCTGCAATATGACCGGGTGATCGCTCAGTGGGTGTCCAATCACAAACTGCCACCGGCGTCCAGTCGCACCGGGGGTCGCTCGCACATCACGATGATTGATGCGCATCAGCTTTTCTCTTCAATGCCTATCACGAATTCGCCACGGCGTACTGCGTCAAGAACGACAAGTGCAGGGGAGAGGTGGCGAACATTGAGCATGTCGCCAGGCCGCTGACCGCGTTCTTGCGGCCTACCGGTACCATCGGGATACTGGCCGGGAAAAGTCAAGCGCTAAGGGGGAGGAGACATGAGTCGTTGGTGTTTGTGCGGCTGGTACCGGCCGTTGCCGTGAAGGGATACACAGGTCGTCGCCGGATCCTGCGCTGCGGCGATTATTATTTTTGAACTCCGCGACGGCTTGACGCCCTTTGGGAGTTCTGAATAACCCCCGATGTGCCGTGAACCAGGGATTGCGAAGCCGCAAGCGGCTTGGACGCGGGGTTATTCAGGAGTTCCCTTTGATTAAGCTCGATCGGTTCAGGGCCTTTCTCATTGCGTGGAGATGACGATGTCCAACGACCTGGATGGCCGGTTTCCAACGACGCGATGGTCGCTTGTTGCCAGAGGACGCGAGGGGTTGTCGGCGCTTTACAGTCGGTACCGCCCGGCGATGGTCGCTCACCTGGTGTTTCGCAAGCGTTGCCGGGCTGAGGAGGCGGAGGATCTGGTGCAGGGTTTTGTGACCAGCCAACTTCTGGAGAAGGATCTGGTTGGCGGGGCCGACCAGTCGAAGGGGCGGTTTCGGACTTATCTTCTGACCGCACTGGATCGTTACCTTTCCAATGCCAGGCGCGATTCGATGGCAAAAAAGCGGTCGGCGGGAAGTCCGATGGTGTCCCTTGACGGAGCCTCGGAACCGACGGCTCAGGCTGATCCTGCTGCTCCATTTGAAACGGAATGGGCCAGGCAGATTCTGCGCAGGACTTTGGAACTGATGGAAAGCGAGTGCTGTCAGGGTGGTCGATCGGATGTATGGCTGGTATTTGAGGCGCGACTGCTTAAGCCTTTGTTTGAAGACATCCCGGCACCGCCTTACGAAGCGCTCATGCAGATCGCCGCCACGTCTTCGCCTGCGCATGCCGCCAACCTGCTGATCACTGGCAAGCGGATGTTTGCGAGGCATATCCGGCAGATCATCTCTGAATACGCGGATTCAGATGAAGCCATCGAATTGGAACTTCAGGAACTGATGCAGGCGCTGGGAGCGTGACCGGTGATTTTTCTTTTCAGCAGCGGCGGCGCGCAGGATCGATGAGAGATTCGTGAATCATCAACGGTGATCACCAATGTTGGAGCCCTCCGATGAAAGAACGCGTTGATTCGCTGGATCGCAAGAAGCTGACTCATCTGATGAGTCTGTCGGCGGAGTCGCCGATGGCTTGGACCGATGCGGAACTGGCCCAGATACTTAGAAACTATCTCAAAACGCTCAATCTGTGCAATCGCCTGTACCACAGCAGCGCGC
>CAZYPK010000195.1:0-4260 GCA_964649195.1 uncultured Phycisphaeraceae bacterium
TCGCCGGCCGCGCGAGTTTCGTTCGCTTCAGCCCGCAGACGGGCTTCGCAAACGAACGGCTCGGCGGGAGCCTCGCCCTCCCAGCGGCCTCGCCCTCCCAGCGAGAGGCTTCCGCTCTCCCGCCATATGCTTTTACCCTGATCGCGCTCCTGCCGTAGAATGTGAAAATGTTCACCTGCTCCATTCCATTCGTTCGCGCTGCGCTCACGATCGTGGTGATGCTCCGGGCGACGACGGTTTCATCCTTCGCCGCCGAGCCGGTCGATTTCGCCATGCAGGTGCAGCCGGTGCTCTCGAAGTATTGCTACGCCTGCCACGGACCGGATCAGCAGAAGTCCGGGCTGCGATTGGACATTCGTAAGGATGCGCTCAAGCCCGCTGATTCCGATGAGCGCGCCATCGTGCCCGGCGATGCGGCCGGCAGTCGGCTGATGAAGGTGCTCGATGGCCGCGATGAGGAATTCGCCATGCCGCCCAAGGGCGCCAGGCCCACGCCGCAGCAGGTGGAACTCATCAAACGATGGATCAACGAAGGGGCTACGTACAACAGGCATTGGTCCTTCGTCGCGCCCAGGCGGCCTGCGCTGCCGAAGTTGAAGAATGAAGACTTCCGGGGGTGGCCTCGCAATGCGATCGATCATTTCGTTCTCGATCGTCTGGAGCGTGAAGGCCTGTCGCCATCTCCCGAAGCCGACCCGCACACGTTGATCCGCCGGGTGTATCTCGACCTCATCGGCATCCCGCCGACGCCGGAGGAAACCGATGCGTTTGTGAAGGAGTGGAAAAAAGAAAGTTCCGAGTTGAAAGAAAGTTCCGAGTTTCGGGTTCCGAGTTCCGAGTTGAAAGGCAGTGATCCAACCCGACCTCAATCCGAAATCCCAAATCCGAAATCCGAAATTGTTTCAACTCGGAACCCGGAACCCGGAACCCGAAACCCGACACCCGCCGTTTACGAACGCCTCGTCGATCGCCTGCTCGCCTCGCCGCATTACGGCGAGCGATGGGCCCGCCGCTGGCTTGACCTGGCCCGTTACGCCGACACCAACGGCTACGAAAAAGATCGCATCCGCTCCATCTGGCCCTACCGCGACTGGGTGATCCGCGCAATCAACGACGACATGCCCTTCGATCAGTTCACCATCGAGCAGTTGGCAGGCGACATGCTGGACAACCGCTGGGGCTACAAAGACGGACGCGCGAGGCCGGGAGAGCCGCCCAACATCGGCCTCGGCCCGTTGCCGTTCTCTTCGCTCATCGCCACGGGGTTTCATCGCAACACGATGCTCAACGAGGAAGGCGGCATCGATGTCGAGGAGTTCCGCTACCACGCCGTCGCCGATCGCGTGAGCACCACCGCCGCCGTCTGGCTGGGCCTGACCGTCGGCTGCGCCCAGTGCCACACGCACAAATACGACCCGATCACCCACAAGGAATACTTCCGGCTTTTCGCCTTCTTCAACAACGCCGACGAGCCGGAGGTCGATGTCGAAACACTCGACATTCGCCGGCAATGGGAAGCCTACGGCAAACAGCGGCAGGCCCTGCGCGACGACATGCTCAGGCAATTCCCCGCGAAGCTGCCCGAAGCATTGGAGTGGTCCGTCGTCACGCCGAAAAAGTTCGAGTCCCGTGCCGGCGTCAAGGCGACGGTGCTCGAAGACAAGTCGATCCGCATCGATCCGGGCCGGGAGGTCAAGGATATTTACACCATCACCGCCGAGGTCGATCTACTCGACATCGCGGCGATCCGCATCGAAGCGCTGCCCGACCCCGCGCTGCCCGGAACGGGGCCGGGGCTGGCGGCCAACGGAAACTTCGTCATCAGCGAGGTGACGATCGACGCGAAGCAGCGTTACCTGCGCGACGCGAAACCCGAACCGGTGAAGATCGACCGTGCGGAGGCGGATGTTTCACAGCAGGGGTTTGACATCTCCGCCGCGATCGATGGCAACGCGCAAACCGGCTGGGCCATCGATGACGGCTCAGGCAGGATCAATCAGGCGCGCACCGCCACGTTCCATTTCGCCACACCCATCAACCCCAAGCCGGACCGCAACAACAACAAGCCGCAGGGCGCGATCATGACCATCGCCATCTCGCAGCAGCACGGCTCGCAGCACATGCTCGGCAGATTTCGTATTCATGCCGCCCGCCGCGCCGCCCTGCCGGCCGATTCCGCGCTCTCCGAAGAGGAGCAGCGCAAGCGGCAGTTCGAGTTTCAATACCACCGCTGGCTCGATGAGCAGAAAAAAACCGCGCGCTACTGGTATCACCTCTTTCCGCTGCCGCACAAGATCACTGGAAGCAACGGCGGCACCTTCAAGCAGGAGAGCGACGGCACCATCACCGTCACCGGCGACAACCCGAACCAGAATGTTTACACCATCGAGACCGTCATCGGCATGAAGCAGGTCAATGCCATTCGCCTTGAAGTGATTGCCGACCCCCGATTGCCAGCGGGCGGTCCCGGCAGGGCGCCGCTGTTTTCGGAAGGTGATTTTCACCTGGGCGAGTTCGAGATGCACATCTCGCCGCTGGATTCCGGAGAGCCGTTCAAGCGTGTCATCTTCTCCGACGCCTTTCACAGCTTCGCCCAGCCGGGCCGGTCGGCGAAACTGGCGATCGACGGCGACCCGGACACGGCGTGGTCGATCAAGGGCGGCACGGGCAAATCCCACCAGGCGGTGTTCATCCTCAAGGACCCGCCCGTTGATGACCGCCGGTTCACCGCGCGGTTCACGCTCGACCAGCGCCACATCCATCAGATGACGATCGGGAAGTTTCGCCTGTCGGTTCCCAGGAGCGACGCGCCGGTGAAAGCGTCGTCGTTGCCCGGCGATCTGGAGAACATGCTCGCCGGCGACGGTCCGGCCTGGAACGGCAGCGACCAGAACCTCCGCGAGTATTTCGCCCGCACCACGCCGCTGCTGGCCGACTGGCAGCGCGAATACGAGAAGCTGGAGGCGACCAAGCCGCGCGCTCCGCGCACGCTGGTGATGCAGGAACGCAGCCGGTTCGATCGACGGGTCACGCGCATCCACAAGCGCGGCGAGTTCCTGCAACCGGGCGAGGCGGTCGAGCCGGGCGTGCCGGATGTGCTGGGTGTGGTGCATCCGTTCGAGCCTCAACTCCCCCCGCCGCACCCAACCGATCCGACGAAGTTTCTCCCCACCCGCCTCGACTTCGCCCGCTGGCTGGTCGATCCGAAGAACCCGCTCGTCGGCCGCGTCGTGATGAACCGCCAGTGGGAGGTTTTCTTCGGCCGCGGTCTGGTGCAAACCTCCGAAGACTTCGGCCTGCAAGGTGACAAGCCTTCGCACCCCGAACTGCTCGACTGGCTCGCCGTGGAATTCACGGAAAAGGAAACAGAAGACAGGGAACAGAAAACACCCCGAAGCCCACGCACTCCCGTGCGTGGGTTCTCGATGAAGCAAATGCACAAGCTCATCGTGATGAGCGCCACTTACCGCCAATCGTCGCGCATCACCCCGCAACTGCTCCGGCGCGATCCTGAAAACATCCTCCTCGCGCGCGGCCCGCGCCTGCGCATGGAAGCGGAGATGCTGCGCGATTCCGCCCTGCTCGCCTCGGGCCTGCTCAGTCGCCGCATCGGCGGCCCCAGCGTCTTTCCGCCTCAACCCGAAGGCGTCACCTCTCTGGGCTACGGCGGCTTCAACTGGCCCGCCGCCACCGGTGAAGATCGCTATCGCCGCGGGCTTTACACCTTCGCCAAACGCACCACCCCCTACGCCGCCTTCCTCACTTTCGACGGCCCCACGGGTGAAACATGTTTGGTGCGTCGCGGTCGATCCAACAACCCGCTGCAAGCGCTCACCATGATGAACGATCCCGTCTTCGTCGAAGCGGCACAGGCTCTGGCGCGACGAGTGCTCAGCGAGAAGCAACAAAACGATGATGCGCGAATCGATCGTCTGTTCCGCCTCGTGCTCGTTCGTCCGCCAGGTGAAGAAGAGCGCACGATGCTCACCGCGTTCCTCGCCGCCCAGCGTGAACGATTGAATAAAGGTGAACTCGAAGCCGCGAAAATCGCAGGCAATCCGCCTGGGAATATGAATGTCGATGAGCTGGCTGCGTGGACCGTGCTGGCGCGAAGCGTGATGAACCTGGATGAAGCGGTGACGAAGGAATGACATATAGCCTCCGGCTTGCCGAAGGTGAATCAACCATCCAACGAAGAACCCCGGTAGCCTCCGGCTTGCCGAAGGTGAATCAACCATCCAACGAAGAACCCCGGTAGCC
>CAZYPK010000195.1:4360-8239 GCA_964649195.1 uncultured Phycisphaeraceae bacterium
TCCGGCTTGCCGAAGGTGAATCAACCATCCAACGAAGAACCCCGGCCAAGGCCGGGGCTATATGAAGAAAGCATCCAACATGATCAACTTCAAATCCGCCGTCACCCGTCGCCACTTCTTCGCCGACTGCGGTGTCGGCGTGGGCAAGATCGCACTGGCGTCGCTGCTCGCTTCATCGGTCGCGCGTTCCGCCGGCGGTGCTACGCCGCAAGCGGCGAGGGTGTTGCAACCGCACTTCGCACCGCGTGCCAAGCGCGTCATCCATCTCTTCATGGCGGGTGCCCCCAGTCAACTTGACCTCTTCGACTACAAACCCACGCTGGCGAAGTTCGATGGCAAGCCCGTGCCCGCCGAGGTGGTCAAGGATCAGCGGTATGCCTTCATTCGCCCTGATTCCAAGCTGCTTTCGCCTCGCTTCAAGTTCAACAAGCATGGCCAAAGCGGCGCCGAGCTTTCCGACATGCTTCCGCACCTGGCCGGAATCGCCGACGAGGTGACCATCATCAGGTCGATGCACACCGATCAGTTCAACCATGCCCCCGCCCAGATCTTTCTCAACACCGGCTTCCCGCAACCGGGCCGGCCTTCGATCGGTTCGTGGGCTTCCTACGGCCTCGGTGCCGAGACCGGCGACCTGCCCGCCTTCGTCGTTCTCTCCTCCGGCGGCGGCCTCTCCGGCGGCAGCGCCAACTGGTCCAGCGGCTTCCTCCCCACCTCTCATGCAGGCGTCCCCTTCCGCTCCCAGGGCGATGCCATCCTCAACGTCTCCAACCCCGCAGGCTACGACGATCAGCTTCAGCGCGATTCGCTCAACCTCATGAGTCAACTCAATCGCTCCCGCCTGGCAACCGTCGGCGATCCCGAAATCGCCACGCGCATTGCGGCATACGAGATGGCCTACCGCATGCAGACCAGCGCCCCCAGACTCATGAACCTCTCCGGCGAATCGCCCGCCACCCTCGCCATGTACGGCGTCGATCCGACCAAGCCTTCGTATGCCCGCAACTGCCTCCTCGCCCGCCGCCTCATCGAAAGCGGCGTCCGCTTCGTCAATCTCTACCACGAGGCATGGGACCATCACAGCAACGTCGAAGGCGGACTCCGCGCCCAGTGCAAGGCGACCGATCAGGCCTCGGCGGCGCTGGTCAAGGATCTCAAACAGCGCGGCCTGCTCGAGGACACCCTCGTCATCTGGGGCGGCGAGTTTGGTCGCACACCCATGGTGGAAAGCAATGTCTCCCTCGGCCGCGCCCTGGGCCGCGACCATCACCCGCAGGCCTTCACCATCTGGCTGGCAGGCGGCGGCACGAAGCCGGGCGTCACCTTCGGCCAGACCGATGACATCGGCTTTCACATCACGCAAAACCCCGTGCATGTGCATGATCTTCAAGCCACCATTCTCCACCTGCTGGGCCTGGACCATGAACGACTCACTTTCACCCATCAGGGCCGGGAGTTCCGCCTGACCGATGTGCATGGGCATGTGGTGCGCGACATCCTGGCGTGAACAGCGTCGCGGGGTGTCTGGCAGGGTCGTTTAATTCTCGGCATTCACTCTGGCGAAAGTTCCAAATGACAAAATTCAAACTCCAAACAAGCTCCAACAACAAAAAACACAATCAAACAGAATCCGGATTCGGATTGGTTTTGTTTTGTTTTGTTTTGTTTTGTTCGGTTCGGCTCGCTTTCGAGTTTGTTTGAGATTTGGGTTTTGAGATTTGGAGCTTTTGCTTCCGGTGATGGGACGAAGAACGAAATGACCCTTGGCTGTCCGGCACGACCGTTTGCCGCGATGCCGGACCCGGGATAAACTTGCACCTCCTCCTCCCGCACCATCTTTCCGAACACCGGTTGGATGGATGTCCATCGCCAGACACCCGCACATGAAAAACCGCACTCATTCCTTCGGGCCTTTTGAAACTCCGCGCCTTGAGCCGCTCGAGCCGCGCAATCTGCTTGCCGCCACGCCGATTTCTTATGTGGATGGCGATGGCACGACCGTGAAGATCAGTCTATCGGGCAACGGGGCGATGGTGCTCAATGGCGCGGACCTGATCATCAACGGCGCCGACCAGGGCACGAAGCTCACCATCAAAAACAAGGGCGGCAATGGCCGGACCACTTTGGGGTCGATCATCGTCAACGGCGCGCTCAAGGGCATCAGCGCCAAGACCACCGATCTCACCGGCGACATCTCCATCCTCGGCAGCGTGCGCACCCTGGACCTGGGCAACCTCCTGCCAGGAGCGCAGAAGACCCTGACCATCGGCGGCACCGCCAACGCGAAGGAGGCCAAGTTCACCTTTGGCCGGGTGGTCGATCTGAGCATCGATTCGGGAACGCCCATCTCATCGCTGACCGTCACCGACTGGGACGACACCGACGGCAACGACCTGATCGAAGTGCCGCGATTGAAGAAGGTCAAGTCGAAGGAGGACTTCGCCCCCGGCGGCATCCTCATCAGCGACGAGGAAGGCAAAGGCGCCCTGGGCAAGGTGACCGTCAAAGGCGGGATGTCGGGCGCCTGGTATGTGGATGGCGCCGCATCGGGCATCACCACCGGTTCGACCGGCCCCGACTTCCGCCTCAATGTCCGGGGCAAGCTCGGAAACATCAAGGCCAATCAGAACTTCAGCGGAATCGTCGCGGCTTACAACGTCGGCTCCGTGACCATCAGCGGCAGCGCGATCAACGCGGTCATCCTGGCCGGCGCCGACCTGGGAACCGACATGGCCTTTGGCGGCACAGGCGAGGAAGCCGACCTCTTCTTCAGCGGCAAGTTCAGCAAGCTCACCGTCAAGGGTTCCGCCACGAACTCGACCTTCGGCGCGGGTCTCGATCCGGCCAACAGCATCCTCGGCGACGGCGACGACTTCGTCACCGGCAAGAAAGCCAGCTCGTTCGGCTCCATCAAGGTGACCGGCAATGTCAACGCAGGCTCGCAATTCGCCGCAGGCAAGTTCAGCTCCATCAAACTCACCGGCACCAAAATCGATCCCAACGGCGACCCGCGAATCCTCATGGCGTCCACCGTCTCCGACGAGACGCCCCCCGTCATCACCGCCCGGCTCCGCACCAACACCGGCGACCCCGACGACGACATCACCAGCGACCCCACCATCGTCGGGCGAGTCATCGACCTCGGCTCCATCAGCAGCTTCAGGTACGGCATCGATGGCGATGACCTGGTCGATTTCAATTCCATCCGCAACCTGATCGAGCCGGACGGCACGTTCGAGCTGCTTCGCTCCCACATCGAAAAGTCCAACAAAGGCCCGCTCTCCGTCGGGCTGCACACCATCAACTTCGTCGCCAAGGATGAAATCGGCAACACCAGCCCCATCTTCACGGTGGCCTTCGTCTTTGCTCCGTGATGCGGGGGCAACCTGGAGAGAGCGCGTTGAAATGGCAGGTCAGGCGGCGTTGGCGGCATCACCGATGATGGCGGTGACGCTCTCGTGATCGAACCAGATCGGAACACCTCCGGGAGCAAGATAAACCGCCACCCCGTCCCGAACGACCATGGCCCGGGCATGATCAACCTCGAATCGCCGACCCCCGGCCATCTCGACGGTAAAAGGATGGAACGGAACCCTCCCCGCCAAAGCTTCCAGCAAACGGTTGAAGTTTTCTGATGTCATGGTGGAAATTATATCTGCGCCCGCACACGAGACAAAGCCACGGTTCCGAGTTCTCCAGGGCAAAAGCCTATGGCGGGAGAGCGGAAGCCTCCCAACGGGAGGGCGAGGCTCCCACTGGGAGGGCGAGGCTCCCGCCGAGCCGTTCGTTTGCGAAGCCCGTCCACGGGCTGAAGCAAACGAAGTTCGCGCGACCGGCGATCATGCCTGATCGTTCATCTGCCGCGCGAGTTTCGTTTGC
>CAZYPK010000196.1:0-767 GCA_964649195.1 uncultured Phycisphaeraceae bacterium
TTCGCCTGCCGCGCGAGTTTCGTTTGCTCAGGCCCCCAAAGCGGGGCCGTCGCAAACGAATCGGCTCGGCGGGAGCCTCGCCCTCCCAGCGAAGCCTCGCCCTCCCAGCGGAGCCTCGCCCTCCCATATGCTTTTACCCTGTGATGTCGTCAGCCGACACGCACCCTGCCATTGTTGCTTTCACGCATCATTCACCTGAACCTGCGCTCCGCATTGACAAGACGACATCGCATCAACCGCGTCGAAAACACCCTTGATTTTCACGCTTTTCCCGCCTGTTCGATCACCACGTCCTTCAACACCGGCTTTGGCATGACCTTCGCCTGTGACTTGAGCATGAAGACGAACCGACCCCATCGGCTGGCGGTGGTCCTGCTCCTGGCGGGCTTCGCGCTTGCAGGCTGCCGGAACACGCAATCCTCGTCGCCCGCCCCTCACGCACCGGCGGGGCCGACTTACGAAGGCTACCACCGCCCGCGAAATCCTTACTTTCTGCCCAAGCCGATACTTGCCCTTGAATCCCCCGAAATGCACCGCCTCGCTTCCGCCGCCGAAACCGGCGGCAACCCGCAGACCGATCGTTGGTACGACGGCCGAAACGACTGGCAACCGACCACCAGCAGCGGCTACCGCACTTCGACCCTCGAAGCCGTCGCCACGCAAACCTACGACCGCCTTTATCAAAGCGGAGGCCATATCCGCGATCACTACTCGCAATGGACCCGCCGGGGTTCGTACAGCGAAACCGTGCGATGAATGGTCCCAGC
>CAZYPK010000196.1:867-8235 GCA_964649195.1 uncultured Phycisphaeraceae bacterium
CGCGACGTAACACGTCGCGGACGTGAACAGCTTCAAGGGTGGTCATGCACGCCTTGGATCGCCGAACTCGAAAACGCCAGGCATCACACTTCGCAACCGGGAGACAACCGCGCCCATATCACCCATCCGCCGCGCGACGGATGCTGTTCATCCGCCGCGTAACCGGACACGCCTTCAGGCTGGGCGCGTCCGCGACTCGTTGAGTCGCGGCTCCAGCCGCGACGTAACACGTCGCGGACGTGAACAGCTTCAAGGGTGGTCATGCACGCCTTCGACGGCCGAACTCGAAAACGCCAGGCATCACACTTCGCAACCACGCGACAACCGCGCCCATATCACCCATCCGCCGCGCGACTGACGCTGTTCATCCGCCGCGTCACCGGACACGCCTTCAGGCTGGGCGCGTCCGCGACGTGTTACGTCGCGGCTCGCCACCGCTTCACACCTCCACGGGCGAATCATCCAAATCCGGCATCAGCGGCACGCTGTGCTTGGTCAGTTCCAATGGAATGATCAGGCTGAAGGTCGCGCCCCGGCCCACATCGCTGACCAGCTCGATGCGCCCCTGCAACAGCTTCGCCAGATCGCGGCTGATGGTCAGCCCCAGGCCGGTGCCGCCGTGCTGGCGGATGACGGAATTGTCGAGTTGGGTGAACTTGTCGAAGATGCGATCCTGCATTTCATGGGGAATGCCCGGCCCGGTGTCGGTGACGCTCAGACGAACGCGCTTCTCCCCCGCCCGAATGTTGGGCGCGGGGCCTTCGATGAGGTCCGCGCTCAGCGTCACGCTGCCGCCTTCGGGGGTGAACTTCACCGCATTGGAAAGGAAGTTGAAGATGACCTGATGCACCTTGCCGGCATCGGTCTGAATCAGCGGCAGACCGCGCTGCACCCTGGTCGAAAGACGGACCCCGTTCTTCTCGGCCTGCGGGCGGATGAGCGTCATCAAACCCTCGGCGGTGTCGCTGATGTTCACCGTATCGACGCGCACCTCCATGCGGCCGGCCTCGATCTTGGCGATGTCCAGCAGATCGTTGATCAGGTCCAGCAGCCGCCTGCTGGAGGTGATGATGTTGTGAATGTATCGCTTGCGCTTCTCCTCGATCGTCGAGTTGGGCCCGACGATCGTGTCCTCCAGCACCTCCGCGAAGCCGATGATCGAATTCAGCGGCGTGCGAAGCTCGTGCGACACATTGGCGAGAAACTCACCCTTGATCTTGTTGGCTTCGTAAAGCGCCACGTTGGTCTGGGCCAGCTCGCCCAGCTTCAGATCGAGGCTCTTGTTGTTGCGGCGAAGCTCATCCTCATTGGACTTGAGCCTTTCGACCATGTTGTTGAACACGCTCGAAAGCTGCTCGTACTCGTCGCCGGTGTTGATGTCCGACCGGATGTTCGTGTCCCCCTCGGCGATGCGCTCGGCCGTGTCGCGCAGCAGACGCACGGGGGAGAGGATGATCCGCGTGGTGATGTACCAGAACGCCCCGATGGCCAGCAGCCCGGCCACCAGGCCTGATGCAAGAATGTAGATGCGGTTGAGGGTGAGCTGGCGGTCCGCCAGATCGGTGCGGAACTTGATCAGCAGCACCTGATGCAAAGGGTCCGCCAGGGGCGAGGTCTCGACATCGGGCGGATACGGCGGAGGGGCGGTCTCGTTGCCCGGCACCGGCGCCAGCTCGCGCACCAGCCGTTGCCGCAGGCGGATGAGATCGCTCTTGCGGATGGCGCGGGCGTAAACGTAAAGCCGCCGGCCGGCGTCATCGTAGGACTGGGTGAAGTATTCGTGGCGGTCGTCGCGGGTCTCAAACAGGGAAATGGCCTGCTTGAGCACCTCATCCTGTCCGGTCGGCGCGGCCGGCTGCGGCGTGGCGGTCAGTGACATGTAGAGCACCGGCCTGGGAAGCGACGCCGGATCCTCCTGGCCATCCGCCAGGTCATCGCCACCGGTCACCGGCCTGCCCGAAGTCGCAAGGTTGAAGGGCCGGGGCATCTCCAGCAGGCCGTCAAACCAGGCATCGGCCAGCTTGCGGGCCGTCTGCTGCTGCCCTTCGTTGACCAGCGTCTGCATGCGGGCAAAGCCGATGGTCAGCGCCGCCGCGAGAATGATCACGATCGCCGCGCCGAACAGCAACTGACACTTGTTGGCCAGACTGATGCGGACGGGTGTGGACATGGGAAGTCAAGGAAAAGCGGGAGAACAGGAAAGCAGGAAAACAGGAAATTCGGAGAAAGCCATCGGGACTCCTAAATAACAACCTCACATCCAAGCCGCTTGCGGCGTAGCAATCCCCGGTTCACGGCACATCGGGGGTTATTCAAAAGTCCCATGATGGCTTCCTCCGAATTTCCTGCTTTCCTGTTTTCTTGCTTTCCTGTTTTTCCCCTCACCTCCGCACCGGCTCATCGATCACACTGTCATACTTGAGCACCTGCCCCACCGCATTGTCTTCATCGGCAAGCACCACGGTGGCGACATGATCATCCAGGTCCGGCGAGTCGAGGTACCCAAAGCACACGATGATCACCTTATGCCCCGGCGCCACAAGCTGGGCCGCCGCCCCGTTGACGCCGATGATGCCGCTGCCCGGCTCGCCGCGGATGACGTAGGTCTCAAAGCGGACCGCATTGTCAATGTCAAGCACCAGCACCGCCTCATTGGGGCGGATGCCGCCGGCACGCAACAGGTCGGCATCGATGGTGATCGACCCGACATAGCCCGGATCACACTGGGTGATCGTGGCCCGGTGAATCTTGGCTCGCATCATCTTCCGCAACATTCAAAGCACTCTCGCACAGGTGAACGAATCCCCATAGGAACTCCTGAATAACCCCGCATCCAAGCCGCTTGCGGCTTCGCAATCCCTGGTTCGCGGCACATCGGGGATTATTCAGAACTCCCCATAGTTTATCCGCATATCCACGGCAGGTCGAGAAGCCCCCGCCCGCACCCAGGGCCATCGCATGTACCCCAGGGCCTGCCGCTTCGCCCTCTCCCTTGGGGAGAGGACCGTCTCAATCGCCGCGCAGCGGGGCGATGGAGACAGGTGAGGGCCGAATCCACGAAACCGCCATCGTCTCACTTGACCATTGGGACCACTGAAAAACCGAATGGTCTCTGGAAAGCAGGAAAAGGCGAATGCTTATTACTTAATACTTAATACTTAATACTTAATACTTAATACTTAATGGCTATTTTGAACCTTAGTGACATCGAGATCGCCGGGATCGTCCGGGCATTTGTCCGAAATAGCCATTAAGTATTAAGTATTAAGTAATAAGCATTCGCCTTTCTCAGCGACTCGCTGACCATCTTCTTCAAATGGCGATGAGGGGAAAGATCAAGGCTCCCCCCGGCTCCCCCGGATCACTTGCTCATGTCGAGATAGACCTTCGCGTACCGCTGGCCGAAGGTCCGCAGGGAGGCGGCATCGAAGTGGATGTTGTCCTTGTTGCAGGTCAGGCCATCGGAGGAAACGAAGCGGATCGTTTTGGAATCCTTCGCCAGGGACTGGTGGGCCTGATCGACGGTGCGGATGGCGTCGTTCCAGGGACTGGCGGGGAACTGGCCGAGCTGGCCGATGATGAAAGGGAGCTGCGGCCCGTCGAGGTCCTTGCGGAAGCGGGCGATGAGGGCCTGGAGGTTCTCCTTGTATTTGGCGGCGAGATGGGGCTTGCCATCCGATTCGCCCTGGTGCCAGAGGATGCCTTTGAGCGTGCCTTGCTTCATGGCCAACCGGGTGCGCTCGATGGCGTCATCGTATGGATGGCTCTTGGTCTGGGTGTGGGAGGCCCCGGGCCGCCAGGTGGAGATCGGCGAGCCGCCACAGGCCGCGGGGATCAGACCGATGACGATGTTCTCATCCTTCTCCGCCAGTTCGATGGCGAAGGACCGGCCAAGCCCCACGCCTGCCGCGGGCTTGTCGTAATGCAGCGGATCAATCGCAGGCTTCCACCGGCCATCCTTGCCCAACACAAACACCCGCGGATGGGCAACCTTGTCTTCCTTCTCCACAACACCCCGCCCGGCCATGTTGGATTGCCCCGCCAGCAGAAACAGATGAAAGCGATCCTTGGCCGGCAACGCGACAGGCTCCTGAGCGGACGCGGTGAGAGCGGCAAAGACGAACAGCGCCGGCAATATGAACCAGGCGGCGGTTGCGGCGCGGATGACCTTCCAGAGTTGAAAACGCATGAGTTTGATCCTGTGGCTGGTCGAGTGGGCGGGGGGGATTCCTGAATAACCTCACGCCCAAGCCGCTTGCGGCTTCGCAATCCCCGGTTCGCGGCACCTCGGGGGTTATTCAGAAGTCCCGGATGAACTTCTCACAAATGATATCCCTCGCGGGCAGCAAGGGCACGCAACGGGGACGCCCTTCATGCTGCCATCCGAGTCGCGCAGCACCCACCCTACGAACTCTTAACCGACGCAACAAATCCACGACACAACAAATCCATTGCGTCCACACAGTTCCTCGCATACGATTGGAAAAATCAGTCAGGCGGAGAAAACGGGACAGGTCCAATACTTGCCCTAATTGGACCTGTCCCGTTTTCCGTTCTCTGGCTGGGAATGACGGATCATTGCTTCCAACCGAACAACTTGACCTGTACAAGGTGAAACGATGTCATTTCGGGCGCTTGTTGAAACGTGACATACCTCGCCCATTTCGCTTCGCCCAGCTTCACCGTCCACTCGGCCTCTGGTTTCTGCGCGGTCCACACCGCGCGACCGGAGACTTTGGGCTCCAGCGAAAACGAGACGGTCATCCCCTTGGCATTCTTACTACAACAATCGGTGCGGTTCTTGATCCACATGCGAGAAACCAGCATCGGCTTTCCTAGATCGATGACGATGTTTCCCGGACCGGTCGAAGCGGTATGGAAGGCAAAAGCACCATCGTAGAGGCCCTTTCCTCCGTTGAGCAGCCCCGGAAGCGCCGCGTAGCGGTCGTGCTGCGAACTGGCTTTGTAGGTTGCCTGCTCAGAGATCCATCGCGCCTCGCCGCGATCTTTCACACGTTGTGCCGCGGCCTTGGCCAATGAATCGTCGGCCGTCTTGAGCAGCACTTGCGCCTTCGTACGTCCGAGTGCATCACCCTGTTGCGATTCGAGGTAACGCCCGAAGTAGGAGGAAGCGCGACGCCACATCGCCTCTTTCGCAGGCGCTGCGGCTGTTCCCGCTTGAGTAAGGTACCACTCGCCCAGCGCGAGCAGGTCGGCCGTCTCGATGTCGATTCCGCGTGCCGCGAGCGGCACGAGCTTTTGCAACTGCGGGTCTTTGGCGCGATCGATGTACTTCGCCGCGTCGGCCGGTTTGTCAAGGTCCACAGTGAACAGCCGCACGAGCGCCTGGGCCGAGGCGGTATCGTTCGCATCCGCCAAGAGCTTCACGCGAAAGCGGTCGATTTCTTTCTGCGTGCGACTGAGGTGCAGCACCCGGTCGGTCTTCAACTTGATCTCGTCGACAGCGGGCAACTTGGCCCGCTGCGCCGCCGCCATGGCCTGTCTGAGCTGAGCGAGCGCCTCATCATAGTTGCCTGCGACTACCTCTTCGTCCGCCCCGAGGGTGAACAGGCTCACGAGTTCCTGCGACGCCTCCAACTTGGCGTTGGGGCTGCCGCCGACCGACTCGCGCATGAACAGGTCGATCGTCTTTTTTTGCGCTTCGGCTTGGCGTGACTGAACGCGGTCACCCAGCAATTTGAGGGCGTCAACGGCCACGTGAATGCCATCGGGATGCCGCTGCGTAAGGTCGACCACAGCGTCGCAGATGAGCGAGACCACGTCGGTCCTTTCAATGCCCGCAACGGTCGTCAGCATCTCCTTAGCCAGTGCGATGTCGTCTGCGTGGTCGGCCGTCGCTTTCACTTGTCGCACCCGATTAGCGTAAAGCGAATTGAAAAAAGCCTTTGCGTCTTCGGCGCGGGCTGGGAGCGTAAAGGTTGCCGCCACAGCGACTACCCACGCGCAACATCGCAATTTAGAATGGAGGAAGAGCATCATGGCCTAGTATAGCCCACATATTCACCGCCCGATCGAAAAAGAGGCTGGAACAAAACCCCATTGCCACGTGCCTGAGCGCGAGATTTTTCGAAAAGCGTTCTTATTCTATTGAAACACATTCGATTAAGGCGTGTGGAGCGTGCACAGCCATGTGGGACCACTGAACAACCGCTCATCCGGCCCCACGTTCAATCGTTTTAATATTTCGTGCGGGATCGCCCGCTTGGTTCACTCGCTTTTTTAATGAAACCCGCTGCTTTTCATCCCGTCGGCGCGCGCTGATCGCGCTCACACCTGCCGTGCGGACCGGCGTCAGTGCCATGCCCAGCAGAATCAGGCTCCTCTTGATGTTGCACGCCGTCGCCATCCACACGGCGGAGAAAACGGGACAGGTCCAATACTTGCCGTAATTGGACCTGTCCCGTTTTCCGTTCTCGTTTTCCGTTCTCGTGTCGAGAATGGGCTTGATCCGTTCCCAAAGCTCGTCGGGCACATGCCAGATCGTCGGCGGCGGCTCGTCCTTGCGTTTGCGCTTGGCCATCCGTGGCTCCTTTCAATAAGGGGGCACGGATAGTCATCGGCTCGATTCAGTGTTTTGAGATAATTTCTTATACACTATGGGTAGTTGTTGACAAGCGGAGGTGTTAATTGGGTATTGCTATAGGTCCAAACATTGGACTACTCTTGATTGTCGTTCTTGCCCTATTTGTTGCCATAAAGGCGGCAATTACAACGACTTGCCGTGCGTCTTGGGTTGCCTACGCACGGATAGTGGCGTTATTGACAACGATAGCACTGGTATCTTCTATCGCGGCGTCCCTAATGATTGCATGGGACGTGCAACTTCGACTATCAAGTCAGCACACAGACAAAGAATTTAAGATTGACAATGAAATATCAATACCCATTGTCGACTTGCCTCCTGATCCAAATTTAGATTATACAACTTCGATTATTATTGCAGGCCTTCAGTATGGAATCGCATCCGGACTAGTTGCGTGCATAGTGATTGGCATACGACTTTATGTATACCGTTTTCGAAAGAAGGGTAATTGACAGTGCCAAGTTCAACGTGCGCACTAATGTGATCCAATGGCCACACTCGTGAAATACAAGTACCTGGGCCTCTCCACCGTCGTCGAGGTGGATTATCCCACGCCGCAGGTCAAGCTCTCGTTGTATGCCGCCGGGGCGGAGAAAACGGGAGGCGGAGAAAACGAGCGGAGAAAACGGGACAGGTCCAATACTTGCCCTAATTGGACCTGTCCCGTTTTCCGTTCCCCGTTTTCCGTTCTTGTCCCGTTTTCCGTTCTCCACCACATCAATCAGCTTCTCGACAAAGTGTTTATCGTTGGACAGCTTGAAAGT
>CAZYPK010000197.1:0-8229 GCA_964649195.1 uncultured Phycisphaeraceae bacterium
CGGGAGCCTCGCCCTCCCAGCGGGAGCCTCGCCCTCCCATATGCTTTTACCCTGCAGAACTACCACGGCATCGCCGCCACCGCTTTCGCATAGACCTCGCCGCACTTGGTGGCTGCGCCGTCCCAGGTGAGCTGCCGGACTTCCATGTCCGCATGTTCGCGCAGCGTCGAGCTCAGCGGCGGATGGCGCAGCACGGCGATGATCTTGTTGGCCATTTCCTCGACATCCCAGAAGTCCACCTTCAGGGCGTTTTGCAGCACCTCCGCCACGCCGCTGGTCTTGCTGATGATGACCGGGACATCGTGGCTGATCGCCTCCAGCGGAGCGATGCCGAACGGCTCGCTGACCGAAGGCATGACGTAAACGTCGGCCATCTTGAAGACCTTCTCGACATCCTTGCCGCGCAGGAACCCGGTGAAAAGCACCTTGTGCCCGATGCCTTCCGCCGCGGCCAGTTCGATGACGCTCTTGGCCATGTCGCCCGAGCCTGCCATGACGAACTTCACCTTGTCGTATTTCTCCAGCACCTTGCGGGCGGCGCGGACGAAATACTCCGGCCCCTTCTGCATGGTGATGCGGCCCAGGAAGAGCACGACCTTGTCGCCCTTGGCGATCGGCGCCCTGCCGCTGGACTGCGCCGCCGAGGCGGTGCCGTTTTCGATGCCGTTGTAAACCACATCGATCTTGTCGGGGTTGATGCCGTAGCGATGCTTGACGATGGTGCCGGTGAGATGGGAGACGCAGATGACGCGGATGGCGCCCTGCATGCCCCTTCGTTCGATGTCATAGACCTGCTGATGGATGTTTTCACCGGCGCGGTCGAACTCCGTCGAGTGAACGTGTACCACCAGCGGCTTGCCGGTGGCGCTGGCGACGGCGAGGCCTGCGGGGAAGGTGAGCCAGTCGTGGGCATGGATGACATCAAACTTTTCACCGCGTGCCAGATCGACGCACAGCCGGGCATAGCGATGGGCCTCGGCGAAGAGATCGCCGTCATAGTGGGCCGCCGGTCCGCCGCCGTGGGATGCGCCGCCGTGCCCGCTTGAAGAGGAAGGCTGCGGCCCGCCTCCGAGAATATCGATCGGCGCCAGGGCGGGATCAACCGGCTGGCGCATCGTCACCGTGGAAGCGTGAACGCTCCCGCCGGTGGATTGATAAGGGCTGATCATCCGCGAAGGCACGGCCTTGAAGATGACGTGGGAAAACTCTGTGGAGCCGACTGCGGGACCGCCGAAGACCGGGCCTTGCGCCGCCGGGCCGCTGCCGGCGATCCGGTACGAAGATGCGACGGCGGCGGGCGAGCGATCGCCGACGGCTGCGCCGGGCACCTGCGGGCTGAGCAGCTTCACATGCGAGGAGTATTCATTGCCCACCGACTTGGGCAACACGAAGACGACATCCGTCTCCTGCTGGCTCATCGCCTTGGTCAGGCCGTAGCAGGCCGTCCCCAGACCACCACTGATAAACGGCGGGAACTCCCACCCAAGCATGAAAACACGCATAGCGCACCTCGCCAATCCATCGCCACGGGTTCAAGCCATCGCACCCAAAATAAGATGCGACACTGCCAATGCCCGACAACTGAAAACCAAAGCGGCCCAAAGAAGGGACCTGGATCGTCCCTGTCCACTCAGCAAGGCCCAAGCGGGTGTCAAGCCTTCGCAAAAGCTCAACGGGCCGCGCGATCATTGAGTGCCGAACCAGCTTCAGGAAAATCGAGTATCCCGATTCGGCAATCGTAGTCAAGTGTGCTTATTGACTGCACACGCATCAGGCAGCGCGTTTTTTTCGACGTAAACAGTGCCATGCAAGATGTTTGCCGTCGATTCGGGGGTGCGTGATCGGGGATGCCCTGATTGCCTGATGTCATTCATACGCAAATCGCAGACCATGCGCATGAGAATCGGGCGATGTTTTTTCGGCTGCGCCAACAATGGGCATCGCGCCGATGGGCGTCAATATGGAATGTCAGTTGCGACAATACGCAGGGCAACACGCGGTTGTTCAATGCTTCTCCAACCTTCGCCTGCCTTTCGCATCCACTTGCTGATTTTCAAAGTCGTCGTCCCGCGGTCAGGGCGATCGCGATCGCATCGGCCACATCAGGCGGCTCAGGCAGCTGCGCCAGTCTGCACTGGGCCTGCACCGCGCGCTGCATCTGTTCCTTGGAGGCGTGGCCGTAGCCGGTGATCGATTTTTTGACGAGCGTCGAAGGCAGATGCTCGATGATCAGATCGTGCTGTTTTGCCGCCAGCAGGATCACGCCACGGGCATGACCCATGAGAATCGCCGTGCGCGGATGCTTGTAATGGGCATAAAGCTTCTCCACCGCCATGCGTGTCGGATTGAGCGTGGCGATCAACTGGCATAGTTCCACATGCAGCTGCGCCAGGCGATCCTCCATCGACAGCTTGCCATCGAGCCGAATCACCCCGGCCTCGACCAGCGCCGGCTCAATGGAAGTGCGCTTGAGCTCGACCACCCCGTAGCCGGTGATGCGTAGCCCGGGATCAATGCCAAGAATGCGCGACATGGGGACAGTGTAAAGAAAGTTCCAGGTTCCAGGTTCCAAGTTGGAAGGCATCAAGAGTGGGGACTTGTTCGCAACGACAACTTGGAACATGGAACTTGTAACTTTGCCTTTTTCCCATTATGTTTCGCAACACAACAGCGTGCGTGGAGGGAGCCACGCCTGTTTCAGACCATGCTCCCGTGTGATTCGAGCCAAGGAGGGCCGGCGCGTTGGCCAAACGACGCAAATCCGATTCTTCATCCGACGACCAGGACCTCTTCGCCTCCGCAGGCGATGCGTCCGCCGGTGATTCCGCGCCTCCGGGTTCCCCCCCAGGCACTGCCGCTTCAAGCGGCAGTGGTTCCGATGGTCCCGACGATTCCGTCACGCTCCTCGACGCCACGCGCTCGCGCTACCTCAACTACGCGCTCTCGGTCATCACCAGCCGCGCCCTGCCCGATGTGCGCGACGGCCTCAAGCCCGTCCAGCGCCGCATCCTTTACACCATGTGGCAGAACGGCCTCGACTCCACTGCGAAACATCGCAAGTCCGCCACCGTCGTCGGCGATGTCATGGGCCGTTACCACCCGCATGGCGACAGCGCGATCTATGACGCGATGGTTCGCATGGCTCAGCCCTGGGTGATGCGGGCCACGCTCGTCGATGGCTCAGGCAACTTCGGCTCAATGGATGGCGACGCCGCCGCCGCCTATCGCTACACCGAATGTCGCCTGGCGCCCATCGCCACCGAACTGCTTCAGGAAATCGGGCAATCGACCGTCACCTTCCGCCCCAACTACGACGGCACCAAGGAAGAGCCGGTCGTCCTGCCGGCCCGAATTCCCAATACGCTGCTCAATGGTTCGACAGGCATCGCGGTGGGCATGGCGACGAACATTCCGCCTCATAATCTGGGTGAACTCTGCAAAGCCCTCATCAAGCTGCTCGATGATCCCGACCTCAAGGAATATCAGCTCGTCGCCAACGATGCCGTCCAAGGCCCCGATTTTCCGACAGGCGGCCACGTCCTCAACACCCGCGATGAGCTGCGCGAAATCTACAAAACCGGCCAGGGCGCCATCCGCATCCGAGGCACATGGGAAAAAGGTCCGCAGACCCGCTCGCTCCAAAAAGTCTTCATCACCAGCGTGCCCTATGGCGTGAACAAAGCGGTGCTCGTCGAAGAAATCGCCCAGATCGTCCTCAACCGCAAGCTGCCTTTACTGCTCGATGTCCGCGACATCAGCACGACGGATGTGCGCATCGAACTCGACATCAAGCGCGACAGCGATGAACAGATGGTGATGGCTTATCTCTTCAAGCACACCTCGCTCCAGACCAATTTCAACGTGAACATGACCGTGCTGATCCCCACGGAAAATCCCGCCGTCGGACGGCCTGAACGCATCGGCCTCAAGGAAATTCTCTGGCACTTCCTGCACTTTCGCCTCGATGTCGTCACCCGTCGCCTTGAACACGAACTGCGGCAGCTTGAGAAACGCATCCACATTCTCGAAGGTTTCGCCGCCGTCTTCGATGCCCTCGATGAAATCATCCGCATCATCCGCAAGAGCGAAGGCAAGGCGGATGCAGCCGCGAAAATCATCGACCGCTTCAAACTCGATGCGGATCAGACCGACGCCATTCTCGAACTGAAGCTCTATCGCCTGGCGCGGTTGGAAATCCTCGTCATTCAGGAGGAGCTCAAGGAAAAACAGAAGCGTGCCGCCGCCATCCGCAAGCTGCTGAGTGAGAAGGATGCACAAGGGCGGTGGGGGATCGTGCGCAGTGAGATCGAAGAGATCGTGACCAAATATGTGAAGGGCGATCCGCTCATCGGCAAGAGGCGCACCATCATCGAAGATGTCGGCGAAGAGCCGCAGTTCAGCGCCGATGACTTCATCATCGATGAAGACAACCACGTCATCGTCACCCGCGACGGCTGGGTCAAACGGCAGAAGGAAGTGCGCGATCTGAGCACGACCCGTCTGCGCGAAGGCGATGCGGTCCTCGCCGCCGAGGCGGGATCGACCCGCGCCACGGTGGTCTTCTTCTCCAACTTCGGCACCGCCTACTCGTGCAGGATCATCGAGATCCCCGCCTCCACAGGCTACGGCGAACCGATCCAGAAACTCTTCAAACTCAAGGACGGCGAACGCATCATCAACGCCATCTCCCTGGACCCACGCTCCATCGGCGACATAGGCACGGAGGCTTCAGCCTCCGTGGAGTCCGCCGAGAACCTTGTGATCCCCCCCGTCCACGCCTTCGCCGCCTCCTCCGATGGTTACGCCCTGCGCTTGGGCCTGGCCCCGTTCCGCGAACCCTCCACCCGCAGCGGACGCCGCTACGCCAGGCCCTCCAAGGATGCCGAGATCGTCGGCATCACCGCGATCAACGGCAGCGAAATCATCATCGCCGCCACGCGCTGCGCCCGCGCCACGCTCTGCAAAGCCGATGAAGTCAACTTCCTCGCCGGCGCCGGCAAAGGCGTGATCCTCATCAAGCTGGCCAACGATGATTCGCTGCTGGGCTTCAAGGCATCGACCGGCGACCGCGACCTGATGGAAGTCGAAACCAGCCGCGGCGCCACGCAAACCATCAGCACGGCGAAATACGAAGTCACCAGCCGCGGCGGCAAAGGCCGCGAAATCATGCAGCGCGGCCAGTTCCTGCGCATCATCCCCGAACCGGTGAGCGCGCCGGGACTGGTGCAGGAATGAGCGACTAAACTTGTGCATGTGAGATAATCGTTATTCATCACGGAGCCGCTCCCATGCCTGCACACATTCCATTCGATCGTCAGCGAATCGCGGCATTCTGTCGCAAGTGGCACGTGACACAACTGGCATTGTTTGGTTCGGTGTTGCGTGATGATTTCAATGCCTCCAGCGATGTGGATGTGCTGGTCACGATCGCTCCCGATGCCAGGACAAGCTACTGGGACTGGCCGGACATGATGGACGAACTGGAAGCGATCTTCGGACGCAAGGTGGATCTTGTCGCAGCGGGCGGACTGGTGAATCCGTTTCGCAAAAAGGAAATCCTCGGCACGTGCGAGGTGATCCATGCCGCGTGACAAGGCTGACGCTGCTTATCTCTGGGATATGTTGCAGGCGGCTGAAGCGGTCGTGTTGTTTTCGGCCAATCGATCGTTCGAAGATTATGTCACTGACGCGCTGCTTCGCTCCGCCATTGAACGGCAGATTGAAATCATTGGCGAAGCTGCACGGTATGTGTCGGATGAGTTCAAGGCTAAGCATAATGAAATCCCTTGGCGGAAGATTATGGTCCAGCGCCACGTCATCGCGCATGAATATGCCGATTTGCAGCACGATCTTCTGTGGCGGGTTGTCACGGTTTACGTGCCTGAACTGATCCCATCGCTTAAGGCGATTGCAGGAACAAGCCAGGCGTAATTGGCTTCTGCTGTTTTTGTTGAGATTTGCGTTTTGTGATTTGTGATTTCCCGCTTCGGAGCCTCCATGACCGCCGCCCCCACCAAAGCCTACGACGCCAACGCCATCTCCGTCCTCGAAGGCCTCGAGCCCGTCCGCAAACGCCCCGGCATGTACATCGGCGGTGTCTCCTCCGCCGGCCTGCATCACCTGGTCTGGGAAATCCTCGACAACTGCATCGACGAGGCGATGAACGGCCACGCCGGCGACATCAACGTCACCCTCCACGCCGACGGCTCCACCGTCACCATCGCCGACAACGGACGCGGCATCCCCGTCGAAAAACACCCCGTCGCCAAGCGGTCCACCCTCGAAGTCGTCCTCTGCACCCTCCATGCAGGCGGCAAGTTCGAAGGCCAGAACTACAAAACCTCCGGCGGCCTCCACGGCGTCGGCGCCTCCGTCGTCAACGCACTTTCCAAATCGCTCACCGCACAGGTCAAACGCGACGGCTCGCTCTACGAACAACACTTCGCCAAGGGCATCCCCAAAGCCCCCGTCAAAAAGGTCGGCCCCGCGCGAGGCACAGGCACCACCATCACCTTCCACCCCGATGCCACCATCTTCCCCAAAATCGAATTCGATCCCGCCACCATCAAGGATCGCATCGAGATCGCCAGCTACCTGCACAAAGGCGTGAAGTTCACCTTCAATGATGAAACCGGCAAGCAGAAGTATGCCTTCGATCACAAGGATGGCCTGGCGGATTACCTCAAGAAAATCCTCGCTGATCGCCAGGCCAAGTCCGTTCACGAACAGGCGTTCCTCGTCGAGAAGGAAAACGGCCTGCGCCTCGAAGGCATTTTGCAGTGGACCGAATCGACCGATGAACATGTCCGCTCCTACGTCAACGGCATCCCCACTTCCGCAGGTGGCACCCACGAGAACGGCTTCAAATCCGGCCTCGGCAAAGCGATCCGCAACTACATCGAAACCCACAACCTCCAGCCCAAAGGCATCACGCTCACCGCCGAGGATGTCCGCGAAGGCATCGTCGGCGTCCTCTCCATCTTCATCCCCGAACCGCAGTTCCAGGGCCAGACCAAGGAACGCCTGAACAACCCTGAAACGCAGGCCCAGGTCGATGCGGTCATCCGTCCCGCGCTCGAGCAGTGGCTCAACAACAATCGCACCGTCGCCGAGTCGATCATCGCCCGCATCATCCTCTCGGCCCGCGCCCGCGCCGCCTCCCGCGCCGCGGCACAGGTCACGCGCAAGACGGCGACCACTGGCCGCACCACGCTGCCCGGCAAACTCAGCGACTGCTCCAATCCCGATGCCCCCGACAGCGAACTTTTCATCGTCGAAGGCGATTCCGCAGGCGGCTCCGCCAAGCAAGGCCGCGACCGCGTCAGGCAGGCCATTCTTCCGCTGCGTGGCAAGGTTCTTAACACCGAACAGGCCACGCTCGCCAAGGTGCTCGAGAACAAGGAACTGTCCGACCTCGTCACTGCCCTGGGCTGCGGTCTGGGCAAGAACTTCGATCCTTCGCGCCTTCGCTATGGCAAGCTCATCCTGCTCATGGATGCCGACTCCGATGGTCACCACATCGCCACGCTTTTGCTCACCTTCATCTACCGCTTCATGCGCGAGCTGATCACGCTGGGGCATGTTTATCTGGCTCAGCCGCCGCTCTATCGCATCGACATCGGCAAGGAAACGCACTGGGCCAAGGACGATGCGGACAAGGTTCGCATCCTGAAAAAGTTCGAGAACAGCCGCTCGACGCCGGAGATGACCCGCTTCAAAGGTCTGGGCGAAATGTCCCCGCCGGTGCTCTGGTCCACGACGATGGACCCGAAAAAGCGAAGGCTGCTGAAGGTGGAGATCGTCGATCAGCTCGAAACCGACCGCGTGATTGCCGAGCTGATGGGCAAGGATGCGTCGGCCAGGTTCCGTTTCATCATGGACCGCGCCGAGGAGGCGGAAGAGTTGGATGTGTGATGGCCGGGGTTGGATTCGGATGCTGCCACTTCAAAGCTCCAAATCACAAAATACAAATCTCAAACAAGCTCCAAACAAGGCGGAATCAATTCAAAATCTGAGTTTCGCTTAAGCCCCGCCCGGAAGGGCGCGGGCCAAGAGGTGATCGATACGCGGCTTGTTTACGAATCACAACTCGATTTTTCGATCCGAATTCGTCTTGTGAGCCTGGTATCCTCTGTTCATTGGGCACGCTTTGGCCCGCGCCCTTCCGGGCGGGGCTTAGAAACTATCTCAAAACGCCGAATCTTGCCGATGACTATCGGTGAACCCTTA
>CAZYPK010000198.1:0-8229 GCA_964649195.1 uncultured Phycisphaeraceae bacterium
ATGCTGAATGCTGAATGCTGAAAGCTGAAAGCTGAAAGCTGAATGCTGAAGACTGAATGCTGAAGACTGAATGCTGAATGCTGAATGCTGAATGCTGAAGGCTGAATGCTGAATGCTGAATGCTGAAGGCTGAAAGCTGAAGGCTGAAAGGTCACCGGGCCGGGGCTTCGCGGACTCAGCCCCAGCCACCCAAAACTTCTCAAACCCCGCTCTCCTGGCTCTTCTCGCTCTTCCGGCTCCCTCGGCTCTTCTCGCTCCCCCATGACCGCAAAACTCCAAGGCATCTTCACGCCGAACATGGTTCCGCTGCACGCCGACGGCTCGATCAACGAGTCGGAGCTTCGGCGTTACATCGACTGGCTGATCGAGCGCGGGGTGCATGGGCTTTATCCCAACGGCTCCACCGGTGAGTTTCTTCGCTTCACCGAGGAGGAGCGGAGGCGGATCATCAGGATCACCTGCGAGCAGGCCGCCGGCCGCGTGCCGGTGCTGGCCGGCGCCGCCGAGGCCAACACCCGCGAGACGATCAGGGCCTGCGAAACCTATCACGGCTACGGCGCCCGGGCGGTGGCGATCGTCTCGCCCTTCTATTACAAGTTGAGCCCCGAATCGGTCTATGCCTACTTCCGCGAGATCGCGTTGAACACGCCCATCGATGTCACGCTCTACAACATTCCGATGTTCGCTTCCCCCATCGATGTGCCGACGATTCGCAGGCTCGCCGAGTTTCCCCGCGTCGCCGCGATCAAGGATTCCTCGGGCGACATGGCGTTCATGATCCGCATGATGGCGGCGGTGAAACCGGTCCGTCCCGATTTCGTCTTCCTCACCGGCTGGGAGGCGGCGCTGGTGCCGATGCTGCTGATGGGCTGCGACGGCGGGACCAACGCGACCAGCGGCGTCGTGCCGGAGTTCATGCGGAAGTTGTATGACATCACCCTCGCAGGCAGGCTCGATGAGGCCCGCACCATGCAGATGCGGATGATCGAGCTGTTCGACGCCATGATCTATGCCGCCGACTTCCCCGAAGGCGTCCGCGCCGCCGTCGAGCTGCGCGGCTTCGATCTCGGCCCCGGCAGGCAGCCGGCCACCGAATCCCAACGCATCGATCGCGCCGCCCTGGCCCGCACCCTGCAATGCATCATGGCGGACTTCGGCTATGTCGATTCGCCCGGCGAAGGCTGCACCCCGCGCACCGGCAACGCAGGCGCCGATCGCGTCACCCAACTTGCCGAAGGCGTGCTGCGCGAACTCCAGCGGCGCGGCGCGATCTGATCCATCCATTCATCCTTCGCCGATCAGGTTGACCACCGCCATCGCGATCAATGCGAGAATGCAAAACCCCATCGCCACGAGGATGATCACCGCGATGATCTTCGTGCCTTTGCCTTGCGGCGCATGCCAGACGCCCTGCTCCAGTTTGGCGATCTCATCCTGAAACTGCGCGGAAACATCGACGCCATCCCCTTCCGCATCGGACGGCAAAACATCGTCAGCGGTTTCCTGCGATGCAAACCCGTCGGCTTCGGACAGAGGATCATCATCGGTTTGGGGTTCGTGATTCATGAGACCTTTCGCGTGGCATGATGAGGGAGCGACACCAAGGTAAAAGCATATGAGAGGGCTCCCGCCGGGAGGACGAGGTTCCGTTGGGAGGGCGAGGCTCCCGCCGAGCCGATTCGGTTGCGACGGCCCCGCTTTGGGGGCCGGAGCAAACGAAACTCGCGCGGCAGGCGAACGATCCAGGCACGATCGCCGTCCGCGCGAGTTTCGTTTGCTTCAGCCCGCAGACGGGCTTCGCAAACGAACGGCTCGGCGGGAGCCTCGCCCTCCCAGGCGGGAGCCTCGCCCTCCCAACGGAGCCTCGCCCTCCCAGGCGGGAGCCTCGCCCTCCCAGCGGGAGTCAACATAGCGGATACGCGGATATGATGTCCCGGTCGCCCCAGGTTTCCCGGAGGTTTTGCCCTTGATTCGCTCTCGTTCACCGCTACCTTTGGATTTGAACATCGATGGTGTCATCGCCGGTGAAGCCCGGCTGACCCGCGACCAGGCTGTCCTCCTTCATCACGAAGCATCCCTGCACGATCTTGGCCGCTGGTCCACCGCGATGGCGCAGCGCATGATGCGGAACCATCCGCTGCGCAGCGATGGCGTCGGCCTCGAAGGTTCCTCGGTCACCTCGCGCGACGCGGTGCGGACCTACATCATCGACCGCAACATCAACTACACCAACATCTGCTCCGCCAATTGCACCTTCTGCGCCTTCAAGCGCGACCTGGATGATGTTGATCGATACACCCTCACCGCCGATCAGCTTCACCAAAAGGTGCGCGAGCTGGTCGAGATCGGCGGCACGCAGATTCTGCTGCAAGGCGGCATGCATCCTGAACTGCCCATCGAGTGGTACGAGCAGATGCTGCGCTCCATCAAGGCGCGGTTTCCGCAGGTCAACATCCACGGCTTCTCGCCGCCGGAGTTCGTGGAGTTCGTCGCCATCTTCAAGCTCGATGGTTTCCCCACGACCGCGCCGGGCAGGAGTCACCAGATGGAGTGGTCCATCTGGTGCGCCAAGCTGGAAGCGATCATGCGCCGCCTGATGGCGGCGGGGCTGGATTCGCTGCCCGGCGGCGGCGGCGAGATTTTCGCCGAGGCGGTCCGCCGAAAAATCGGCCTGGGCAAGGCGACCGCCACGCAGTGGCTTGAAGTCATGTCCACCGCGCACCGGCTGGGCATGCTCACCAGCGCCACCATGATGTTCGGCCACATCGAAGGCATCGGCGATCGCATCGATCACATGGATCGCATCCGCACCGCGCAGGACCGCGCCATCACGCAAGGCTGGCCGGGCAGGTACATGGCCTTCATCAGTTGGCCGTTTCAGCGGGAAAACACCCCGCTGGGTCGCGTGCCTGACTGGGATCTGGAATCGGCACAACCGTTCCCCGGCGATGTCGTTGCCGCATCAGGCGATCCCGCATCCGACCCGCTGTTCGGCAAGCGGGTGCGCATGTCCGGCGCCACCGATTACCTGCGGACACAGGCCATCAGCCGACTCTACCTGGACAACATCCTCTCCATCGGCAGCTCGTGGGTGACGATGGGTCCCAAGATCGGCCAGCTTGCCCTCTACTTCGGCGCGACCGACATGGGCAGCGTGATGATGGAGGAAAATGTCGTCTCCGCCGCGGGCACGACCTACTGCCTCAACGAACCGGTGCTCTGCAAACTGATCCGGGATGCGGGCCATGTGCCTGCCCGGCGCGACAGCCGATACGACGTGATCAAGCTGCACGAAGGCCCGCAGTCGCCGGACCTGAGCGTGACCGACTGGTCGCGGCACCGCGCCAGGAAGCTGCACACGGAGAAGCACGAAAAGCACGATCACGAAGAGGAAAAAGCGACGATCAGCCTGACCATCGCGTCCGGTGATGCGGGTTCGGATTGAAAGTGGCGCGGCTGCGCATTCGGAGGGTTGGCGTTCCGAAACCGATGGAGAGCCATTTTGCCCCGATTCAATGATGTGCCGCGGCAGGAGCGTGGGCGTGATCATCGTGGGCGTGATGCTCATCGCGTTCGGGCGGTTCGGGGCTTTTGAGCGATTGGGCGATTGGCCCCAGCACTGCGGCGGCGAGGAAGAGCAGGATCGCCACCCGGATCAGTTTCCCCTGCCAGGGTGACGCCGCGGTGGGCTTGAGCGCTTCCATCGAATGCTTCACCTGGTCGCGCGCATGATCCGCCGCACCCGCCGTCGGGCTTGCCGCCCCGTAGGCGGCGGAAGGCAACTGCTCGAACGTCGCCTCTGCCGCCATCCAGCCCAGGAACAGGCCCAGCATCACGGCGATCAACTTGCGACAGCTTCGTTTGAATCGTGCGTTCATCGGTTGCTCCGGGGAAGGGGCGGAAATCAGAGGTCGGAGGTCAGAGGACAGAGGTCAGAACCGGATGCGGCCGCCGATGCGGATGAATGGTTCATCGCTGACTTCGCGGACATCATCGGTGTCGCGCACATCCCAGCCGCGGGTGAACTCCTGATCGAAGGCGAAACCGGCGACCACGAATATCTCACAGGCAGGCAACGGCCGCCAGCGGATGCCCGCCTCGATCAGCTTCTGCTCGAAGAACACCCTGCGGTTCTCATCATCATCGGTCACGTAAAACGCGCGGAACTCGTTGCGGAACGCCCCGAACAGCGTCACGCCATCGACCACCTCGCAGCCCAGTTCGATGTCCATCGCCAGGCTCGGCGAAATGCTTCCGTGAAGAAACCAGCGATCGGCAGGGACCCAGTAAAACGAGCTGAAAGGCAGGCCGATCATGTAGCGGAACGTCTCGCTCACCTGCCGCGAATAGGCGACGCCGGGCAGCGGGATGTCGGGGAAAAGGGCCCGGTTGCCGTCGTAATTCAGCCCCAGTTGCAGGGATGAAAACTCGTCGAGTTGTTTCGTGGCCACGATGTCGCCGCGGGCGTAGAGGGCGTCGCTGTCGCCAAACGAATTGCTGCCGGCGAACCCCACCCCGCCGATAAACGACACCGCCCAGCCGTCGCATTGGAAAAGCTCCGCCCCGATGGCGACCTGCTGATCCGCCAGCCGCTGCGGCAACCCCGCATCGCTCGTGTCGATGTTCAGATGGTAGAACTGATACCCCACCGCGAAAGGCGAAGCCTTCTCATCATTCAGGCGAAAGCGCCCGCTCGATTCGTAAATCTGAAGGTCGATCTCATCACCGGCCCCCGAATCGGTCTTGCCTGTGTCGAAGATCGTCGCCTGCGCATCGACTTCAAATCGACCGCCTTCGTTCCAGGGCTTGAACAGCAGCGTCGGCCCGGTCTGGGCCGCCGCCGATGAAGCGACCAGCGAAAAAATCAGGGCTGCACGAAGGGTCAATGATCGCATGGCGTGACATCCTCAGAAAACGGTGAGCGCCATCTTACGAGGCGGTCCCGCAATGGGCGAATCACCGGATGGGCGTCCCAGGCACGGCGACTTCAAGTCGCCGTGCCTGGGCTCTTGTGCTCACGACATAAGGCATAAAAAAATCACCCCGACCATCAGGCCGGGGTGATCTTGAATCATTCAGATGTGCTGCGGATCAATTATTCGCCACCGCCGCCACCGCCACCGCCGACGATCACGATGTCGCTGTCGTTCTCGGCATCGCGGCCGGGGAAGGCCTTGGCATAGACGGTCGCAGTCATGACCGCCTTGATGGCGCCGGTGTCTTCGTCATACGACCAGCCATCTTCCGCCCCGCCGCTGACGGCGGACGAATTCTGGAACGGATTCGTCGAAGGCTGCTGGAGGTAGGGGCCGTAGCTGGGCGTGGTGGTGTCATCGGCCTCGATGGCGGCGCCGTTGACATCGGTCTTCGTGGTCATCTTGGTCCAGAAAGTGGCCTCCGGAGGATAGCTGCCGTTGTGCTGAACCTGGTAGAGTTCAAGCTGGCTGCGGATCGTCTGGAGCTGTGAAACCAGACTTGACGCCTTCGCCGACTCGCTGGCGCTGGTGAACTGCGGGATGACGATCGCGGCCAGGATGCCCAGGATCACCACCACGATCAGAATTTCAACCAGCGTAAAACCCGCTTTCAAACCGTTACGTGCCTTCATGTGCTTTCTCCCTAATCTAGGAAACCAACCAACCATTCGTTCCGTGCGGGCCAACGCGACCCAGTCACCACGGCTGCATGACGACCGGCCACACGCCGACCGTCTAACCCTTGTTGTCAGATGATGCGTTTCATCCTCGCTTCCCGTCCGCATTCCGCATCCGGGCCGCCTTCGACACCACGCTCATCGTCCAGCCCCACGCATCACTTCACAATCTTTGTCCAACCTTCCCTCGGATGAGGCGATCACCCCGTCACAGCCGGAACAGTCGGCAAAGCCTGTTTCAATGCACGCATGACGGACAAGGGAAGTGAACAATTCAATTCCCGATCGTGCAACCCACACGGCGCAAATTTCAGCCGCTTGCGGCGTGGCAATCTTTTTATAAGCCGCAGCGTCCTCGCTGCGCGTCCCGCAACCGCGCCCTCGCAGCGCCACCCTAACAAAAACTTTCCAAATTTTTCATTCTCCCCCTTGCAATGCGCCGAAAAAGAGATACCTTACGAAAGCCGTACTCATTCGTGCCGTATCCCAACCCCTTCATTGACGCCATTCAAATCGGAGGCCATCATGGTGACAACCGCCCAACTCGAACCCAGGTCCGCCGCCGCAGGCAACGGACGCGCCCCCAGAAACAAAGGCAACGACATGGCCAAGACCCGTGAATCCAACGCAAAATCCGACCGCGATGTTGACTCCGGCAAGGCGCAGGCCCTGGACCGGGCCGTCACCCAGATCGAAAAAGCCTTCGGCAAAGGCTCCATCATGCGCCTTGATGATGATCCCTCCATCGTCGTGCCGGGCATCTCCACCGGCTCGATCAGCCTGGACATCGCCCTGGGCGGCCGGGGCATCCCGCGCGGGCGCATCATCGAAATCTTCGGCCCCGAATCCTCCGGTAAAACCACGCTCTCCCTCCATGTCATCGCCTCCGCTCAGAAAGCGGGGGGCGTCGCCGCCTTCATCGATGCGGAACACGCCCTGGACCCTTCCTGGGCCCGCCGCCTGGGGGTCAACCTCGAAGACCTCCTCGTCTCCCAGCCCGACACCGGCGAACAAGCCCTTGAAATCTGCGAACTGCTCGTTCGCTCCAATGCCGTCGATGTCATCGTGGTGGATTCCGTCGCCGCCCTGATTCCCCGCGCGGAAATCGAAGGCGAAATGGGTGAAGCCCAGATGGGTCTCCAGGCCCGCCTCATGAGCCAGGCCATGCGCAAACTCACCGGCGCCATCAGCAAGAGCAAGTGTACGGTGGTCTTCATCAATCAGATTCGGGAAAAAATCGGCGTGATGTTCGGCAACCCCGAAACAACCCCCGGCGGCAAGGCGCTCAAGTTCTACGCCTCCGTCCGCATCGACATCCGCCGAACCGCCACCATCAAGGAAGGCGATGTGGCCGTGGGCAACCGCACCCGCGCCAAGGTGGTCAAGAACAAGATCGCTCCGCCGTTCCGACAGGCCGAGTTCGACATCATGTTCAACGAAGGCATCTCCGCCTCGGGCGACCTGCTCGACCTGGCGTCCGAAGCGGGCGTCATCGACAAATCCGGCGCATGGTTCAGCTACGGCGACATCCGTCTTGGCCAGGGCCGGGAGAACGTGAAAACCTTCCTCCGCGAGAACCCGGACCTCTTCGAGGAAGTCCGCATCAAGGTGCTGGAAAACAAAGGCATCATGGGCAAACTGACCGCCCCCGTCGATGCCGACGAAGTGACCGGCGAAGTCGAAGACGAATGAGTGATGAGTATGATGATGCCTGCCAAAGCCCACCCACTCCCGTGGGTGGGTCTTGCAACATCACCTGGGCGGGAACCGGTCCATCATCGATCGCACCGCCGATTCGACTTTGGCCCGGGGATCGTCCGTCGGTTCCACCGCGCTGTGGGCGGTGGCGCGCCAGATCAGTTCCCCCGACTGGTTGTCGATGAAGTCCAGCACGATCGTGCCTTCGCGCACTTCCTTTTCATCCAGCGGCACATCGGTCGTGCCGCCGGAGTAGCCGCCCGTGCCCTGGCCCCATCTTTGGACCAGAACATGGTTGACCGCGCCCACGGTGCTGGCGATATAGAAGTCGGGGGCCTCGAAGGTCGCGGGCTTGAGGCCTTTTTTGGTCAGTTCCTTGTCCACGGTGGCGCGGATGGTCTGCTGGGCCAGTTGCGCCCTTTGAACGGGAATGCCCACGGAACTGAAACCTTGAGGATGCCAGATGAAGGTCTTGTATTTGGCGTAGTCAATGCCTTCCGCATGTTGCGATTGAACGGTCACCGGCGATCCGCAGCCGGTCGTGACACACAAGGCGATCGTGGCGGTAAGGAACGACATCCATCGAATAAACATCTGGCGGCTCCATCGTCTGCGTGACTTGAACAGAAGGACCTCCTGAATAACCCCACGTCCAGGCCGCTTGCGGCTTCGCAATCCCCTGGTTGACGGTACATCGGGGGTTATTCAGAAGTCCCGGAGGTTGCATGTCTGCATGACAATAGCAATTTACCCATGCGGGGGTTCTGGGTGTGCCCATATTTTGTGGCAGGAAGTTTTGGGTGGCAGGGGCTGGAGATATGATTCCGGGGGAGCCGGGGCTTCGCAGAGCCTCAGCCCCAGCCACCCGGAATCATATC
>CAZYPK010000199.1:0-8228 GCA_964649195.1 uncultured Phycisphaeraceae bacterium
AGGCTTGCCGTGCAGGGTGTGCGCGACACGTCTTCAGGCTGTTCATCTCCGCGACTCGTTGAGTCGCGGCTCATCGGAGCGCGCGCAAAAAAAGCGGCGGGGGTTACCCGCCGCTACGCATCAGTGATCGGAGGCCCGCCGGAGCGGGCGTTCCGAGATTGGACTTGGTTTAGCCGAGCAGCGAAAGCACGGATTGGGGCCGTGAGTTCGAGATCGCCAAGACGTTGGTGGATGCGTTCACGAGGATCTGAGAGCGGGTGAGTTCGGCGGTTTCGGCGGCGAAGTCGGTGTCGCGGATGGACGACTCGGCGGCGCTGGTGTTTTCCAGGGCGACGCCCAGGCTGCGGATGGTGGCGCCGACGACGTTGGACTGGAAGGCGCCCAGACGACCGCGAAGGGTGGAGACCTTCTTGATCGCCTCATCGACGGACTTCTGAGCGTTTTCGATGTTGCCATCGACGACGTTGGAAGCCTGTCCCGAACCCAGTTCGGAGAGGTAGCCGGCGTTGAGGCTGCCCAGGTTGCGGCTGGCGACGTTGCCGATGCCGATCGACGCCTGGTTGCTGATATCGACATTGGGGCCGAGGTTGAACTTCGCCCCGCCGCCGGTGATGGTGAAGGCGGAGATCGAAGCGGCGGCCTGCGAGCCTGCGGTGGTCAGCTCGATGGAGAGGTCCAGGAAGTCCGTGTTGATGCGGGCGACCTTGCCCTTGCTGGTGGCGGCGATGCCGTTGATGATGGCCCGGACATCCTGGCCGCTGTCGCGCACGGGGTTGGTGACGGCGGCGAAGGCGGTGGAGCCTGCGGTGCGGGCGACGTTCTCGTTGATGGACGAGAGGGCGTGGATCGAGCCGGCCTGGCTGCCGTCGTTGACGATGTCCACCGAGACGAACTCGTCGCTGCCGAAGCCCACGCTCTTGAGCGTGAACCCGGTGGCCGACACATCCGCCGACACGCCCGTCACGTTGGTGAAGGTGTTGATCGCCGAGGCCACCGCGTTGAGCGTGGTGCCCGAGGCGAAGGTGAACTGGCGGCTGCCCTTGCTGCCGGCGATCTCGATGACGAAGGAGCTGGTGGCGCCGCCCAGGTTCAGCGCCGCGCCGCCGGTGGAAAGATAGACGCCGGCATGTTGCGCCGAGGCGGTGACCAGCACGTTGACCGAGCGGGTGTCGCCCGTCTCCAGCTTGGCGGCATTGATCTGATAGTCGGCGACCGTCGTCGCCTGGCCGCTGACGGTGAAGTCATACGTGCCGTTGAGCAGCTTGCTGCCCTGGAAGCTCGTCGAGGCCGCGATGCGGTCGATGGTCTGAAGAATCGAGTCAATCTGAAGCTGGTTGGCTTCCTTTTCCTCGCGGCTGAGGCCCGCATCGTTGGCGCTCTGGCCAACCAGACCCTGCACTTCGAGCAGCAGGTTGTTGATTTCCTGCAAGCCGCCTTCGGCGATGTTCACCACCTGATCCGCACGCTCGGCGTTGCCGATGGCGGCGGTGATGCTCGCCTTTTCGCTGCGAAGGTTTTCGCTGGCGATCAGGCCCGCCGGATCGTCCGCACCGCGGTTGATGCGAAGACCGGTGCTCAGGCGTTCGAGCGAGGTCGTGAGGGTTTTGTTCTGATGGCCAAGGATACGCTGGGAGAGAAGCGACGATACGTTGGTGTTGATGCGACTCATTTGAAGGTCCTCCGTGAACACGGGGGTTTGGGCTGCGGGCATCCTGCCCCTGAAACGTTCATCCAATCCGATCCGATCACTGGTTTATTTGCACAGGACTGATGCGAGTCCTGGTAGTGCCTGTTCGTGCGTCCGGTTCATCGCCAAGGCGGTGGCCGGTCGCGGGAGCCGATGCTCCGGGGTGGCCTCGGCGGTGAAGGTCCGGCCAGGCCGTGCGTCGCGCCGTGTGCGAAAGGCTTTCCGCCTCGCCGCACACTTCGCGTCGCCCCCCTTTGTTCGGAGGTCGCCGGTCCGGCGGACCAGCGAAATTTCGAGTTTTCTTTATCGGACGACCGGTGCATCGCTTGGTTTCCGTGCAGGTGACATCCCTGCAAACGGAACAATCGTCACAACCGACACGAGGGTTAAGCGCGGCACAAAAGAAATGAAAGGAAAAATTGATAAAGCCGGAAGGGGAGGAGACAGGAGACAGGAGACAGGGGACAAAGCCCACAGCCGCTTGCGGCTTCGCTCTGACTTCTGACTTCTGACCTCTGACCTCTGACTTCTGAGAAAGGCATCGGACTCACAGAGTCCGGCTCGCTTTGGCGTTGCAAATCCCGGTTGGGCAAGCAAATAGCGGGCCTTGGGGTTGTGGAAGGAAAAATTCTGCATAAAATTATGCTTTCGCCCCGGTAACCGACTTGCAGGCCTTTCATATCTTCGTTATCATGCGTGACTTGCGGCTGAACTTCCCACACTTATTGGACAGCGTAAAACCTTGGTTGACACAGGGTTAGCTGCATTTTGCCTGAGGTGATCGATGTTGATGGACACCGTGCGCGATTTCTCCAAGCATGGAGATGGGCTTCCCATTCCCAATCTGGTTCAGGTGCAGCAGGCCTCTTATGAGCGCTTCCTGCAACAGGGCAAGACCTATGACCAACGGGTCAAGGAGATGGGTCTCGAAGCGTTGCTTCGTGAGGTCTTCCCGATCACCAGCTATGACGGGACGATGCAGCTTGACTACCTCTATTACAAGCTCGATGAGCCTCGCTACACCATGCAGGAATGCAAGGAGCTGAGGCTGACCTACGGCATGCCGTTCCGCATCGGGGTGCGGCTCGTCCGCAAGGATGTCGCCGAGATTCCCGAAGAGGAAATCTACCTCGGCGAGATTCCCGTGCTCATGGGCGGCGGCGAGTTCATCATCAACGGCGCCGAGCGGGTCATCGTGAACCAGCTTCACCGGTCGCCCGGTGTGGACTTTTCGATCGCCTCTTCGGAAGCCGATCGTCCGTTGCACTCGGCCCGCATCATTCCCGAGCGCGGTTCGTGGATCGAGCTCGAAGTGACGAAGAAGGATGTGCTGGTCATGCGCATCGACCAGAGCACGAAGATTCCGGCGACGACGTTCCTGCGGGCCATCGATGAGAAGTGCTCGACGACCGAGCAGATCATCCGCATCTTCCACGAAGTGGTCACCATCCGCCCGACCGATCTGCGGGCTGAGCATTTCGTGGCCAGCGGCGTGATCGACACCGAGACCGGCGAGGAACTGGTCGGCGCGGGCAGGCAGGTCGGCGAAGCGCTCGGCAAGATTCAGGCCTCGAATCTCAAGACGGTGGATGTGATCGCGGATGTCAGCGATGAGCTGATCCTCAACACGATCAGCGAAGAGAAGCATGTCGTGGTCGAAGGCATGGAGGTCAGCGAGCACGAGGGCGCGCTGCTCCAGCTTTACGCGCGGCTGCGTCCGGGCAATCCGCCGCAGGTGGACAAGGCCCGCGCGTTGTTTGCCGAGAAGTTCTTCGATGACAACCGCTATCGCCTGGGCAAGGTCGGGCGGTTCCGCATCAACCGCAAGTTTGATCTGAAGACGCCCGAGGACAACATGGCTCTCACCGCGGAGGATTTCCTCCAGGTGATCAAGTACATGCTGGACCTTCGCAGCAACCGCAACAAGGCTCACGTGGACGATATCGACCACCTGGGCAATCGTCGTCTGCGTACGCTGGATGAGCTGGCGGTCGAGGAGCTTCGCAAGGGTTTCCTCAAGCTTCGCCGGACGGTGCAGGAGCGGATGAGCATCAAGGACCCGGATGAGATTGCCAAGATTGCCGACCTGATCAACAGCAAGTCGATCAGCAGCGCGATCGAGCATTTCTTCGGTCGCAGCGAGCTTTCGCAGGTGGTGGATCAGACGAACCCGCTCTCGATGCTCAAGCATGAGCGGACGCTCAGCGCGATGGGGCCGGGCGGTTTGAATCGCAAGCGCGCGGGCTTTGAGGTTCGTGACGTTCACATTTCGCACTATGGCCGCATCTGCCCGATTGAAACGCCTGAAGGCACGAACATCGGCCTGATCGCGTCGCTGGGGATTTACAGCAGGATTGATGATTACGGCTTTTTGCAGACGCCTTACCGCGTGGCCAAGAACGGCAAGCTGACGGGCGAGGTGGTTTACCTGCGCGCCGATGAGGAAATGAAGATCACGCTCGGTTCCACCGATGCCCTGCATTCGGAGGGCAAGCTGGTCGATGGTCTGGTGCTGGCCCGCGTCGATGGCGAATTGCAGCAGATCAACAGCAAGGAAATCGGCTTCGTCGATATCAGTCCCAAGCAGGTGGTGGGCGTTTCCGCGGCGATGATTCCGTTCCTTGAGCATGACGACGCGAACCGCGCGCTGATGGGATCGAACATGCAGCGCCAGGCGGTGCCGCTGATCAAGACCGAGCCGCCCTGCGTGGGCACGGGCATGGAGAAGGAAGTGCCCAGGTATTCGGGCATGGTGGTCCGCGCCAAGAACACGGGCACGGTGACCTTCTGCGACGCCAAGACGATCGTCATCGACAACGCCGATGAATATCACCTTCGCAAGTTCAGCGGTCTCAACGAGCGCACCTGTCAGAACCAGCGGCCGATCGTGAAGCTGGGCGAGAAGGTGAAGAAGGATCAGATCATCGCCGACGGCGCGGCGACGAAGAAGGGCGAACTGGCGCTGGGCAAGAACATCCTGCTCGCGTTCAACACGTTCGACGGCTACAACTTCGAGGACGCGATCGTCATCAACGAACGGCTGGTTCGTGACGACGTGTTCACGTCGATCCATATTGAGGAATTCGATGTCGAAATCCGCGAGACCAAGCTGGGCCGTGAGGAGTTCACCCGCGACATTCCCAACGTCAGCGAAAAGATGCTGTCGCAGCTTGATGAGTTCGGCATCATCCGCACCGGCGCCTTCGTGCGTCCGGGCGACATTCTCGTCGGCAAGGTCAGCCCGAAATCCAAGAGCGAACTGACGCCTGAAGAGAAGCTGCTGCACGCGATCTTCGGCCGCGCGGGTGAGGATGTGAAGAACGATTCGCTGGAAGTGCCTGCGGGCACGGAAGGCATCGTGATCGGCGCCAAGCGATTCAGCCGTCGCATGCACATGAACGAGGATCAGAAGAAGGCGCTGAAGAAGGAGATGCGCCAGTACGAGCAGGAGATGGACGAGCGGGCCTGCGAGCTGTTCCGCCAGATGGTGGAGCGCATCAACGAAGTCACCGGCACGCCGATGGTCGATCCGGGCACGAAGCAGAAGGTGGGCGCTTCGGACATCGTGGAAGTGGTGCTCGAACAGATCGAGACGTTCAGCAGCAAGTGGATCAAGGGCAACAAGGAAACCAAGGAGGCTGCGGATCAGACCTTCAACGCCTTCTGGCCGCGCATTCAGGCGGTTCAGAAAGAGAAGGCCCGCAAGCTGGCGCACATGAAGCGCGGCGATGAGCTGCCTTCGGGCGTGCTGGAGATGGTGAAGATTTACATGGCGACCAAGCGTCATCTGTCGGTGGGCGACAAGATGGCCGGTCGTCACGGCAACAAGGGCGTGATTGCCCGCATCGTTCCGAGTGCGGACATGCCGTTCCTCGAAGACGGCACGCCGGTCGATGTGCTGCTGAATCCGCTGGGCGTGCCTTCTCGCATGAACATCGGCCAGATTCTTGAGCTTCACCTGGGCTGGGCCTGCGGTGTGCTCGGCTTCCAGGCCGTGACGCCGGTGTTCGACGGCGCGACGGAGGATGAAATCCACGCGGTCATCGAAGAGGCCAACAAGTACGTCGATACGCGGACGAAGGAACTGGCCGCCAAGAAACAGGCTCCCAAGCCGCATGAAATCCTGGTGAAAATGCCCCCCGGCGGCAAGGTCCAGCTTTACGACGGCCGCACCGGCGACCCCTTCGATCAGAAGACCGCCGTCGGCTACATGTACCTGCTGAAGCTGCATCACCTGGTGGACGACAAGATTCACGCCCGCGCCACCGGCCCGTACTCGCTCATCACGCAGCAGCCCCTGGGCGGCAAGGCCCGCACCGGCGGCCAGCGGTTCGGCGAGATGGAAGTGTGGGCGCTTGAAGGCTACGGCGCCGCCTACATCCTGCAGGAACTGCTGACGGTCAAGAGCGATGACGTGGAAGGCCGGACGAAGATTTACGAGTCGATGGTCAAAGGCACCAACAAGCTCGAGGCCGGCATGCCGGTCGCGTTCGATGTGCTGTGCAACGAGATCAAGGGGCTTGGGTTGAACATCACGCTGGAAAAGGCGGCGGTGGAGGGCGGAGGGATCCTGTGAGGTAAGGTTACGTTTCGATGTTTACAGGAATCGAAAGTGGCGACCGAACGTTCTCAACTTAGAGATTTGTTGTTGAAGATCCTGGCTGAACTGCCTGTTCCGTATTGTGATGTTGCCGTAGATGAGAATCTTCTGTGGAAAGAACCGGATGGCACTTGGAAAGTTGTGTTGCAGGTGGTTGATTCCAAGGTCAGAAACTTTATGGAGTTGAATTACAAACCTAAGGTAATTAGTCGGGCACATGATCGCAGCGGTTTTCAGCTCAGTTTTCTTTTGTTTATTCCATTGATGTCTGGTTGACGTGAGGATGTGGTAAACGATGTGGGGTTATCTTGGAAACATGGGTGAACCTGAGCGTTGACGCCTTCAAAGCTTGTCGATTGCTTCGAGGTAAATATGTTCGAAGCTGCGTGAGTCGGGCTTACTACTCTGCCTATGCCGCGATTACCTCAAGGCTTATTCGATGCACCGGCGTCACCTTTGGCCTCGGTCGGCGAAACCCGGAGCACGGAAAGGTGCTTGACTATATTCAGTCGTTTTTCCCACAGCTTGGATATTCGCAGATCATCATTGACCGCCTGAAAGGTAATTTTCGCGACCTTCGGCGTGCACGAGAACGGGCGGACTACAAGCCGCATGTGGAAGTGAGCGAGAGCGAAGGTACGGAATCACTGCGAATGTGCGAGCAAGTATTGATAGACCTCGGACTTCCTATCGGAAGGTAAAACATGGAACCTACCGAGATTGCCAGATTTGTCGCCGAGTCGCTCAAAAAGCGGGCGCGTCGATTCAAGATCCAGTTTCATGTTCCGCCGGACATGATTTACCGCGATGAAGGCGGACTTTGGCATGTATATGTTGAGCATGTGGAGCCGATTGCCGCAAGAGGACATTTTAACGACATCCTCAACGAGATAGAAGAACAGATTGAGACCAGTCATCACTTGAACGTCATGATCGTTCCCGTGAAGCCCGAAGCAAAGACCGCCTGAATTTAAGTGGGATATACTTATGCAGAACAACGAAGCCATTTACGATCGCGTGAACGACTACGGCGCCGTCAAAATCGCCCTGGCCAGCCCCAATGACATCCGCTCATGGAGCTTCGGCGAAGTCAAGAAGCCCGAGACCATCAACTACCGGACCTACCGCCCCGAGAAGGACGGTCTGTTCTGCGAGCGCATCTTCGGCCCCGAGCGGGATTACGAGTGCGCCTGCGGCAAGTACAAGGGCACCAAGTTCAAGGGCATCATCTGCGATCGCTGCGGTGTGAAGGTCACGCACAGCCGCGTCCGCCGCAAGCGCATGGGCCACATCAACCTGGCCGCGCCGATCGTACACATCTGGTTCTTCAAGGCCATGCCTTCACGCCTGGGCAATCTGCTGGGCATGAAGACGACCGACCTTGAGAAGGTGGTCTATTTCCAGGATTACGTCGTCATCGATCCCGGTGACACCCCGCTCAAGGAGCGCGAGGTCCTCACCGAGGACCAGCACCGCGAAGCCCTCCTCGAACACGGCAGCAAGTTCAAGGCTCTCATGGGCGCCGAGGCCGTCAAGGAACTGCTCCAGCGTCTGGACCTGGACAAGCTCAACACCGATCTCCGCAAGGACATGGGTGAGACGCGCTCCAAGCAGAAGATCAAGGATCTCTCCAAGCGTCTGAAGATCGTGGAGCAGATTCGCGCTTCGGGGAACAAGGCTGAGTGGATGGTCATGGACGTGATCCCCGTGATCCCGCCCGACCTTCGCCCGCTGGTGCTGCTCGAATCGGGCAACTTCGCGACGAGCGATCTCAACGATCTTTATCGCCGCATCATCAACCGCAACAACCGCCTCAAGAAGCTGATGGACCTCAACGCGCCCGAGGTCATCATCCGCAACGAGAAGCGCATGCTCCAGCAATCGGTCGATGCCCTGTTCGACAACGGCCGCTGCCGCCGTCCGGTGCTTGGTTCGAGCAAC
>CAZYPK010000200.1:0-8217 GCA_964649195.1 uncultured Phycisphaeraceae bacterium
GCCTGAGCAAACGAAACTCGCGCGGCAGGCGAACGATCAGGCACGATCGCCGGCCGCGCGAGTTTCGTTTGCTTCAGCCCGCAGACGGGCTTCGCAAACGAACGGCTCGGCGGGAGCCTCGCCCTCCCGGCGGCCTCGCTCTCCCGGCGGGAGGCTTCCGTTCTCCACGCCATATGCTTTGCCCTGCACCCATCGCTGCAATCATTGCACTTTCACCGGCATGGCGCTTACCATTGGGGATGCCGTCCCGTCTTCTTTGTCAGGGAGGTTTGCCATGTTGATCCGAACGCTTGCAATCTCGGTGCTCTCTTTCTCGATCTGCGCCGCAACCTTCGCCGGCTCCGCCGCGGATGCGGAGCACGAGAAGAAGGCCGATGCGGTCATCGCCAAGGCGATCGATTACCTCAAGTCGAAGCAGGAAGCCGATGGCAGTTGGACGCCTCGCAGCGGGCCTGCCGTCACGGCGATGGTCGTCTCGGCGATGCTCGATCAGCCCGGCGTTTCGTCGGATGATCCGGCCATCGCCAAGGCCATCAAGTATGTGTTGAGCAAGCAGCAAAAGGATGGCTCGATCCACGATGGCATCCTCGAAAACTACAACACATCGATTTGTCTTTCGATGCTCTCGAAGCTTGGCCGCACGCCGGAGGTGAAGGCGGCGATTGATAATGCCCGCGACTATCTCAAGCGAACGCAGTGGCGCGGCGCCGTCGGCCCCGACGGCAAGCCCACCGATGCGTCGCATTCCTATTTCGGCGGGTTCGGCTACGGCAATCATGGCCGGCCTGACGGGTCCAACTCGCAGTTTGCCGTGCAGGCGCTCATCGACTCCGGCTCCGACTGCAAGGACCCGGAAATCCTCGCCGCCGTCGAGTTCTTCTCCCGCCTTCAGGGCAGCAAGGTCAACAAATACTTCGGCAACCAGATCGTCAGCGACGGCGGCGCGATCTACGCCACCAGTGTCAACAAGGAGAAGATCGCCGTGCCTCAGAGCTTCGCCGGTGAAGTGGTCGAGGAGGGCGCCACCAAGCTGCGAACTTACGGCTCGATGACCTACGCCATGTTCAAGACCTACATCTACGCCCAGCTTGAAAACGACGACCCCGATGACCCTCGCGTCAAAGACGCCCTTCGCTGGATCAGCAACAACTACACCGTCGATCACAACCCCGGCATGCCCGAAGAACGCAGGCATGAAGGCTATTACTACTACTTCGTCACCTTCGCCAAGGCGCTGGATGCCGACCCCAAACGGAAGATGGTCAGGACCGCCGACGGCAAGGAACACAACTGGGCCAACGACCTGATCGCCAAGTTGGCCACGCTTCAGAAGGAAGACGGCTCGTTCATCAACGAAGCCGACCGCTGGCTCGAAGGCGATCCCAACGTGGTGACGGCCTACGCTCTGACGGCGATCAACGCGGCACGGTATTGAGCCTCGTTTTTTGCCTCGCCTTTGATCGACTCGCACGAACATTCCCGCCTCAAGGAGTTTCCCATGATTCGCCGCATCGCGGTTGTCGCTGTCGTATTTTCATTGCTCGTCGCTTCCGCCTTCGCCAAGCCTGATGCGGCCCGCGAAAAGAAGGCCGACGAGGTCATCGCCAAAGCCATCGCCTATCTGTGCAGCAAACAGAATCCCGATGGAAGCTGGTCCACCCGCGCAGGCCCTGCGGTGACATCGATCATCGTCAGCGCCATGCTCGATCAGCCGGGCATCACGAAGGATCATCCGCAGGTCGCCAAGGGCATCGCCTACGTGCTGAGCAAGGTGCAGAAGGATGGCTCGATTCACGATGGCCTTCTCGAAAACTACAACACCTCCATCTGCCTGACCATGCTCGCCAAACTCGGCGGCGACGAGAAGATCAGGACCATCGTCGAGAACGGCCGCAAATACCTCAAGTCCTCGCAGTACCGCGAAGGCATGGTCGATGCCCAGGGCAAACCCATCGACAAGAACCATCCGTGGTACGGTGGCACGGGCTACGGCAAGGGCGGCAGGCCCGACGGCTCCAACACGCACATCACCGTCGAGGCCTTCATCGAGACCGGTTCGGACTGCAAGGACCCCGAAATCCTCGCCGCCGTCGAATTTTTTTCACGCCTTCAGGGCGGCAAGTCCAACAAAATGGCCGGGGACCGCATCGTGGCCGACGGCGGCGCCGTCTATACCGTGCCCACCGCCGAGAAGGAGAAACAGGGCCGCGGCTCGAGCACCGCGGGCGAAGTCACCGGCGCCGACGGCAAAAGCCGCATCCGCACCTACGGCTCGATGACCTACGCCATGTTCAAAACCTATGTCTATGCCCAGCTCGAAAAGGATGACCCGCGCGTCGTCGAGGCCAGGAAATGGATCGCCGACAACTACACCGTTCAATACAACCCCGGCTTCGCGGACGACAGGAAAATGACCGGCTACTACTACTACCTCATGACCTTCTGCCGGGCGATGGACGCCAACAAGGAGGAGATCATCACCGTCAAGGGCGGCAGGAAACACAACTGGGCCAACGATGTCATCGATCAGTTCGCCAGGTTGCAGAAGGCCGACGGCTCCTTCGCCAACGACATGGACCGCTACATGGAAGGCGATCCGGTCATGGTCACCGGCATGGCGCTCACGTCGATCAGCGCGGCCAGGCATTGAAGCCTGAGTTCAGGATAAGAGCCGCGACTCAACGAGTCGCGGACGTGCCCCCCGGAACAGCCTGAGAACTTTTGGGTGACTGGGACCGCTTCGGGTGGCCGGGGCTTCGCGGACTCAGTTCCAGCCACCCGAAGCTGATATGCGGCATACGACGGTTGCCACCCGGAAGCGAAAAGGGTGCGCCTGGCGCGTTCGAGTCCTGATGATCATGATGTGCTTGACCACCCTTGAAGGCGGCACACGTCCGCGACGTGTTACGTCGCGGCTCACGCTTATCCCGAAACTCAGGTTTGAAGCAAACCCGGCCCATTCTCATGCAGGGGTTCAAGCGCATCACGGTTGATCCGAAGATCATGGGCGGCCGCCCGTGCATCCGGGGGCGGCGCGTGACCGTCGGCATGATCGTCGGCCTGCTCAGCGACGGCTGGACCGTGCAACAACTGCTGGCCGCCTATCCCGTCCTGGAAGAGGCCGACATCGCCGAGGCGGTGCGCTATGCCCGGTTGCATCGTGATGATCGAAGCGAGTGGATCGAAACCTGAGCGGACGGCCATTGATGGTCACTTTAAGAAAAGCCCCAAGCCCAAGGGTGAGGTCCGCCGAACCCTTGGGGTATCGAACCGGAATACCCCGACGGCTCGCGGACTCGCCATCGGGCTTGGGGCTTTTACTAAAGTGAAGGTCAATAAATCGCGTGGGTTTCTCATGCCGGGGAAAATGCTACCATTGCGGCCTTGATCGCCCCCAACCCCTGACCCGCAAAAAACGCCATGCCCCAGATTGTCGTCAGCATCATTACGATTGTGGTCGTTCTTCATCTCATGCTGCTCTGTGCCGCGTACGCGGTCATGGCGGAGCGGAAGATTTCCGCGTGGATTCAGGATCGCATCGGCCCCAACCGCACGAATCTTTCGTTCGGCATCCTGCCCTTCAAAGGCTTTCAGTGGGGCATGGGGCAGGCCTTGGCGGACGGAGCGAAGATGATGCTCAAGGAGGATTACAACCCTCCGCACGTCAACAAGAATCTTTTCATCCTCGCGCCGATTCTCACCGCGGTGCCTGCGCTGATCGGCTGGGCGGTGATTCCGTGGGGCGGGTATCTGGCCTGTGAAGGATTCACGTTCTGGTCGTGGCTGCCGTTTGTCGGCGGACAGGAAGTGGCGCCGTTCACCGCGCTGGTGGCGGCGGCGCCGATCAGCGTCGGCGTGGTTTACATCCTGGCCATCGGTTCCGTGGCGGTCTATGGCGTGGTCGTCGCCGGCTATGCCTCGAACAACAAATATTCCTTTCTGGGCGGGCTTCGCGCCACGGCCCAGATGCTCAGCTATGAGATCCCGATGGGCCTGGCGGTGCTGGCGATCCTGCTGATGGTCGGTTCACTCAGGGCGGACATGATCGCCAACGTGCAGGCTCAGAACACCTGGTTCATCTTCCAGCAGCCGCTGCTTGCGATCATTTTCTACACCTGCATTCTTGCGGAATGCAACCGGGCCCCCTTCGATTTGGCGGAAGCGGAACAGGAACTGGTCGGCGGGTTTCACACCGAATATTCCTCGATGAAACTCGGCCTGCTGCTGCTTGGCGAGTACCTGCACCTGATGACCGGCAGCGCGTTTTTCGCGCTGCTCTTCCTGGGCGGGTGGGACCTGCTGCCTTTCATGGATGAGCTTCCCCTGGCCGGCGGCATCGGACTGGTGCTGCTCAAGTGCGCGATCTTCGGCGGCAAGGTGTTCCTGCTGGTCTGCATCGCCATGTGGATTCGCTGGACGCTGCCTCGCTTCCGATTCGATCAGCTTATGCAACTGGCCTGGCGTTCACTGATTCCCATCACGCTCACGTTGCTGCTCTTGACCGGACTGCTCACCGCGCTGCGGCCTGCAAATATTTCAATGCAGACATGGAATTGGACGATGCTCGGCGCCAACGTGCTGACCGCGGTGCTGGTGTTGACCATCGGCCAACTGCTGCCCAAGGGGCCGGCGGTGAATCGCCGCATCGGATTGGAAGGATCGCGCTTCAGCCCGCCGGTGTCGGGTTGAAGGATGCCCGGCGAACCTGGGTTATCCTGCTTCATAGAAAACCCCAAGCCCGATGGTGAGGCTTTGCGAACCGTCGGGGTATCCGGGGTATCGATCATGTGATTCGCGCAGAATACCCCGACGGTTCGCAAAGTCTCACCATCGGGCTTGGCTCCGCCTGAAAATCTGCATCATTCCGACTTTTGGGGTTCCGGGGGCGGCACGTCGAGGCCGGGCAGGAGCAGGCCGGTGGGTGCGGGGTTTTCCGTTTTGGGTGCGGGGATGTTTTTGCCATCGTCGCGCGGCGTCGGGTTGTTCCGGGGTCTGGCATCGTCCTGTTTGTCGGGCTGAATGGTTTCGAGGCCTTTCATGAGCAGCCCGCTGTCGGGCTGGTCTTGTTTGTCGGGGATGCCCAGAATCTTGTTGCGATCGATCGGTCCTTTGGCGATGCTGAGGCTGCCATGCAGGGCGGCGAAACCGGCCGATGCGATCAGGGCGAAGGTGAAGGCGATGATCGCGGACCGGCGCGGGAGGATGATTCGGCCCGATGCGGGTTCGGGCAGTTTTTCAGGCTGTTTGAGCGGGGCTTTGCAGAGGATCATCGCCGCGGCGGCCAGTCCCGCCAGATGGACGAGGAGGCAGTGGGGGCATACGGATTTGAAGACGATGATCTGGGCGGCGATGAACCAGAGACCGGCCAGCCCGGCGGTGGCGCCCAGGCCGGTGAGCAGGGTCCAGCTTCGTTTGCGGGTGGTGTCGGTCAGGCCGACGCGCTGGAAGAAGGTGGCGGCAAAGATGGCGGCAAAGAGCGGAACGGCAAAGAGGGCGACGGGGACGCCCAGCACTTTGGACCAACCGGAACGCATGATCAGGTCGCACCCGCTGCCGCCGCCGCAGCCGAAGGGTTTCGTGCCGGTGAAGGTGACGATGGCGAGGTAGCCGGACATGACAATGGCGAAGGCGCAGAGGGCGCGGACGCACCAGATGAGGCTGGAGGCGGCCCAGGGCGCGGCACGGACGGAGTGAAGCACCTTCAGCGAAAGCTGAAGTTTGCAGCCGGGGCAGCGGGCGGATTGAATGGCGCGGAGGCTGTGGCCGCAGGAGGGGCACAGGGCGTCGCGTTCGCGGAGGTATTCGACGACTTCGTAGTGCAGGTCCGCCGGGTGCATGGCGGGGGTGGGCGTGTAGCGGTTGTGGCCCAGCGTGGCGGGCGAAGGGGGCGGGGTGATGGGGCTGGCCTGGGCGGTGGCGTTGGAAAGGCGGGAGGAAAGCGACTCCAACGCGGCAGGGGGGATGGGGACATCCTGCGAGATCAGTGCCTGCGCCAGCGCCCGCTGGGCATCGGCGGCGGCTTCGATGAGGCGGGCCGCTTCGTTCTGCCTGGCGGTCACGTTTTCGCGGGCCTGGAGGTAATCATTCTCCGCCACGCCCAGGGCCGACTGGGCCCGGGCCAGCTCGTCGCGGCGAAGCTGAAGCACGCGCGGCGCCTCCGCCATGATTCTTTTGACGGCTGCCAGATCCGCGACGGCGCGATCGGCGGCGGCCTGGGCCGACTGGGCCGCCGCCAGAAGCTGGTCGTATCCGGTGGCGGCCGATGGAGCGGGTTTGTTCGAGCCGGCGGTGTTCATGTTGAATGATGGATCGCGGTCCATGATCCGGCTCGCGGACAAAGCCTCGCCCTCCAACTGCTCTCGTTCGGTCTGTGTCACGATCCTTGCTCCCATGAATGTCTGCCGGGCGGTCGGGAATGTTACGCGACAGATGCGGAACATGTTCGCATCGGCGGGCGCCGATAACTCGCATGCCCGGATGCCGATCGCGCAGCGATCCCCGGCAATATCATCGGCGAGACAGGGGTGGCGATGCAATCAACCTGAGTTTCGACGGTGGAAATCGAACGTGTCAGGCATTGCATTCGCAACCCGGGGCAATCGCATGTACCCCGGGGCTTGACTCTTCGCCCTCTCCCTTGGGGAGAGGACAGTCTCGATCGCCGCGCAGCGGGGCGATTGAGACAGGTGAGGGCAGGATTTTCGACAAAACAGCAATCGCCGCGCGACGAAGGCTGTCCATCCGTCGCGCGATGGACGCTCCTTCAGGCTGGACACGTCCGCGACTCGTTGAGTCGCGGCTCAGGCCGATCCCGAAACTCAGGTCTTCAATGCCCGAACAGATTCACGGCATGCATCATGCCCTTTTGATCGAAATAAGCCATCGCCTCCGCGGTCGAGGTGAACACCTTCGTCGCTGTTTCGGTGATGAACGGGCTGGGGTTCTTGCGCGGCTTCCACACCACGTAAACCTCCTTGCCGTGTTCGAAGGCATGTTGCAGTTCGCGCTCCACTCCCGATGACAGTCCGGGAATCGGTCCCGCCTGGCCGGGCAGCTCGGGCACGTAGCTCACGATCATGTCGCTCTGATCGATCAGCTTGAAATCACGCATGTAAATCTGGCCGTCGATGTCGCCGGCGATGTCGAGCACCTGCTTCACCGAAACCTGAAGCTTCCTGTCGCCGCACTCGGCGCCGGCATCGACTTCGACGAAATCCTTGCCGCTCTTGGCGGCGTCGATCGCCCAGTCCAGCAGCAGCTTTTCATCCACGTCGCCGGGATCGAAGGTGATGAAATGTCTGGCGATCTCCGCGCGGAAGGCGTTGATTTCCGCCTTCACGTCAGGCAGATTTTCCACATGGGTCATCGGGAAGGAGGGATAGACCTTGCGCATCTGCGGCCGGCAGATCAGGCGGTGCATCGTCTCGGTGGTCTGGGCATGGCGGCCGCGCGAGACGACGTAGAAACGATTGCCGCAGCCCAGCGCCTGGGCGAGCAACTCCGTCGCCATGATCTCCTCCTCGCGCCAGACCATCAGGTCCTTGAGCGTGGCATCGAGGGTGTGGTCGCGGTGCAGCCGGTCGTGTACGACTTCGATGTTATCGACCAGCACGATGAGGGTGTCCGGGTTGAGCAGCTTCACCTGGTCGAAGTCGAACGCGCTGAACAGCCCATGCCGCCAGCGGAAGGTGGCGTGGGTGTTGACCATGATGTTCGGCGCGCCGGCGGCCTGTGAAATCACATCCTTGAACGCGCTGCGTCGAAGAGCCTGGAGGCGCGAAAGGGGCAGGTCGAGAATGCGTCCGGGCTTCACGTCCTTCGCTTCGGAGTACATCAGATCGCCGACGTGGAAGACATCGATGTTGTCGCCGCGCTCGCCTGCGAAGTGCCGGACCGCTTCGAGGTAGCTCTTCTTGTCCATTCCAACCTGTCCGGTGACGATGGCCCGCATGGCGAAACTCCCAGTGAAGAAAGCGAAAATCGAAGCAGGGATTATAGCGGAGACTGGATGGCTGGAGTTCGCAGGCAGCAGGGCAAAAGCATATGGCGGGAGAGCGGAAGCCTCCCGCCGGGAGGGCGAGGCCGCTGGGAGGGCGAGGCTCCCGCCGAGCCGTTCGTTTGCGAAGCCCGTCTGCGGGCTGAAGCAAACGAAGTTCGCGCGGTCGGCGATCATGCCTGATCGTTCGCCTGCCGCGCGAGTTTCGTTTGCTCAGGCCC
>CAZYPK010000201.1:0-8187 GCA_964649195.1 uncultured Phycisphaeraceae bacterium
GGCCGTCGCAACCGAATCGGCTCGGCGGGAGCCTCGCCCTCCCAGCGGGAGCCTCACCCTCCTAGTCCGACTACGCGCTCCCCCTACTTCCTGCGCCGCTTCGCGGCTGTCAGAAATGCGTCCCGGAATTGGAAGAAGAAGCAAAAAAAGCCCCGGCGCGAGCCGGGGCGGTTGGGGTTGAAGTGATGATTTCAATGTTCAGGCCGCGCGGCGACGGCGCACCATCAGGCCGGCCAGCGCGAGCAGGCCCAGCGAGGCGGTGGCGGGTTCGGGGATCGTGGTCGAAGCCAGTTCGAGATCGATGGTGTACGCCGCGCCTCCGGAACCGGAAGCATTAAATGTGGGGGATGCGGTGACCACGATGGAAACGCTGTCGGGGCCAATGGGGCCCAGCGCCACGGTTCCCAGGACCAGAGGGCTGCTGCTGGAGAGCGTTGCACCCGTAATGAAACTGCCTCCCGTCCACTCAAGCTCCGACAGGTTGATCGTGAATGAACTGCCATCGACTGTCTCGCTGAACGAGGTCGAACCAAACATGGTAAGCTCAATGAAGGAGTCTTCCACGTTGATGGCGACACTAAGGCCGTTATCGGGGTTGCCGGCAGAGAACGGTGTGTCGATCTGGAAGCCGAAGTCGTCGCCCGGCGAAACGACCGTGACGGTCGCCGGAAGCGTCGGCGGGTTCTCCAACGACAGATTGTGGGTGAGCAGCACGTTGATCTCGATGTCGGTGCCGACCAGAGTGGCTTGCGCGGGCCGCACCGCCAGGCCAGCCAAGGCGACAACGACAGCGAACAGGACACAACGATTCATACGATTCATAGTGAACCCCTTTCATTCATGCTCCTGCCCGCGGCTTTGTCCGCACACAGGAAGTGCCAGGTCCGAAATGCGATCTTCCTTCGGCTCGCGTCCCTTTCGAACGATCAGCGGATGGCAACCGATCTCCGCCCGGACCGAAGTGAGAAATACGGTAATAATGAGTAAAAAAGTGAAATGTCACACTGGAGAAGATGGGTCATCCGGGGGCATCCGGGGGGCATCCGGGGCGCGGCAATCCGTGCCGGCTTCGTGCAAGTAGATGGCATGAGTCCGCGCCCCCCGCGGCGAACAGGCTTCATGAATGTTGCGTGCCCCCGGAGCCCCGATGGTGAGTTTCGCCGAGCCTCAACCCACCCTACGCGATCACCCATTGCGGCTCGGATCGGGTTTCGCGTCGGTCGGGGCCGGGGCGCCGCAGCCCAGCGCCTTGCGGACCTCATCGAGCATCTGGTCGATCTTGAAAGGCTTGAACATCACGCTGGCCAGGCCTTCTTCGCTGGCGCGGACGATGGAGTGGCTCGGGTCGTAACCGAAGCCTGTCATGAGAATGACGGGCAGTGTCTCATCGATGCGGCGGGCGGCGGCGAAAATCTCGTAGCCGTTGCGGTACGGCATCTTGATGTCGGAAATGACCAGGTCGTAGCTCTCCTGGTTGAGCATGTTCACGGCTTCGAAGCCATCCTTGCAGATCGTGGCCTTGCAGCCGAGCTTGCGAAGGACATCGGCGATGGTCTGGCGGATGTTCTGTTCGTCATCGGCGATGAGGATGCGTTTGTCCGCCAAGCCCGGTTCGATGCAGGCCGGCTTGTCGGCATCGACCCCCAGCACATGCTGCGGGCCGGCCTTGACCGTGCGCATCACCTGACGGATCGATTCGACATGCTCGACGATGGTGTAGAGCCGTCTGCGCATCGAGTCGTCGCCGATGTATTCCTCCATCAGCGTCTGGGCTTCGGTGACGATGTCGTTGAGCGGGCTGGCCATTTCCTGCACGACGTTTTCGGTGATCTGCCCGGTCGCGGTGCAGCGCTCGACGACGAGCAGGTCGAGAATGTTGAGCGACATCGCCACGTACTGGCCGAAGATCTCGGCGAACTGGCGGTCATCCTCGCCGAACGCGCCGACCACATCGGACTCGATGTTGTAAACGCCGATGACCTTGTCATACAGGCGCAGCGGCACGGTCAGCGAGCTCTTGCAATGGTTGAGGCCGATGACGTAGCGCGGGTCTTTTTCGGTGTCGTGGCAGATGTAGGAGCGGCCGGTGGAGCCGACGTAACCGCTGATGCCGTTGCCTTCGGGCTGGGCGTAAAGATCGATTTCCAGCGCTTCGTTGGGAAGCCCTTCGGCGATGACCAGTTCGAGCTTGTTGGATCGCTTGTCGAGCAGGCGAATCGAGAAATGGTCGAAGTGCATCAGCTCCTTGCTGAACTTGATGATTTTGTCGCGAAGAATCTTGAGCCGTTCGGCAGGCGCCTTGTTGGCAATCGATTCGCTTTCGATGCGCGAGAGCTCGCGGCCCGCGGAATCAATCGCATCGATCTTCTGCTGAAGCCGGCGGCCACTGGTGGCATCCCAGACGACGGCGACGATCTGAATCACCTGGCCGGTGTCATCGACGACCGGCGAAGTCATCGCTTCGTAATAACGCGACTCGACCTGGAAGGTGTATTTCTTGCTGCGCGTCTGTGTCGGATCGGTCATGGGCGAGGACTGGCGGGTGAACACCGCGCGAGCCTGGCAACTGATCTGACTGACCTTTTCATAGACCGCCGGCGTGAACTTCCGCATTCGCTGGTTGGACCAGGTACACCGGCCATCGGTATCGACGATGCAGACCCCTTCGCCGATCGTGTTGAGAACGAGGCTGGCCTTCTGCCCGACGAGGTCGCGTTCCAGCGGCAGGAAGTCGCCGACATCTGAAAGAACCACATGATAAGACTCACGGCGAAGGGCCGCCATCGCTTCATCGGTGTTGCTGAATGTGTCAACTTGGAAGTAGGGAGAAAGAGCCTGCGAGACACTGGAGGTGTTCGTGTATTTCCCGCCGAGAATAAGCAAGCGAGGCTTGTCGTGTTGCATAGCCCTACCTGTAGCCCAACCCGGATCGCGGACCCGTTGCGAACCTGATCATCATATCGGCGGAACACCGATTTTTCCAGCAATGCTCAAATAATCTGGAGCCGGGGGAGCAGGAAGAGCCGGGGGAGATGGAAGAGCAGGAAGAGCAGGAAGAGCAGGAGGAGTTGGAAGAGCAGGGTGGCTGGGGCTGAGTCCGCGAAGCCCCGGCCTAGGCGCACGAAACAAGGTGAGGCAACTGATCACTGATAATCCCTTGGGCCGGGGCTTGCGCAAAACCTTCAGCCCCAGCATCCGGCGCGTATCGATCACCCCTTGTTGGCCCGCGCCCTTCCGGGCGGGGCTTAAGCGAAACTCAGGTTTGGAAATGCAAAAGAACCGGCGGCGTTCACCGGCCGGCGTAGAACGTGCCCGCCGCTTCCTTCATCAGGCTGGAGCGTTCGCCGACGAGGTAGTACACGGCGCTGCCGCGACGCCAGACGAACACGGGATGGACGGAACCTTCGGGGGTGACGGTGTGGAGTTTTCCCTCTTCGATCCCGACCTCTTTCGCCTCATCGCTGCGAATCCAGAGGCTCAGCGAATCGGAGCGGATGGCGCTGTCGATCGGGCGATAAACCAGATGGACCGCCTTGCCGCCGGGCAGCGAGCAGGCGCCGGCGCCGCGATACTTGTAACCCAGCTCGGTCAGGTCAGGCAGGGAGACGTTGATCTGCGGTCCCAGGTATTTGGCGATCTTCGCCGGGACTTCGGTGAGCACCGTGCTGAAATCGTCGGCACGGTAGAGGTTGTCGATCTTTGATGAACAGGATTCGTGCCGGGTCCCCATGCGGGAGACGCGGCCGGTCTCCATCAGGTCCTCACGATAGACCGGCCGGTCCAGGTCGGCCAGTCGCAAGGTGGCCTTCGACGGATCAGGTTTATCGGGGGTGACGGGGATACTGGGGGTGACGGGGGTGACGGGATTGATGACGACTTTCGGTTCCTGCCGCTCACCGGTGCCGGAACGATTGATCGACCAGAGATAAAACCCCAAAGCCACGACCAGCACCGCCGCCGCCGCGGGCAGCCACGCACGAAGACGAAGCAGGAAGGATGACGGTGAAGCCGCCCGCGCCGCCCGGCGACCGGATTCATCCAAGGCCGCGGCGGCGGAAATCGCCATGATCCGGCTGCGCAGCCCGGCAGGCACTTGAGGCGTCTGCTCCCGCATGGCCTGATCGACGAGCCTGCGCAGCTGCTGCTGGTGCATGACGCGCTGCGTGGCCTTGGGGTTCATCGCCATGCGCTCCAGAATGCGCAGGTTCGTCTCCACATCAAGCTCGCCATCGGCGAATGCTTCAATGTAGCGGCGAAGGTCGTGTTGCAGGTCGTTGTCATCCATCGGTGCAGCCTTGGGCGGAGGTCGAAAGCCAGAGGTCAGAGGTCAGAGGTCAGAGGTCAGCAATCTCAAATTTCAAATCTCAAATCTCAAATCTCTTGATCGAGGGACTTCTGAATAACCCCCGATGTATCGTGAACCAAGGATTGCTACGCCGCAAGCGGTTTGGACGCGAGGTTATTCAGGAGTCGCAAATTTCTTGCTCGAATCCAATATCCCAGGTCAATTCAATCCACCCGTATCCCATGTTCCGCCGCGACGTCGGCCAGCCGCTCACTGAGGATGGCCCTTGCCCGGTACAGCCTGCTCATCACCGTGCCCAGCGGCACATTCAATACATCGGCCACTTCACGGTACTTTAGGCCCTCCACCGCCCATAAAAGCAACACTTCACGATATCGGTCGTCCAACTCATCGATCGCCTTCTTCAGACGATCATCGACCTGTTCCCAGTCCAGACTCGCCAGATCCCAGCAAGGCGAAGGCGTGTCCAACTCGCTGGCGACCGATTCATGCCTCAGATCATCGGCCAGCGTGGGTTCCCGGCGATCCCGGCCCATCTTCGTATAGAAGATGTTATGCAGGATCTTGAAGAGCCAGGGCCGGATGCCGCGCTCGCGAAGCTCGAAGCTCGAAGCTCGGCTCGGCGCGAAGGGCGCGCAGAAACGTCTCCTGCACCAGGTCGCCCACATCATCGCTCTTGCGACACAGGTGAAACGCCATGCGATGCACCGAATCCAGTTCCGCCAGCGCCAATCGGTGAAACTCAACGGTTTCCAACGATGCCTCCCAGTCAGTCAATGGAACAACACTATAGGGCGCAAAGATATTCCCGGAAAGTGCGTCAAACGCCGGGAGTCTGAGAACTTTTGGGTGGCTGGGGCTGAGGCTCTGCGCAAGCCCCGGCCCGGCGCGCCTTGCTGTGACAAGCCGCCTTTGACCGCCATCGCACACCTGCCGCGCGCTGGGCCGGGGCTTCGCGGACTCAGCCCCGGCCACCCGGACCCCCGGAATAAGTTCTCAGGCTCCGGGGGACCGGGGATGGCCCTGACTGGAATCACTTGCCCGCGCGTCATGGGAACGATACTCTTACGCATGAGGCTTGCCGGTGATTCCCGTGTGCAAAAATGGAGCTTTCATGTCCGACCCGAACGAACAATCCCGGAAAGCCGACGGCGAAGGCGCCACGGCGGTGCAGACCAGGCCCGCGCCGGCGAAGCGGCCGCCGCAGCTTTTGCCGCCCTACAACGTGCTGCTGCACAACGATGATGTGAACGAGGTGCTGTTCGTCGTCGAGACGATCGTGATGCTCACGCCGCTCAACGCCCAGGATGCGGTGGAGAAAATGAAGGAGGCGCACGAGACGGGCACATCACTGTTGCTGACCACGCACCTGGAGCGTGCGGAACTCATCCAGCAGCAGTTCGCCAGCCGGGGGCTGACCGTGACCGTGGAACCGGCGTAAGCCGCGACTCAACGAGTCGCGGACGTGCCCCGGGAACAGCCTGAAGAGAGATGAAGCGCACCTTGGTCGGCAAAACTCGAACGCGCCAGGCACACCGCTTTTGTTGCCGGGGGACGGGGGACAACCGGGCTTGTCTGACCTCTGATCTCTGTCCTCTGACTTCCGTCCTCTTTTTCAACGGGCTGTTCTGCCGCACATCAACATCGCATGGATGACTGCCGCGCGACCGATGCGACCATCCACCGCGCGAAGAACGCTCCTTCAGTCCGTTCACGTCCGCGACTCGTTGAGTCGCGGCTCTTATCCCGCCCCGCTTCATCACCGCACCTCAAACGCCGCCGTGGCCCATGTTCCATCCGCTTCGACGCAGCGCAGCTCATGGCGGCCCGGTTCGACCTTCAGTCGCATCGCATCCGATTCATCCAGCAGTCTGCCGTTGAGAAACCATCGCGCCGCCCCACCGCTGCTGCTGCTGCGCGGATGCACCATCGCGGCTCCGTTGACGGCGATGAGCTGACTGCCCGCCGCCGGGGAAACGATTCGCAGCTCGCGCGACGCTTCGATCGGCGGCGGCAGCGGACGAACCACCTCCCACGAACCGGCCGCGACCGGCCGGTGCATCGATCGCAGCGAGGGCATGTTGAAAAGATTCGCCAGCACAGGCTCGGCGGCTTCACCGCCCACGAGCGCCACATCCCCCGACCCGTTCTGCCTGCCGATCCAGACGCCGATCGCCACGCGGCGGTTGTGCCCCACGGCCCAGGCGTCGCGCCGACCGGAACTGGTGCCGGTCTTCCACATGAACCAGGGCAGATCATCCTCGGCCAGTTGCTCCATGCCGCGCGGCCGGCGGCGAGCGGTGCCGAGGATGTCATCGAGCATGGCGCAGGTCTGGACCGAAAGCGAGCGCGATTCCTCCACCGCTTCGTCATCAAAGAGCCGGACCGATCGGCGCACACCGCCGCGGCCCAGCGTGGCGTAACCGTTGGTCAGGTCGAGCAGCGTCACCTCCGCCGCGCCGGTTGCCACCGCCAGCCCGCCCTTGGCCTGCACACTGGAAGGCAGGGCGATGCCCGCGGATTCCATCACCCCGATGCAGCGGGCAAGGCCGATGCCTTCGGCCGCGAGAATGGCGGGGACGTTGAGCGATCGTCGCAGCGCCTCGCTGGCGGTGACCTGCCCGCTGAAGGTGCGATCGAAGTTCGCCGGACTCCAGCCTGCGCGCCGGATGGGCGCATCGGGCAGCAACGATTTTTCATTGAGCCGCCGGGCTTCGAAACCCGCCGCATAGATGAAGGGTTTCAGCGTTGAGCCGGGGCTTCGCCGGGCCAGCGCCGCATTGGTGCGGCCGCCTGATCTTGCATCGGTCACGCTGCCGATCATCGCCAGCAGGTCGCCGGTCTGGATGTCGATGATGACCGCCGCCGCATCGGCGTCCAACGGTTGCCGGCGAACATGCTCGCGGAGGATCAGATCAACCTCGCGTTCCAGCTTCGCGTCGATGGTGGTTTTTCCGCCCATCGGTCTGCGGGAGAGGGCCGCCCAGCCGCCGTGACCGGGAGCGATGCGCTTGATGCCGTTGTGATTGAGGATGTCGATCTTCTGCAAGGCGGCCTCGACGGCCTGGTCTGAAGTGATCATGCCGCAGGCGACCATGCGCTGAAGCACGAACCGCTGCCTGCCCCTGGCGCGTTCCATGTGACGATCGGGCCGCAGCCGCGAAGGCGACTGCGGAAGCCCGGCAATCATGGCCGCCTCCGCCAGCGAAAGATCGCGGGCCCGTTTGCCCAGGTAGGCCAGCGACGCGGCCTCGACGCCGCGGATGTTGCCGCCGTAGGGCGCGATGTTGAGATAGGTTTCGAGTATCCGTTTCTTGCTCAGCAGCCGCTCCAGTTGAATCGCCCGGAACGATTCGATGATCTTCGACCGCCAACTTCGCGGACGATCATCCATCATGCGGCAGACCTGCATCGACAGCGTGCTGGCGCCGGAAACCACGCGACCGGAAAACAGGTTCGCCCCTGCCGCCCGCACCACGGCCAGCGGATCAACGCCCGGATGCGAGTGAAACCGCTCATCCTCCGCCGCGATCGTCGCCGCCATCAGCCACGGGGACATCTCTTCAAGCTTCACCGCGATGCGCCACTGATCATCGCCGCCCACAAGCTGAATCATGGCATCGCCCCGGCGATCGAGCACCCGCGCACTTTGCGGCCAGCGATCGAGCTTTTCCACGGGAAAAGGAAAGCACCATGAAAGGATGACCAAGAGCAGCAGCACGGCAAGCGACAGCACGACCAGCGCGATCACGCTGCGCTTGAACCATCGCCGGACATTGAACCGTGCAAGTTTCATGGAAAGCGTTTCACCCCCTAAGTAAAACCATGAAATCAGGAAAGCAGGAAAACATGAAATCAACGCGGTCCACACGATATTTCCA
>CAZYPK010000202.1:0-8100 GCA_964649195.1 uncultured Phycisphaeraceae bacterium
CCCCGCACCCCCCGCGGGGGGACGCCGATCAGACACATTTGTAAGATACAAGGCTTTGCGCAAGCCCCGGCCCAGGTGACCATCGACTTTCAGTGGCGCCACCTTGCTTCGTGCGCCTGGGACCGGGGGCCGGGGCTTCGCGGACTCAGCCCCAGCCACCCACCGCCGCGGACTCAGCCCCAGCCACCCGGCGCCACGAACTTCACCTGTGGAATATGATGCTCCATCGGCCCCGACCGGTTCGTTACCCCCGGCACGAAATCATCAAGATATGGTGCGGCTGTCAGGCCATTTACACCTTTGATCGGATGCAATGACCATGTTCAAGTCTTCGTCCCGCCTCGCGCTGCTCATCGTCCCCCTGCTGCTTGCCTCGGCCGCCGCCGCCGACAACGCGCCGCCTGATGTCGTGCGTTTCAACCGCGACATCCGCCCGATCCTCTCGGACAATTGCTTTCACTGTCACGGCCCCGATGAAAAGCATCGCAAGGCCAAACTCCGCCTCGATGTCGAAGAGGATGCCAAGCGTTTGATCGATGGCGTCGCCCCGTTCAAGGGTGGCGACCTGAAGGCGAGCGATGTCTGGCGGGTCATCAGCACGAAGGACCTCGATGAACGCATGCCGCCGGTGAAGTCGAACAAATCGCTCACCGCCCATCAGGTTTCGTTGATCGGGAAATGGATCGAGCAGGGCGCCAAATGGGAGGGACACTGGTCGTTTGCCGCGCCGGAGAAGCCCGCGTTGCCACAGGTTTCCAACGCCGGCTGGGCCAGGACGCCGATCGATCATTTCATCCTTGCCCGGCTCGATCGCGCCGGCCTTTCACCATCCCCTGAAGCGGACCGGGCGTCGCTGATTCGGCGCGTCTCTTTCGATGTCACCGGTCTGCCGCCGACGCTGGGCGAACTGGATCGCTTCGAGAATGAGAAAAGCGTCGCCTGGTACGAAGCGATGGTCGATCACTACCTCGCCAAGCCGGCCTTTGGCGAACGCATGACGCTGGCATGGATGGATGCGGCCCGCTACGGCGACACCAGCGTCTTCCACGCCGATGGTCCGCGCTTCATGTGGCCGTGGCGCGACTGGGTGATCGAAGCCTACAACCGCAACATGCCGTTCGATCAGTTCACCGTCGATCAGATCGCCGGCGACCTGATTCCCGATGGCGATGTGAAACGGAAAATCGCCTCCGGCTTCAACCGCAACAACGGCACCACCGATGAAGGCGGCGCCATCGCCGAGGAATACCGCGTTGAATACGTCGTCGATCGCGTCAGGACCACCGCCAACGTCTGGCTGGGGCTTTCGATGGAATGCGCCCAGTGCCACGACCATAAGTATGATCCGATTTCACAAAAGGAATACTTCGGCTTCTACGCTTTTTTCAACCAGACCACCGACCCCGGCATGCAGACCCGCAACGGGAACCAGGCCCCGGTGGTGAACGTGCCTGATCCGAAAAAAGAGGCGCAGCTTGCGGCGGCAACCGCAAGGCTGGCCGAGACCGATCGGAAGATCGCCGAGCATCGCGCCAAGGTCGAGCCGGCCTTTGCCGCCTGGACGAAGGAGATGAGCGGCAAGGTTCAGATCGATGGCGCTTCGCAGGCGCCGACGGACCTTTACATGCACCTGAACTTCGAGGAAGGCAAGGGCGCCACCACCGCCGACGCGATCGATGCGAAGCGCACGGGCAACATCAAAGGCGGTGCCAAGTGGGCCGCCGGCAAGCATGGCGGGGCGTTTCATGTCGATCGCAAAAACTGGATCGAGTTCGGCAAGGACCTGGCCAACTTCGACCGCACCGATGCCTACAGCTTCGGCTGCTGGGTCAAGCCTGATGATGCGGGCAACGGCGTGCCGCTCTCGAAGATGGATGACGCCAGGGGCTACCGCGGATGGGACCTCTATGTGAACAACGGCCACGTTGCCGTACACATCATCAGCAACTGGCCCGGTGACGCCATCAAGGTCAACACCAAGGCGAAGATCAAGCCCAAGGATTGGAACCACCTCTTCGTCACCTACGACGGCTCCTCCAAGGCGGCCGGCATCAAGATCTACATCAACGGCCAGGTGCAGGAATGGACCATCGAGCAGGACGGCCTCAAGAGCACCACGAAAGGCGACGCGCCGCTTCAGGTTGGCCGGCGTCATCCCGGATCGCCTTTTGCCGGCCTCGTCGATGATGTCCGCATCTTCCTCCGCGCCCTGCCCCCGACCGAGGTCGCCGCCATCGCCGGTTCCGATCCGATCGGCCCCATTCTCGCGGTCGAAGCCGACAAGCGGACGCCGCAGCAAATCGAAACCCTGCGGAATCATTACCTGGGCAGCGTGGACAAAACCTTCGCCGCATTGAACAACGAGAAGGCGAAAATCAACGGTGAAATCGAGGGCCTCAAGAAATCCACCATCACCAGCATGATCATGGGCGAGATGGGCAAGCCCCGCGAAACCTATCTGCTGGTGCGGGGCCACTACGCATCGCCGGACAAGAGCGAGGTGATCAAGCCCGATGTTCCCGGAGTGTTTCCGAAACTGGCCGAGGATCAGCCGGCCAACCGGCTGGGACTGGCCCGGTGGATCGTCGATGCCCGCAATCCGCTGACGGCCCGCGTCGCGGTCAACCGCTACTGGGCGATGTTTTTCGGTCGCGGCCTCGTCGAAACCGGCGCCGACTTTGGAGCGCAAGGCTCCTGGCCTTCGCATCCCGAACTGCTCGACTGGCTCGCCGTCGATTTCCGGGAACACAAGTGGGATGTGAAGCGGACCCTCAAACAGATTCTGCTCTCGGCCACCTATCGCCAGCGGTCGCACAACCCGCCTGAGCTTCGCGCCAGGGACCCGCTGAACCTCCTGCTGGCGCGCGGGCCGCGCTTCCGGCTTCAGGGCGACTTCATCCGCGATTCGGCGCTGGCCATCAGCGGGCTGCTCGTCGATGAGGTGGGCGGACCCGGCGTCAAGCCTTATCAACCCGAACTGTGGAACGAAGTCTCCCTTGACGGCAACCTGCGCTTCGTGCAGGACAAGGGCGACAACCTCTTCCGCAAGAGCATGTACATCTACTGGAAGCGATCGGCCCCGCATCCGGGCATGACGCTCTTTGACGCCCCCACGCGCGAAGCCTGCGTCGTGCAGCGGCCCATCACCAACACGCCGCTCCAGGCGCTCTACGCGATGAACGACATCCAGTTCGTCGAAGCCGCCCGCGTGTTGGCGCAGCGGATGATCAGGGAAGGCGGCGCAACACCGCAGGAGCGCATCGCCTATGGCCATCGGCTCGCCACCGCGCGAAAGCCCGGCTCCGGCGCGACGGCCATCCTCACCCGACTCTACGAATCCGAACTGGCCAAATACAAGGCGAACCCCGACGCCGCGAAAAAGCTGCTCGCCACCGGCGATTCGCCCCGCGATGACAAGCTCGATGCAAGCGAGCACGCGGCCTGGACCATCGTGGCGACCACCCTTTTGAACATGGATGCAACCCTCACCAAGTATTGAGCAACCCCATGCGATACACAATCCCTTTCATCCTGATCGCCCTCCTCTTCGCGGCGGCTGCCGCGTCCGCCCAGACCGCTGACGACATCACCGCGCTCATCAATCGGCTTGTCGATCTCGACTCGATCGATGTGGCCAGGGACGTGAAGTTCCGCGAGGGCCTGACGCCGTCGCTGCACGAGCTTGATGCCGATGAGTCGAAGATGACGGTGTTGAAGGATCCTTACGAGGTGTTCGGCAGGAACAAGCCGGGCGGTGCCGGGTGGTATCGCGTGACGATCACGGTGCCGGAAAAGATCGGCAGGTTCGCGGTGCCCCAGGGCGGCTACAGGCTGGGCGTGGAGAGCAACGTGCTGGGAGCGTGGGAGATTTACACCTACATCAACGGCAAACCGGCGGGCAGCGCGATGGCATCGGGCGTGCCGCGGGTGCTGGTGCGGGGCCATGTGCTGTCCACCGCGAACCAGCCGGCGACGGCGTGGATGAGCAACGCCCCGCTGCCGTGCAAGCCCGGCGACAAGATCACCGTGGCGATCCTGGCGACCGCCTCGCCGCTGGGCCAGGGCAGTTCCGAAGGCTTCGGCCTGCGCCACCTGCGGCTGCGCTTCGCCCTGGCGCACACCTTTCAGCGCCAGCCGTTCTTCGGCGCGGTGCGCGACGGCGGCGGCAGCCACGCCGGACGAGGCCTCATCGGCGCACGCGAGATGCTGGCGACCCTCAAGGGCGATGAACTGGCGGCGCTCCGGGAAAAACTCCAAGGCCCGCTGTCGCGCCTCGACGCCGTTTTCGCCGCCGCCGAGACCGGCGTGCTCGACAACCTGACCAGGGCAATGACCGCCGCGAGCAGGGATATCGACGCGGCGCTGAAGAAGTAAACAAGGGGACTCCTGAATAACCTCGCACTCAAGCCGCTTGCGGCGTAGCAATCCCCTGGTTCACGGTACATCGGGGGTTATTCAGAAGTCCCAAGAAAGTAATTGGCGCAGGCGTCGAACATGCTTCGCGCACGACTGCGCCTACAATGCCAGACAAATGGATGTTAAAGATTGATTCAGCTTGGGGGAATGCATGCCTTACGGTTTCAACGATGTCGAGTGGAAGCGTGCGAATGCTGGAACAAAGAATTGACATTCCTTTACTCCGCATGGAAAGGGCAGGTTTGAACTTGGAGCATCACCCATGGCCACAGTGACGACTCACCCATTGATCGTGAAGACACCAGGCACCTGCGGCGGGCGTCCGCGTATCGACGGCCACCGCATCCGCGTGCAGGACGTCGTGAGCATGTATTACGTGCGCGGCCACTCCCCGGAAGAAATCCTGGATGATTTTCCAAGCCTCAGCCTGGTGAAGATTCACGCGGCCCTGGCGTACTATCACGACCATCGCGAAGAACTGGACCGCGAGATGCGCGAAGAGGCCGAATTCGTCGAGCGATTCAAGCGCGAGCATCCCGGGAATGTCATCGACTGGAAGGAGGTGTGATGGAAAAGCTGATCGCGGACGAGCACGTGGAAAGGGCGCTGGTCAGCGGATTGCGACTCAAGGACGTCGATGTCGTCACCGCGCAGGAGTGCGGGCTGACCGGATTCGACGATGAAGATTTGCTGGCCTTCGCCACCGCGGATGGCCGCATCGTGATCACCAACGACAAGGACTTTCCGGCGATTCACGCGGCATGGCTCGCCGCCAGCCGCCCCCATGGCGGGATCATCTACTGGCGCCAGACCAAGTACTCCGTGGGCCACGCCATTCGTCGAATCGTCGCCGTCATGAAATTTCCGACGATCGATCCCGTGAACGCTTTGATCTACCTTTGACCTGAACCACCACCGCTGAGAGCAGATGATGAACCCCGTCCAACACCGCGCCCTTCAAATCACCCGCCGCTATCTTCTCACGCGCTCCGCCGGCATGCTCGGCGCCGCCGGTCTGGCTGCGGTGATGCAGCCGCAGCTTTTCGGCAATGCCGCCGCCCTGTCCGGGGAAGCGGGCAGGCTTAAGAATCCCGGCCTGCCGGGGCAGCCGGGGGTGCCGCATCACAAGGCCACCGCCAAGCGGGTCATCTATCTCTTCATGTCCGATGGCCCTTCGCACATCGACATGTTCGATTACCACCCGGAAATGCGCAACTTCCACGGCCAGGAGCTGCCCGCCTCCATCCGCGGCGACCAGCGGATCACCGGCATGACCAGCGGGCAGAAATCATTCCCCTGCGTCGCGCCGATGTTCGAGATGAAAAAGTTCGGCGAGCATCAGACCTGGGTCAATGGCGACATCCTCCCTCACACCGCGTCCATCGTCGATGACATCACCATCATCAAGAGCATGAACACCGAGGCGATCAACCATGATCCCGCGATGACCTACATCAACACCGGCACGCAGCAGGTCGGCAAACCCTCCATGGGCGCATGGCTCAGCTACGGCCTGGGTTCCATGAATGAAAACCTGCCCGCCTATGTCGTGATGATCAGCAAGGGCCGCGGCCAGCAGCAGGCGCTTTTCTCGCGTCTCTGGGGCGCCGGCTTCCTCCCTTCGCAGCATCAGGGCGTGCAGTTCCGCAGCGGCGCTTCGCCCGTGCTTTACCTGAATAATCCCGATGGACTCGATCGTGACACGCGACGAAACATGCTCAACGCACTGGGCAAACTCAACGAAGAAGAGTTTGAAAACTTCGGCGACAGCGAAACGCAGGCCCGCATCGCGCAGTACGAGATGGCCTATCGCATGCAGATGTCGGTGCCTGATGTCGTTGACCTCTCCAAGGAGCCTGAATCGACCTTCGAGCTTTACGGCCCCGATGCGAAGAAGCCGGGCACCTTTGCGTACAACTGCGTGCTGGCCCGCCGCATGGCCGAGCAGGGCGTGCGGTTCATCCAGCTCTTCCATCGCGGCTTCGATCAGCACGGCTCGCTGCCTTCGAATCTGCGCAGTCAATGCAAGGATGTCGATCAGGCCTGCGCAGGTCTCATCCGCGATCTGAAACAGCGGGGCATGTTCGAGGACACGCTCATCGTCTGCGGCGGCGAATTCGGCCGCACCATTTATTCGCAAGGCGCTTTGACGAAAGACAACCACGGCCGCGATCACCACGGCAGGGCCTTCACCACCTGGATCGCCGGCGGCGGCGCCAGGCGCGGCATCGAGTATGGCCGCACCGATGAATATGCCTGGAACATTCTCGAAAACCCCGTCCACATCAACGACCTCAACGCCACCATCCTGCACACGCTGGGCATCGATCACGAACGGCTCACCTTCAAATACCAGGGCCTGGATCAACGCCTCACCGGCGTCGAAGGCGCCAAGGTGGTCAGGGATGTGCTGATGTGACATTGTCCCAGCCGCGCGGCGCCCCCGGCAAGCCCGTGAAGAGATCGCGCGTCGCCAGCGCGGGCTTGCCGGGGGTGCCGCGCGGCTCGGATGAGGTTTCCCCCTTCTTGCGCTTTCTTCGCGGCTTCGCCGGTTTACGCCGGCGTTGAGCGGCTACTTCGAGCTTCGCCCTTTGACGTTCGGACTTCCCGCCGCCGCTCTTTCGTGCATGCCCCGGACCATCTGCGCCAGTTCCCCGGGCTTTTTCACTTTCACCTGGTCGGCGTAGCCGCATATCCACCAGGATATCTCCCGCAAGCCCGCGACATCGAAAGTCACAACGCACCGCCCATCGGAAAGTCTGCGCGACTTCTGCGAGGGATGCCATCGCACTTCGGCGACGTTCATGGCGACCATCGGCGAAAACTCCAGTTCAATCCGTTGCACCTTTCCTTCGGGAATCATCTGCCATGCGTTGGCCATGAACTTCTCCGCCGAGAAGCGGGCCGGCCTGCGGAAGGCCTGATCGGTTTCCACCAGCGAGTGGATGCGGGAGAGCTTGAAGACGCGCACGGCCTGGTGCAGATCGCTTTTCCCAAAGACATACCAGGCCCGCGAAGCAAAGTGCAGCGCGTAGGGATCGATGCGCAGCTTGAGCGGCCCGGGCGCCAACGGACTCCCATAGGTCATTTCGCACGACCGGCACCTGTCGATGCATGCCTGCAGCAGCCGGTAATGATCGTCCTCCCGACCGGCATGAATCTGCGAGCCGGGGTTCACCGTGATGTTGGACATCACATCGGCGCAGGCGATCCGCAACGGCTCGGGGATGGCGAGAATGAGCTTGTTGATCGCCGAGAGCGCCGCCGACATCATCGGCCGCTGTCTCTGGGCGGCTGCGGTCTTGCCGAGGATGAGCAGGCCGAGCGTTTCAATGACATCCAGGTTGATCGCGGGCAGAAAGTAGCCGCGCATCAGCCGATACCCTTTGCCCGGCTCGTGGTAGTGCGGTATGCCCGCCTCCTTGAGAATGTTCAAGTCACGAAAAAGCGTGCGACGAGTGACGCCCAGCGCGGAAGTCAATTCCTCCGGCGAACCGGCCTGCCCGCTGTGCAACAGCATGACCAGACGAAGCAGGCGGTTGATTTTCTCTGAACTCACGGAGGGAGGATATCAGGAAATGAAAATGACGAGGTGCGATTGCCCCGGCTTGAGCTTTTCAGGTAGTGGGTCAGTTTGAAATGTTCGGGTGGCTGGGGCGGAGTCTTCGACGCCCCGGCGCCCCC
>CAZYPK010000203.1:0-7834 GCA_964649195.1 uncultured Phycisphaeraceae bacterium
TGTTGCGTACAGCCTCGATCGGCGCCCGGTCGTTTTCACGTTCCGTGATCCGTTGTGCGATGGCGCTCCATTCTTGTCGTTCACGTCCGCGACGTGTTACGTCGCGGACGTGTACGGCCTGAAGGGGTGCCGAAACGCACCTGTTGCGTACAGCCTTGATCGGCGCCCGGTCGTTTTCGCGTCCCGTGATCCGTTGCGCGATGGTGCTCCATTCTTGTCGTTCACGTCCGCGACGTAACACGTCGCGGACGTGAACAGCCTGAAGGGGTGCTGAAACGCACCTGTTGCGTACAGCCTCGATCGGCGCCCGGTCGTTTTCACGTTCCGTGATCCGTTGCGCGATGGCGCTCCATTCTTGTCGTTCACGTCCGCGACTCGTTGAGTCGCGGCTCTTCAGCCCACGCCCAGATACGCCTTGCGCACCTCGTCGCTGGCGGCCAGTTCCTTGGCGTCGCCTTCCATTTTGATCCGCCCGACTTCCAGCACGTAGGCCCGGCGGGCGACTTCCAGGGCCATGTTGGCGTTCTGCTCCACCAGCAGAATGGTCGTGCCCTTGGCGTTGATCTCGCGGATGATCTGGAAGATCACGCGGACCAGTTGCGGCGCCAGGCCCAGCGAGGGTTCATCGAGCAGCAGCAGCTTGGGCCGGGCGAGCATGGCCCTGCCGATGGCCAGCATCTGCTGTTCGCCGCCCGAAAGCGTGCCCGCGTTTTGCGCCAGCCGTTCGCGCAGGCGGGGAAAGAGTTCGAGCACCTGTTCGTGATCCTGGTGAATCTCGCTCTTGTTCGAGCGGGTGAAGGCTCCGATGCGCAGGTTTTCCTCCACGGTGAAGTTGGGGAAGATGCCGCGCCCTTCAGGGGCCTGGGCGATGCCCAGGCGGACGATCTCGTGCGATTTGAGGCCGCTGATCGTTCGTCCTTCAAACAGCGCCTGCCCGCCGGATGCGGGAATGAGTCCGCTGATGGCGCGAAGCGTGGTCGATTTGCCCGCGCCATTGCAGCCCAGCAGGGCGACGATCTCCCCCGGCTCGACCGACAGGCTGACGCCATGCAGCGCCTCGATGGCGCCGTAGCGGACGTGGAGGTTGTTCAGTTCGAGTAAAGGCATGGGGGCAGGGGACAGGGGACAGGAGACAGGTAACAGGGGACAGGAATCAGAGCGAAGCCGCAAGCGGCTGAAAATGTTACCCGTCTCCTGTTTCCTGTTCCCTGTCTCCTGTCCCCTGTCTCCCGTTTCCTTCCTCTGTCATCGGCTCGCCCAGATACGCCTTGATCACTTCCTCGTTCTTCTGCACCTGCTCCGGCGAGCCGATGGCGATGATCTGGCCGTGGTCGAGCACGGTGATCTGTTCGCAGAGGTTCATCACCAGGTTCATGTCATGCTCGATGAGCAGGATGGTCACATCGAACCGCTCGCGGATGTTTCGGATCAGGGCGATGAGGCTTTTCTTTTCGCTGGGGTTCATGCCGGCGGCAGGCTCGTCGAGCAGCAGCACCCTGGGATGGGTGGCCAGGGCGCGGGCGATTTCCAGGCGTCGCTGATCGCCGTAAGGCAGGTTGCGGGCCAGGGCGTCCTTGTGATGAAGCAGGCCGATGACATCGAGCAGTTCCATCGCGCGGCTGAGCATGGCGCGTTCGTCAACGAACTGCCTGGGCGTTCGCAGCAGGGTGTGCAGCAGGGTGTGCTTCTTGCGGAGATGGTTGGCGGTGCGGACGTTGTCGATGATGGAAAGGTCCGGGAACAGGCGGATGTTCTGGAAGGTGCGGGCGATGCCTGCGTAAGCGATGGCCCAGGGCGCCTTGCCGTGCAGCGGGCGACGGCCCAGATGAATGCCTCCCTGATCGGGGCGATAGACGCCGGTGATGAGGTTGAAGATGGTGGTCTTGCCCGCGCCGTTGGGGCCGATGAGTCCGTGCAGATCGCCCGGCTTCATGTCCAGTTGAAAATCAACGACCGCCTTGAGCCCGCCGAAGGAGAGCGATACATGATCAACCTGAAAATGGCCATCGTTCTTCTTCATGCGTCCACCCTCTTGGCGGCGATCTTCTTCCACCTCCAGTAGTCCCAGATTTCGTGGATGCCGAAGAACCCCTGCGGGCGAAGGATCATCATCAGTACGAGCGCCAGGGCGAAAAGGATCATGCGGTAAGGCGACAGATCGCCTACCACGGCACGCAGCACCTCCCACGCGATGGCCACGACGCCCAGCGTGATCGCCGGCTTCATCGCCCGCTTCCTGCGAAGGATGATCAGCACGATGATGACGGCGAGCATCACCGGCCAGATGGCCGGCGGGCTGCGCAGAATCTCCGGCAGCAGGGTGATGATGGCGGCGGCGATGACCGAGCCGCTGATGGAACCCAGCCCGCCGAGCACGACCATGATCAGCACATCGAACGACTTCTGGAAGCCGAAGGTCGAGGGAATCAATCGCACCTGATGGGCGAACAAAGCCCCGGCCAGCCCGGCCAGCGCCGCCGCGATGACGAAGGCGATGACCTTGTACCGCGTGACCGGCACGCCCATCGCCCCGGCGGCGACCTCGTTCTCGCGGATGGCCAGCATCGCCCGGCCATGCGAGGAGACCTTCAGCCGATACGCGACCAGGATCGTCAGCGTGACAAACGCATAGACCCAGAAAAGGCTCGCATAAGGCGGCACGCGCCCGAAGCCGATCGCCCCGCCCAGGTGAGGCACGACGCCGGGGAAGCCGGTTTCCTTGACTTGCTCCATGCTCAGAATCTGTTCGGAGCTTTGTTCGAGCAGGACGCGCATGATCTCGCCGAAGCCGAGGGTGACGATGGCCAGGTAGTCGCCGCGCAATCGCAGCGAAGGCATGCCGACGATGAGTCCCGCCAGCGCCGCCATGATCGCCGCCAGGACGCAGCCGGCGAGGAAGAGCGAATCGCCGGCGGTGAAGAAGGCGGCGGTCTCCGCGCCGATCGGTGCGCTGAGCGTGCCGCCGGCGAAGTTGTAGTGGTCGAGGAAGAGGATCGAGCCGTAGTAGGTGGTGGCGCCCGCGGTGTAGGCCCCGATGGCCATGAAGCCCGCGTGGCCGATGGAGAACTGCCCGGTGTAGCCGTTGACGATGGTGAGCGAGACGGCGAGGATGATGTTGACGCCGATGTCCAGGGCGAGATTCGCGTGCAGCGGGCTGAGCATCGGGGCGATGAAGCGATGCAGAACAAACGCCAGCGCCAGCCCGATCAGCGGGAACATCGCGCTGCGGCGGAGCGCGGAAAGAGTTCCGAGTTCCGAGTTCCGAGTTCCGAGTTGTTGATTGTGGGATTCCATGAAGCTCGTGGTCGGCTGCGATCGTTTGTGGATATTGCTTTGAACTCCAAACATTGAACTCAGAACTCAGAACTCAAAACTCGGAACCCGGAACTCGAAACTCGGAACTTATTTATACTTTCTCCGCCACCGTCTTGCCGAAGATGCCGCTGGGTCTGACGAGCAGGACGAGGATGAGGAGGACGAAGACATACACCTCGCGGAACTGCGGCGAGACGTAGGCGGCGCAGAAGAGTTCGATGAGTCCGATGACCAGCCCGCCGACCATCGCCCCTTTCATGCTGCCGATGCCGCCCACGACGGCGGCGACGAAGGCCTTGAGTCCGAAGAGGACCCAGACGGCGGCGGCGGGCTGCTGGAGGTTGCGGTATTCGAGCGAGAAGAGGAGGCCCGCGCCGGCGGCCAGCGCCGTGCCGATGACGAAGGTCAGGCTGATCACGCGATCGACCGGCACGCCCATCAGCGCGGCGGTCTGCGGATCGTGACTGACCGCCCGCATCCCCAGCCCCAGCCGGGTGCCATACACCAGCCATTGCAGGGCGACCATCAGAAGCACGGCGGTGCAGATGATGATCGCGTCGATCAACTCGAAGTTGACCTCCGCGATGGTGAAGAGGGTGATGTCCGGGACCATCTGGGACACCTTCCGCGGATCGGTGCCGAAGATCCAGTTGAGCTGGCCGGCGTTCTGAATGAGGAGGGAGATGCCGATGGCGGTGATGAGGACGTTGAGGCGCGGCGCCTTGCGCAGCGGGCGATAGGCGAACCGCTCGATGAGAAAGCCCAGCGTGCCGCAGATGAGCATGGCCAGCAGGAGCAGGAGGATGGGGGCGAACCAGGGGGGCGTCGCGCCGTCGGGACTGTCGGGGGTCCAGCCGAAGTTGAAGGCGATGAGCCAGGAGACCCAGGCGCCGAGCATGAAGACATCGCCATGCGCGAAGTTGATGAAGCGCAGCACGCCGTACACCATGGTGTATCCGAGCGCGACCAGCGCATAAAGGCTGCCGACCGAGACGCCGTCCAGGAGTGTTTGGATTAGCTTGGTCACTGAAGGAAGGATAAAAAAATCCGAAGCCCGAAACAGGACGATTTTCCCCTTATTTTGGGGGTTCGATCGTCGCCACGTAAACCTCCTTGCCGTTTTCGATCTTGATGATCACCATCGGCTTCACCGGGTTTCGCTCGGCGTTGAAGTTGATCGTGCCGGTGGCGCCGATGAAGTCCTTCGTGTTGCGGAGGGCGTCGGCCAGGTCGTTGCCCTTGAGGGAGGGGCTTCGCTTGATGGCGTCGAAGAGCACCATCGCCGAGTCGTAGCCCAGGGCGGCCAGGGCGCTGGGCTCCTTGCCGTATTCCTTCCTGAAGCTTTCCACGAACTTCACCGATTCGGGCCGGGGGTCGGCAGGGGCGTAATGGTTGGAGTAGTAGCAGCCTTCGAGCTTGCCTTCGGCGCGGCCGGGCAGGTTCTCCGTCTCCCAGCCGTCGGCGCCCAGCAGCGGCACGGTGATGTTGGCCTTGCGGGCCTGGATGGCGATGTTGGGCACGTCGTTGTAGTAGCCGGGCACGAAGATCACATCAGGCTTGCTGTCGCGGATGTTGCCCAGCACGGCGCTGAAGTCATTGTCGCCGCCGGAGTAGGCCTGCTCGGTGGCGATGACGCCGCCCAGCTTCTTGAACCAGTCGCGGAAGTTGTCGCGCAGGCCGGTGGAGTAAGGCTCCTTCTGGTCGAAGAGGATCGCGGCGGATTTGGCCTTGAGGGTGTCGATGGCGAACCTGGCCACGCCGTAGCCCTGGTCGGGATCGATGAAGCAGACGCGGAAGATCTTGTCGCCGATGCGGGTGACCTCCGGGTTGGTCGAGGAAGGGCTGATCATCGGGATGCCGTACTTCTGCGCTTCGGGCGCCCCGATGAGGGAGCGGCCGGAGGCGACCTCGCCCAGCAGCGCGACGACCTTCTCCTCGGTGATGAGCTTGATGACGGTGTTGCGTGTTTCATCGGGGCGCGAGCGGTTGTCGAGGGTCACCACGCGAATCTGCTTGCCGTTGATTCCGCCGGCGGCATTGATCTGCTTCTCGGCGAGTTTGATGCCTTCGTGAGTCGTCTTGCCGAAGGTGGCCTGTTCGCCCGAAAGCGAGCCGTACTCGCCGATGACGATTTCGTTTTCGTTGGCCTTCGATCCGCCGCAGCCGGGGAGGAAGAAGATGGCGGCGATGAGCAAAAGAACGACACGTCGGGAGATGTGGTGGAGCATGGTAAATCCTCGGGAGGTCGGAAGTCAGAAGTCAGGGGCAGAAGCAGGGGCAGAAGCAGGGGCAGAAGCAGGGACAGAAGCAGGGGCGGAAGCAGAGGTCAGAAGATCGCTTCAATCTTCATTTCCTGCTTTCCTGCTTTCATGTTGTCTTGATTTTCCCCACCTCCCACCAGCCGCGTGCGGCCAAGGCGCTGGCGGATCTGCACGTTGAGCTGGTGCAGCGCGGGGTTCACGGCCAGGTCGTCGCGGGTGACGGTGAACTTGCCGTCGATGCGGGCCATGCCGATCTTGTCGTCGAAGCCTTCGCTCTTGTCGGCGATGCGCAGCGAGGATTGCCAGAGGCTGCCGGTGAAGGTGTCGCTGCCGACGGTGTTGTTGGGGTAGAAGTAGCCGGCCCCGCTGTAGATGGCGATTTCCTTGCCGGTGTCATCGAAGAGGATGTATTGCAGGGTGGCGTTGGTGGCGGTGGCGTCGATGGGGGTGCGGCCGGCGTGGGGGTTCCAGAACATGCGGATGGTCAGCGCCGCCTTGGGATTCTCCGGCGGACCGTCGAAGAGAATCATCGTGGCGGTGTTCTTGTCGGCGGTGGTGTAGATGCCCGTCTGAAACGTGCCGCGTATGTTCTCATCGGCGTCATCGAAGCTGCGCACCGTCAGCGTGCCGCCTTCGCCGCCCAGGGCCGAGAAGGGGTTGTACATCGTGCCCCAGTTGGCCGGCTGCATCCACGAGCAGCCGGTACACAGCGGCAGCAGCAGGAGCAGGAGCAGGGGCGGAAGCAGGCGGCGCTTCCGCGGACCGGACAGGTTCGATTCCATTCGATGGACTCCGTTCATCGCTCGCTCCCCGGGTTTTGGTTTTCCGCCTTGATGATGGCTGCGTCTTCAACGGAAACATCCTCCGTTTTCGCAGGCGCATCGTCCGATGGCTCATCGAGATCATACGTCTGCGATTCCTCACCATCGGATGAAGATGAAGATGTTGTTTCAGTCTCCCCCGGCTCCCCCGGCTCCCCCGGCTCTTCCGGCTCCTCCCGCTCTTCGCCGGACAGTGGCGTCTCGTCCTCCACTTCCGTTTCCATTTCAGCGGCCGTTGCGATGGCTGCCTTGCTCACCGGCGCCGCTGCGACAACCTGCACCGCCGCGGCGGTCATCACACTGGGCAGAACAACCGACGGGGCGATGACCGCGGCCGGTTTGACGATGGGTGAAGCGGCCGCCGCCTTTTCCCTGCGCCGCAGCCCCAGCGCCTCCAGCACATCGCGCTCCACGATCGATCGCAACTGCTCGCGCGGCACGCTGGGCAGCATCGTGCCTTGCGTCAGCGTGTTCACCGAGTAGATCGTGGTGATCGCCTTTTGCGGCGTACACAGCGGAAAATCGCTTCCGAAAAGCAGCCGATCCATCACGCCCTGCTGATGGGCGCTGTGCAGCAGGTTGTAAAGCTGCCACGGCCGGGTCACCACATGGCTCAGGTCGGCAAAGACGTTGCGATGCTTGCCCAGCAGCGTCAAAGTCTCCTCGATCCACGGATGGCCGACCTGCGAGATGATGATCCTGAGCCTGGGAAATTCGCGGGCCACTTCATCGAGCAGCGCCGGCCGGGCGAATTCGAGTTTGGCCTCCGCCGGCAGATGGGCCGCGCCATGCACCAGCAGCGGCAGGCCGCGCTCGGCGCAGGTTTCATACACCGGCCAGGCCTGGGTGTGGGAGGGATGAAAGCCCTGCGCCGCCGGGCTGATGGTCACGCCCACCAGGCCCATCGCCTGCGCCGCCTCGATGCGGGTCGCGGCGCGGCCGGTCATCGGATCGATGCCCGCAAACCCCAGATATTTTTCCGGCTTCCGCTGAACGTACCGCGCCACCTGCTCCGGCGGAATCGAGCCGCCCAGCATCCGGCTTTCGAATCCGAGGATCACCGCGTGCTGCACCGGCTCCATCGCCGCATCATGCGCCGAGGCGGACGCATCGGGCCGATCCCAGGGCTGCCCGCCATGACGCAGCAGCCGCTGAGCCGAGCCGCGGCCCAGTTGCTCAGGCGATTCCCAGATGTGGGTGTGCAGATCGACAATCATCGGACCCATGTTAACGCACGGGCGGAATGAGGCCAACAGGAGGAAAGAAATTCTGACACTGTAACTTCTGCGCACGGCGCACGGAAGTAAAGCTCCAAATCACAATCACCCAATCTCAAACAAGTTCCAAACAAGGCGGAATCAAAGCAAAATCAATTCAAAGGTGCGGAAGCACGCAAGCTCGCCGTCCACCGGCAGGCATTCGATGCCTTGCTTGAAA
>CAZYPK010000204.1:0-7772 GCA_964649195.1 uncultured Phycisphaeraceae bacterium
CGGAAGCAAGCCGTAGATTGGATGACCCTTGGCCCTCACCCTTGGGCTTGGGGCTTTTACTAAAGTGACCATCAATAAAGAACAGATAAAGCCCCGCCCGGAAGGGTGAGGGCCAAGGGTCATCCAATCTACGGCTTGCTTCCGACCGAACCTCCGGTCTCGACGGAAACAGCAACCTTGCATTGTGTTCGAGATGGGGTTGTTGATTGGATGACCCCTGGCCCTCACCCTTCCGGGCGGGGCTTTATCTGTTCTATAGCCATATGCTTTTACCCTGCGCACGGGAGTGCGTGGGCTTCGTTGGCCATGATGTTCAGGCTACAATCAGGGCATGACCGCCGCATTTCTCATCGATCGTCCCGCGCTTCGCATCCCGCCCGGCGCCGGCACGCTGGCGGGATTTCGCGCCTGGGCCGCCTCGGATGAATTTCCGCGCGAGGGCTGTCGCATTTCATACATCGCCGGGGAGATGCTCATCGACATGAGTCCTGAAGAAATCAACGTGCATAACTGGATCAAGACATCGGTGACGATCGCCTGGGGCACCCTGGTTCAACAGGCTGACAGCGGTGTTGTTTATGCCGATCGCGCCCTGTTATCCAACGAAGATGCGGACCTGTCATCGGAGCCTGATGTGATGTTCGCAACATGGAACACGCTCAAGGCCGGCCGCCTTCGACCAGTGCCGATGGAGCGATTTCCCGATCGCGCGATGGAACTGGAAGGCACGCCCGATTGCGTGGTGGAGATCGTCAGTCCATCATCGGTGCGCAAGGACACGAAGCTGCTGTTGGAGGCGTATCACCGCGCGGGCATCGCGGAGTACTGGCTGATCGACGGCACGAAGGAACCGCTGCACTGGCAGATTCTGCGGCATGCGCCCGGCGGGTACGTCGCGGCGGCGCCGGTCAAGGGCTGGACGCACTCCAGGGTGTTCGATCGCCGGTTCAAGTTTCAGCGCTCGCGCGATCCGATGGGCAACTGGCGGTACTCGCTGCGCGTGAAGCCCCAATGAAAAACCCACGCACTTCGAGTGCGTGGGCTTCGTTGGTCATGATGTTCAGGCTACAATCAGGGCATGACCGCCGCATTTCTCATCGATCGTCCCGCGCTTCGCATCCCGCCCGGCGCCGGCACGCTGGCGGGATTTCGCGCCTGGGCCGCCTCGGATGAATTTCCGCGCGAGGGCTGTCGCATTTCATACATTGCCGGGGAGATGCTCATCGACATGAGTCCCGAAGAAATCAACGTGCATAACTGGATCAAGACAGCGGTCACGGCGACGTTTTACAATCTCTCCGATGCGCAGCGTCTGGGATGTGTCTATGCCGATCGCGCCCTGCTATCCAACGAAGATGCGGACCTTTCGTCGGAACCTGACGTGATGTACGCGCATTGGAGCACGCTCAAGGCCGGGGTCTTGCGTATCGTCCCGAAGGAAGGCCGCCCCGATCGCGCGATGGAACTGGAAGGGACGCCCGACTGCGTGGTGGAGATCGTCAGTCCATCATCGGTGCGCAAGGACACGAAGCTGCTGTTGGAGGCGTATCACCGCGCGGGCATCGCGGAGTACTGGCTGATCGACGGCACGAAGGAACCGCTGCACTGGCAGATTCTGCGGCATGCGCCCGGCGGGTACGTCGCGGCGGCGCCGGTCAAGGGCTGGACGCACTCCAGGGTGTTCGATCGCCGGTTCAAGTTTCAGCGCTTGCGCGATCCGATGGGCAACTGGCGGTACTCGCTGCGCGTGAAGCCGGAATAAAAACCCACGCACTTCGAGTGCGTGGGCTTTGGTTGTTCAATGATGTGTTGAAGGATTATTCCTTTATTCCTTCACTTCGTACTCGGCATCGATCACGTCATCCTTGTTGCTTTTCGGGGGCTCTTCACGGTCGCTTGAAGCTCCCGTGCCTGCGGCGTCCGCACCGGCTTCTGCGCCGCCGGTTTTTTCGTAGATTTCCTTGCCCATTTCCTGGGTCACCTTGTCGAGCGCTTCGAGCGATCGCTTGATCGCCTCGGCGCTGTCGCCCTTGATGCCGGTCTCGACATCGTTGATCGCCGATTCGATCCTGCCGCGCACTTCGGGGCTGATCTTGTCGCCGTGCTCTTCGAGCTGTTTGCGTATCTGATAGACGGTGTTCTCGCCCTGGTTGCGGGCATCGACCAGTTCGCGCAGCTTCTTGTCGGCCTCGGCATGGGCCTCGGCTTCCTTCTGCATCCGTTCGACTTCCGCCTTGTCGAGGCCGGAGGAGCCTTTGATCTCGATCTTGTGGTTCTTGCCGGTGGCCTTGTCGGTGGCGGTGACGCTGAGGATGCCGTTGGCGTCGAGGGCGAACTTGACATCGATCTGCGGCATGCCGCGCGGGGCCGGGGCGATGCCCGCGAGGTTGAACTTGCCCAGCGTGCGGTTGTCCCTGGACATCTGCCGTTCGCCTTGCAGAACGTGAATGGTCACTTCGCTCTGGTTGTCGGCGGCGGTGGAGAAGGTCTCGGCCTTGTCATAAGGAATGGTCGTGTTGCGCGGGATGAGCACGGTCATGACGCCGCCGAGCGTTTCGATGCCCAGGGAGAGCGGGGTGACATCGAGCAGCACGACATCCTTCACATCGCCTTCGAGCACGCCGCCCTGAATGGCGGCGCCGATGGCGACGACTTCATCGGGGTTGAGGGTTTTGTTGGGTTCCTTGCCGAAGATTTCCTTGGCGATCTGCTGCACCTTGGGCATGCGGGTCGAGCCGCCGACGAGGACGCACTCATCGATGTCGCCGGGCGAGAGCTTGGCATCTTCGAGCGCCTTCATGACCGGGCCGCGCAGGCGGGTGAAGAGGTCGCCGCAGACCTGTTCGAACTTGGCGCGGGTGATGGTGATCTGAAGGTGCTTGGGGCCTTCCTGCGTGGCGGTGATGAACGGGAGGTTGACGGTGGTTTCCTGCAAAGTTGAAAGTTCGCACTTGGCCTTTTCCGCGGCTTCCTTGAGACGCTGGAGCGCCATCGGATCTTTCTTGAGGTCGATCGATTCCTTTTTGCGGAATTCCTCGGCGAGGAAGTCGATGAGTTTCTGGTCCCAGTCATCGCCACCGAGGTGCGTGTCGCCGTTGGTGGATTTCACTTCGAAGACGCCATCGCCGATGTCGAGGATGGAGATGTCGAACGTGCCGCCGCCGAGGTCGAAGACGGCGATCTTTTCGTTCTTCTTGCGGTCCATGCCATAGGCCAGCGCCGCGGCGGTGGGTTCGTTGATGATTCGCTCGACCTTGAGGCCGGCGATCTGCCCGGCTTCCTTGGTGGCCTGGCGCTGCGAATCGTTGAAGTAGGCGGGCACGGTGATGACGGCCCGCTCGACCTTTTCGCCGAGGTAGTCCTCGGCGGTTTTCTTGAGGTCGGACAGGATCATCGCGCTGATTTCCTGAGGCGTGTAATCCTTGCCGCGGATGCGCACCTTCACGAGTTCCTCTTCGCCGCCGACGATTTCGTAGGGGACGATTTTTTCTTCGCCATGCACTTCGCTGTGGCGGCGGCCCATGAAGCGCTTGACGGAGTAGATGGTGTTTTTCGGGTTGGTCACCTGCTGGTGCTTGGCGACCTGGCCGACGAGTCGATCGCCCTTGTCGGTGAAGCCGACGACGGAAGGCGTGACGCGCGAGCCTTGGCTATTGATGAGGACCTTGGGCGAGCCGCCTTCCATGATGGAGACGACGGAGTTGGTGGTGCCCAGGTCGATGCCGATGGTTTTGGACATTGGAGTGGCCCCTTTCTTGAGCGGTCAGGCGCGGGATGCGCATGACGATGCTGGGGGTAAGGGAAGCAAAGGTGATGCCAGTGTGGGGATGGGATTCCCGGTGAAACAGGCGCATCTATATGGATATAGGCTGCCATAGAGCGGAGCGGGGCGGGATAGGCTGTCAATTTGGCAAGTGCAGGGTTTCCGCAGGCACGGCCTCTTCAAGAGGCCGTGCCATTGTGGAAAACTCCGAAAAACGACCGGATTTTGGGACCAAAAGGGCGGTTAAGGCGGAAATATGGACAATTTTCAAGGGAAAAACGGCTACCCCCTTCACAAAGCCCCTTGTTTAGCAGTATATTCCGCGCGTCACGGATGGATTCTGACACCCTAACCCCCGCAAGGAGAGCACCATGGCTGCTGCAAAAGCTCCGTCCAAAGGCGCCGTTCTGGGCGCCATCGCAGATGAAACCGGTCTGACCCGCAAGCAGGTCGCCGCCGTTTTCACATCCCTCACCACCCAGATCAAGAAGAGCCTGGGCGCCAAAGGCCCCGGCACCTTCGCGGTCCCTGGTCTGGTGAAGCTCATCGTCCGCAAGAAGCCCGCCACCAAGGCCGGCACCCGCCCCAACCCCTTCAAGCCTGGCGAGATGATGGCGGTCAAGGCCAAGCCCGCCAGCCGCAAGGTCGTCGCCCGTCCGCTCAAGGGCCTCAAGGAACTCATCTGAGTTTCGTTTCGCGCTCCGCTGATTCGTTTCAAGTTTCAGGTTCCTGATCCGCTATCCACCGATGACAAAACGACGAACCTCGGACAACGTGTCCGAGGTTCCGTTTTTTTTTATGGATACATCATGTCTGGATCATCACGTTTTGCAAAGCCCACGCACTCCCGTGCGTGGGTTGGCCGGGTAAACTTGATTGTCCCGCCACACCCTTTCGGAGCAGTCCATGCCACCTTCCAGGTCATCTTTTCCTTTGTCCAGAGGCGTGGTGATCGTCTGCTCCTCGTTGCAGATCATCCTGGCCATCATTGATGCCATCACCCGGTTGAATCATCCGCAGTTCTCGCCCCTTCATTGGCTGCTGCCATCCATCATGCTCTCATGCGGTTCACTTGGGCTTATCGTGCAGGCTCCAAGTTCCAATCTCATGTTGCGTCCGCTCGTGGTGGCGATGAACATCGGCATGTTCTTTTTCACCGGCTGCGGCGTCCTCGCGGCCATGAGCATTCTGCCGCTGGATAATCTTCGCGTTCCCTATCTGCTCATGCTCTTCTCGCTGCTCTCCATCGTGCCCGGTTGGATCAACCTCATCGCCATTTCCATGTTGCCTTCCGATTCGGCGGGACCGCTCTATTAGAGCATCATGAAATCAATCGTAACGGCATGTCGATCCGAGCCGCCATGACTGCATTGGGTGTGCTCTAGTGTTTGATGTGCCCGGCTCTGGTGGGCACTTCCCACCCTGCATCCGCTATCATCCCCGCATGAACACTCGCCCCTTCGGTCGCACTGACATTTCCGTTTCCGAAATCGGCCTCGGCTGCTGGCAGTTCGGCGGCGAATGGGGCCCGTGCAGCGATGAGGATGCAACCTCCACCCTCGCCGCCGCCGTCGATGCGGGCGCCACCTTCTTCGACACCGCCGATGTCTATGGTCGGGGCCGCAGCGAATCGCTCATCGGCGCGTTCCTCAAGGAACGAAAGCTGCGCGACAGGATTTTCGTCGCCACCAAGCTCGGACGCCTCGCGGGTTATCCCAGCGCCTACACGCCCGAACTTTTCCGCAAATGCACCGAGGATTCGCTCAGGCGGCTGGGCGTGTCCGCCCTCGATCTCACCCAGCTTCACTGCGTGCCCAGGCATTACCTCAAGACCGGCGAAGTGTTCGGCTGGCTCGAAACCCTCAAAAAGGAAGGCAAGATCAGGCACTACGGCGCGAGCGTCGAATCGATGGAAGAAGCCCAGCTCTGCCTGCAATACGAAGGGTGCAGCTCGCTTCAGATCATCTTCAACATCTTCCGCCAGAAACCGATCCACACACTCTTCGACAGGGCGAAGGCGAAGGGTGTCGCGCTGATCATTCGCCTGCCGCTGGCCAGCGGTCTGCTTTCGGGCAGGTTCACGAAGGAGACCACGTTCGAGCCGCAGGATCACCGCACCTACAACCGCGATGGGCAGGCATTCAATGTCGGGGAGACGTTCGCCGGGCTGCCGTTCCAGATCGGCGTTGAACTGGCCGATCGCGTGAAGGAGATTTTCACGGGCGCGAACCTGCTGACGAACGCGACGATGGCGCAGCAGTCGATGCGCTGGATCCTCGATCACGATGCGGTGAGCGTGGTCATCCCCGGCGCCAAGGATGCGCAGCAGGCCCGCGACAACGCGGCGGCCAGCGAACTGCCGCCGCTGCCCTCATCGGTGCGTGATGAACTGGCGAGGCTTTACGAGAAGCAGGTGCGCGGGCAGATACGCGGACCGTATTGAGAAATGAAGGAATGTCTTGGGAGGGCGAGGCTCCCGCCGAGCCGTTTGCTTGCGGAGGCCTGTCCGCAGGTCAATCTGAGCCGCACCGATGAGCCGTTGGACATCCCGCCGAGCCGTTTGCTTGCGGAGGCCTGTCCGCAGGCCGATGCAGGCAAAACTCGTGCGAAGGGCCTGCGGACCTGACACGAACCGTGGCCGTGCAATTTCGCCTGCGGCGGGCCGAAGACACCCCTTGCAGACGAACGGCCCTCCCCAACAAACTAACCCATGTCAAATCCGGGTAAACAACTTGCAGACGAACGGCTCGGCGGGAGCCTCGCCCTCCCGTCTTATGCCTTAAACCGTTGCCGGTTTGCGAATCAACAACTCCGCAATCTGCACCGCATTGAGCGCTGCGCCTTTGCGGATCTGGTCGCCGCTGACGAACAGGTCCAGGCCCGTGTCGCCATCCTGCGACCAGTCCTGCCGGATGCGGCCGACATAGACATCATCGTTGTGCGAAGCATCGAGCGGCTCGGGATGGCGGTTGTTCACGCGATCATCGCTGACGGTCACGCCCGGGGCGCTGCGCAGAATCTCGCGGGCTTCATCCTCCTTCAGCGGCTTTTCAAACGTGATGTTGATCGCTTCGCAGTGGGCGCGAAGCACCGGCACGCGGACGCAGGTGGTGGTGATGCGGAGGGAAGGCTCGCCAAAGATTTTCCTCGTTTCCTTGAGCATCTTGGTCTCTTCCTCGTTGTACCCGGTGGCCGCATCGATTTTGCTGTTGTGGCTGAAGAGATTCCAGATGTACTGCCTTTTGAAAATGTCGCTGGTGATCGCTTCGCCCGACGCCCACTGCTTCGCCTGGTTTTCAAGCTCCGCCATCGCCTGCGCCCCGGCGCCGGAAGCTGCCTGGTAGGTGGAGACGACCAACCGCTTCACCTTCGCGACCTTGTGCAGCGGCCAGACGGGTACGTTCATGATGATCGTCGAGCAGTTGGGGTTGGCGATGATGCCTGCCTTGCCCTTGACGCCCACTTCGATGCCTTCAAGCGCATCAGGATTCACCTCCGGCACCACCAGCGGCACCCCCTCGGTCATGCGAAACGCGCTGCTGTTATCGACGACCACCGCGCCGGCATCACGGGCGATGAGGCCAAACTCCTTGCTGATGGAACCGCCCGCCGAGAAGAGGGCGATGTGAATGTCCTTGAAGCTGTCCCGGGTCAGCTCCTTGATCGTGTAGGTTTTGCCCATGAACTCAACGGTTTTCCCCGCGCTGCGCGCGCTGGCCAGCATGACCAGGCTGGAGAAAGGGAACTGGCGCTGTTCAAGCACGCGGAGAAACTCCTGGCCCACGGCGCCGGTGACGCCCACGATGGCGACGTTGAGTCCGGACGATGATGACACGGAAGGAATCCTTTTTTTGAAGGGTCACGGAACCTGATCCGCGTTCACCATGAACGGGGACAGTCCCGAATTGTAGCATGAAAAAACCCGGCATCAGGAGATGCCGGGCTTTGGACGAAAAGCGGGTGATGGGACTTGAACCCACGACATTCACGTTGGCAACGTGACGCTCTA
>CAZYPK010000205.1:0-7573 GCA_964649195.1 uncultured Phycisphaeraceae bacterium
CTTGCTTCGTGCGCCTGGGCCGGGGCTTCGCGGACTCAGCCCCAGCCACCCAAAATTTCTCAGCCACCCCAGACTTCTCATCCATCCCAAAAACCTCTCAAACCCCCGGCGGCGGCGGGGGCGGCGTCGAAGGGCCGTGCGGTGACGCGGGGCCATCGAGCGTGATGGGTTCCTCGCTCAGCGCCGCCGGCGGGGGCGTCGGCATGCCGGCCACCGGGGCGGGCGGCGGGGCGTCGTGCGATGAGGAGAACTTGGTCAGGCCCACCGTCGATAGCGCCGCAAACTTTTCCTCCAGCCCCTTCTGCCAGGGCGTGCCCTGGAACTGCTTGCTCTGCTCGTACCCTTTCCAGATCACCGCGAGGATGAAGTCGGAGGAGACGACGGTGAGCGCCGTGAGGCTGGCCACCAGTCCCATGAAGAACTTGACCGCATCCCAGAAGCGGAAGAAGCCGACCACGATGACGAACACCATCAGGAAGATGAAGCCCAGGGCGTTGAGGATGGTGCAGACCAGCCGGATCTGAAAGACGATGCGGGTGACCTCATCGGGGGTGTGCGGCTGAAGGAGCGCCTTGGCCTTGAGGACATACATGAGCGGCGCCGTCGCCAGGAAGATCAGGCCCAGGAGCAGCCAGAGGTTGCCCTGGGCCTGGATGACGGTGGAGGTGACGACGATGAGGAACAGCGAGCAGAGCGGGGCGATGAGCACCGCGGCCCAGCCGGGGGTGGCGCTTTCGGGCAGGAGGGTTTTCAGGGTGAGCGACGCCCGGATGACGCCGGCGAACAGGGAGATGGCCTTGGGACCGACGAGCATGAAGAATCCCAGGGCGAAGGCGACGCTCAACGCCCGCCGCAGTTGCAGCTTGGCGTCGATGCCGCCCATGAAGCCGACGTTGACCTTGTCCCAGTCCATGATCGCCGTCAGCGGGATCATCGAAAGGAAGAACGGCGCCAGAAACATGATCAGCCACCCGGCCCGCACCAGCCGTTTGGACCAGGGCAGATGGGCCCACAGGCAGGCCGCGATGATGATCAGAATCGTCCCGGTCACGCTGGAAATCAGGATGAAGATGAACAGCGAATCGAGCAGCTCCAGGTTGGTTTTGTGGAGGATGTTTTCGACATTCTGTTTGGCCTGCGTGACCATCTCCGACTTCCGCGCCGAGGAGGCGTTCCTGTATTCGGGCGTCTGCGACAGGTCGCCGATGGCCAGTTGATAGGCGACCGATTCGAAGGAGATGATCTGGATCAGCGTGAGAATGACGAACCCGATCGCGCTGATCCAGAGGATGCTCTTTCGCCAGACCGCGTAGTTCTGCACCAGCGGATCGGTCAGCGGCACGGCGGCGGTGGCGAGCTTGACGCGCTCGCCGGGGGTGGCCTGCTCGATCTGAAAGTTCGACCGGACCACGCGGCGGACGCAACTGGTGATTTCAAGCCAGATGTTGGATGCGCTCATGCTCAAGAGTATAACGGCTGCGCGTACACACCCAATCCGATGGTGCAGGGTGAGCATGCACGCGCAGGGCTTGACTCTTGGCCCTCTCCCCTGGGGAGAGGACCGTCTCAATCGCCGCGCAGCTGCGTACACGCGGCTTCTTCCTAGGCCCTAGGCCCTGATCCCCAGGCCCTTTTCGGCCGCTGCGTACACGCGGCTTCCCGTATCGCCATCGCTCCGCATTCCTTTCGCTATACTCCTGCCATGCACCGTCTGGAACTCCTGCGAGCCAACATTCAGAAGGTCTATCTGGGCAATCAGTCAGCCGTCGAAAAGCTGATCATCTGCCTCCTCGCGCGCGGCCATGTGCTCATCGAAGACGTGCCCGGCGTCGGCAAGACCATGCTCGCCACCGCCCTGGCGCGGAGCATGGACTGCACCATCACCCGCATCCAGCTCACCCCCGACATGGTGCCCGGCGATGTGCTGGGCGTCACCGTCTGGGACCAGCAGCGAAGCGAGTTCATCTTCAAGCCCGGTCCGATCTTTTCCAACATCATCCTCGCCGACGAAATCAACCGCACCACCCCGCGCACCCAGTCGGCCCTGCTCGAGGCGATGAACGAGGGCCAGGTCTCCATCGACGGCCAGACCCGCAAACTCATCCAGCCCTTCATCGTCATCGCCACGCAGAACCCCTTCGAGTTCGAAGGCACCTACTTTCTGCCCGAAAGCCAGCTCGATCGTTTTCTCATGCGTCTGCATCTGGGCTATCCGAGTCCCGAAGATGAGGCGCGGGTGCTGACGCTCAACCCGGCCCGCTCGATGCTGCCGGACATCAAGCCGGTGATGACCGCCGCCGATCTGGTCGAGCTTCAGACCAAGGTCGGCGAAGTGAAGGTCGATCCCGCGCTGATCGATTACATCGTGAAGATCGCCAACGCCACCCGCAGCAACGATCAACTCCAGATCGGCGTCTCCCCGCGCGGCACGCTCGCCCTCACCCAGGCCGCCAAAGCCACCGCGATGGTGCACAAGCGCGATTACGTCGTGCCCGAGGACATCATCTCCAACGTGATCCCCGTCTTCGCCCACCGCGTCATCAGCAAGAACTACATGCACGACGCGGACGGCATCGCCACGCACCGCATCATGCAGCAGGTGCTGGAGACGGTGCCCAGTCCGGTGTGAGGGGGGATGATTGAATAACCGCGGTTTACTGCGCTGACGTTGCTACGCCGCAAGCGGCGATTCATCAGCCCGGTTCCACCAGGTCCACTTCGCCGCAGTCGGGGATGAGTTTCATCTCGATCGCTTCCTTGATCAGTTGTTTCACGGCGGCCCTGCCGCGCGGGCCGTAGTCGAGGGTCCATTCGTTGACGTACATGCCCACGAACTCATCGGCCAGTTCGCGACCCATGTCGCGCGCATAGTTCAAGGCATACTCGACCGCCTCGGCGCGATGGGCCAGGGCGTACTCGATCGAGCGCAGCAGGATCGTGCAGATTTCCCGCATTTCCTGTTTGCCCAGATCGCGCCGAATCGCGTTGCCGCCCAGCGGCAGCGGCAGCTTGCGCGTGTCGGTCCACCACTTGCCCAGATCGACCACGCAGCGCAGCCCGGCATCGCCATAAGTGAGCTGACCTTCGTGAATGATCAGGCCCGCTTCATATTCACCGGCGACGACCCTGGGGATGATTTCATCAAACATCACCACGTCGTAATTCGTCGGACGATGCCCCAGCAGCAGCGACATTGCGAGGAATGCGGTGGTCCTTTCGCCAGGCACCGCGATGCGGATTTTGCTCAGGTCATCGAGCGTGATGTCGCCGCTTTGGGGGGTGACGATCATCGGGCCGTAGCCGTCGCCCATCGAGGAGCCGCACGAGGTGAGCGCGTAATCTTTGGCGACATACGGATACTGATGAATGGAGATGGCGGTGATTTCAAGCTCGGCGCGGGCGCTGCGTTCGTTGAGGGACTGGATGTCTTCGAGGACGTGGATGAAGTCGTACTTGCCGGTGTCGATGGCGGGCTTGTAGGTCTTGCCGCCGGGACCGGTGTTGTCGGGAAAGTTGGCCAGCGGATACCACATGAAGGCGTCATCGGGATCAGGCGAATGGCCGATGCGGATGGTCTGTCGCGCGGGGGTCGTGATCATGGCGCCATCGTAGGCGGTGGTGCATGGGGCCGCAACGGATCAAGACCTGAGTCCGGGATGAGCGTAAGCCGCGACTCAACGAGTCGCGGAGGTGAACAGCCTCAAGAATGGTGAGGCGAATCTTCGACAGCAGAACTCGAACACGACAGATATCACACTTCGCAACCGGACGACAGCCACCGCGCGACGGACACCCCTTCAGGCCGTTCACGTCCGCGACTCGTTGAGTCGCGGCTCTTATCCCAAGTTCAGGTTCAAGGCTCGGTCAAACCCCCGCCGGGCGCCTTTGCCGCCAGTCGCTGCCGGATGTCCGCCAGTCGCTGCCGGATGTCCGCCAGGAGTCGTTGCTCGAAATGTTCGTCGCGTTCGATGAAGACCATCGCTTTGCCATGCACGCCCTGCCTCTCGAACTGGGCGGGGGTTTCGCTCAGCGGGCGGACGATGTTGATCGATGAAGTGGAGCCGGTCAGGCGACGGTCGGGATCGGTGATCCTTTCGATGGCCACCTCGACGCTCAGTTCATACGGCTGAACAGGCGGGTGGCTGTCGCGGTGTTGGGCGCGATCCAGCTTGATCGTGGCGGTGCGCTGCTCGTTGTTGAGGCTGGCGCCAAGCGACTGCGAAGCGGTGGTGTTGTCGCGATTCCAGAACTCGACGAGGTTCGGACTGAAGCGAGGCTTGGTGGTGATCCGCCCGAAACGATAATCCTGCCGATCAATGACAAACCCATGATCGCGCAGGGTGGCGACCGCCGTTTCAAAAGCCGGCCGATACTCCCCCTCGGCAACGGGGACGGGCGCCTCGACCGCGCCGGCCGGTCCGGCACAACCGGCGATCAGGTTCATAAGAAGAGCCATCGCCAAAATGACGAAGCCGATGGGCAATCTCGCGGCAATCGTGGGCATGGGAAAAGTGTAACGACTGGCACGGGGTGACGCATCATCACGCGAGACCGGGTGAGGGTAATCGCATGTGGCGGTGGTCCGCCACCTCTCCCCCGGTCTGTACACCTAAATAAAACCATGAAACCAGGAAAGCAGGAAAACATGAAATCAACGCGGATCACACGGCATTTTCAGATCGCATCTCCTGCTTTCATGCTTTCCTGATTGCGTGGTTTTATATGGGGAGAGGGCGAAGCATCACCCCCACCCGAAGAATCTTTGGCATTTTTGCCTCTTCCCTCTTGAAACTTAAAACAAAGTGACGATGATCTTCCCGTCCCGTGTGTGCGGCTCAGATGGCGACCGGCTGAATGTGAGGCTGATCGCTTGGCGCCGCACCACCCGCCGCGCTACGGCGTGCCCTATGGAGGTTGGCATTCGCCAACTCTATGGACCTCCTACCCCCCGGGCCCCCCGGCCCTCTCGGTCTGGCCCGACTCTCCCTGACCGACAAGTCAACCTTCGATGCCGCGTTTCGCTCCCTCGCGCAGCCGATCTCCGACTATTCCTTTGCCAGCTCCTACTGCTGGGGAATGGCCATGGGGCTTTACCACGCCCGGGCCCGCAACCACATCTGCCTCTTCGCCAACGGCAGCGACCTGACCATGCTCATGCCCCCCCTGGCCGAGGCCGGCGCCACGCCCGATGACCTCAAACGCTGTCTCGCCGACTGCTTCGAGATCATGGACGCCTGGAACAAGGACCACGGCGGCAGGCGCCTGTCGCGCATCGAGTACGTCTCCGATGAAATGCTCGAACGCATCAACGCCATCACCGATGGCGACCTGCGGCTCTCCGCGGCGCCGATGGGCGGCGACTACATCTACCCCGTCGCCAACATGATCGACCTGCCCGGCAAGAGCCTCAAGTCCAAGCGCCACGCCAAGACCGCCTTCATGCGCGACTTCCCCGACCATCGCGTCGAACTGCTGGAACAGCGCCACATCCCCCCGTGCCTGGAACTGCTCCACCGCTGGCGATCGCATGGCGACACGGTTCACGAAGGACAGGTCACGGTCGATTCGGATCGGCGATCGACGGCGGACCTTCGCCGCCGCGACCAGATCGCCTGCGCCACCGCCATCGAGCAACATCAAGCCCTGGACCTCAAAGGCATCGTGCTCTTCGTCGGCGACAAGATCGCAGGCTTCACGCTGGGCGAATCGCTTTCCCCATCACAGGCTTCCATTCTCTTCGAGAAAACCGATCCCGATTTCCACGGCGCCCCGCAGTTCATCTTCAGCGAGTTCTGCCGACTGTGCTGGAAGGACAAGCCGGAAATCAACGTGGGCGATGACTGGGGCATCCCCACGCTGCGGTTCACGAAGCAGAGCTACCGCCCGACGCGGACGCCGCTCAAGTATGTGCTGACCCGTCCCCCGGCGGTGATCGACCCGCCGGCAAACGCCGATGTGCTGGCAACCATCGGTCCCGACACGATGCAACCAACCCCAGGCGGCGGCCCGCTGGCGGCGTGAGGAAGCTGTCAGCCGTCAGCTATCAGCATTCAGTATTCAGTATTCACTCTTCCGTTTGCGATGGATTCAGCCGTTTCCCGGCTGAATCACCAACTTGCAATCGGAAAGTTATTCAGGCTCCGTTCTTTGTTGACTTCACTGCACCCGTCCCTGCTGCCCACACGCCACGGGGCGTCACAATCGGCACAGATGCCGCACCCCCATTTCGCCCTGTTTTCAAGGGGTTTTCATCCACATCCTTCCACCGCCGCCGACGGGCGCGAGCCTTGCCCCTGTTCCTCCACGATCAGCATCCACCCTTTTCGAAGGAGCATGGGTCATGGGGACCTCGCACAAACTCGGCGCACTTTTCCTGAGCGGTCTGCTTCTCAACTCCGGCTGCCAGACGCAGGTCACGCAGCCCATCACCTTCCCGGCTCCGACCACGCCCACGCTGGTCATCCGCACCTATCCCGTGCCGGCGAAACCGGTGCCGGCGGCAGGAACAGGAGCAGTGGCAGGTATCAAAGCGGAAGAGAGGCCGGCTCGCGCATCTGCTCCGGCACTGCTGGGAACGGCGCGGCCCGCTGCTTCTGCTCCTGCCGCTGCCCCTGCCCCTGCTCCTGCCCCTGCCCCTGATCCCGACGCCTGGATTCAGGCCATGCGAAAGGTTCACGCCAACTTCAACGGCACGCCCGGCTACGTCGCCCTGCTTGGCGACTCGATCACCTTTGCCGATGCGTTCTGGACCCCGCTCGAGTTCACCGACCCCGCACAATACCTCGCCGGTGACGATGGCCTGCCCGCCCGTCCGCAGGGCAGGCTCTGGAAAGATGTCATCAAAGGTTCGCGCGGCAAGGGCATGGAACATTGCAACGGCTCCGGCTGGCAGGTCGGCTACATCCTCCGCAAGATCGATGAAATGATCGCCCGCGAAAAACCCGAAGTCGCCATCCTCATGATCGGCACCAACGACATCGGCGGCGGCAAGGTCTCGCCCGGCTGGCAGGAAGCCTATGAAAAGATCGTCCGCAAATGCCTCGACGCCCACTGCGTGCCGATCCTCAACACCATCCCGCCTCGCCGCGACCGGGATGAAGCGGTGGCGGCGGCCAACGCCATCATCCGCGACGTGGCCGGCAAGTACCGCGTCCCGCTGGTGGACTATCACGCCGAACTCGTTCGCCGACGCCCCGGCAGGGAAATCTACGGCACGCTGATGCAGAACGACGGCGTACACCCCTCGGCAGGCAAAACCAACGTCTTCAACGACACCAACCTCTCCGACTCCGGCTACGCCCTGCGAAACTGGATGAACTTCCTGGCCTACCGCGAAGTCTATTTCCGCATCCTCCACCCGCGGCAAATCCAGACCGTCAAGACCGCAGGCAAATGAGCGCGAGGGACGCTGCCTTAATCAGAGTCGGGTTCTGAACACAGGGTAAAAGCATATGGGAGGACGAGGCTCCCGCTGGGAGGGCGAGGCTCCCGCCGGGAGGGCGAGGCTCCCGCCGAGCCGTTCGTTTGCGACGGCCCCGCTTTGGGGGCCTGAGCAAACGAAACTCGCGCGGCA
>CAZYPK010000206.1:0-7509 GCA_964649195.1 uncultured Phycisphaeraceae bacterium
CTGTACGCAACAGGTGCGTTTCGGCACCCCTTCAGGCCGTACACGTCCGCGACGTGTTACGTCGCGGCTCGGGCAATGCAGCCGCGGCGGAGGCTTCTTCACTTTCTCTTCGACGCTTCGCCCGCCTTCCCCAGTCCCACGGCGCGGCGAAGCTGGTTCACTTCCGCAGGCGTCAGCATGCGCCAGTTGCGAATGGCGATGCCCTTGATCCTGATCGGCCCCACCGCCAGCCGCTTGACCCGGCGAACGGTGTAGCCCAGCCGCTTGAGCACCCACTTCACTTCGCGGTCCGGCCCTTCGTTGAGCTTCACCAGCAACGACGTGCGGTCGCCGTTCTCCTCGTCGCGCTTGAAGCCGAGCACGCGCACCTCGCCCGCGCTGCCGGCCTCGGCCAGGCTGCCCGGCTCAGGCTTGCGGCCCTTGACGCGACGGTTCACCTTCTTCAGCTCCGCCACGATGCGATCGACATCCTCATCCGTCACCTTGCCGCGCACGGAGACTTCATACTCCTTGGGCACCTCGTAGCTCGGATGCGTCAGCCGATGCGCCAGATCGCCGTCGTTGGTCAGCAGCATCAGCCCGGTCGCCTCGGCATCGAGCCTGCCCACCGGATAAAGCCGCGGCGGCGGATCGCCGGGATTCAGCGGCGGCATCCGCACCAGGTCGGTCACCGTCTCGCGCCCGAACTCGTCGCGCGTGGTCGAGAACACATCGCGGGGCTTGTGCAGCGCGACGTAAACAAACCCTTCCTTGCCCACGCTGCCCGTCGATTTGCGATGCCTGGCGATGGGCCGGCCATCGACCTCGATGTGATCCTTCTCCGCATCGACCCACGCCGGCAGCGAGCGCACCACTTCGCCGTTGACCTTCACCGCCCCTTCCTCGATGAGCTGCTCGCAGACCCGCCGCGAAGCGACGCCGGCGGCCGCCAGCACCTTCTGCAACCGCTCGCCGCGCCGGGCATCGGCAAAGTCATGGGCGACCCTGGGCTTCTTCCGTTTGCGCAGCTTAAGCGCGGGCCTGGAGAGGCCCGTCGCGGGCTTGCCATGACGCGGTTTGCTGCCGAGAGCGGATGACGGCTTTTTCTTGAAAGGCATAAGGGCAATGATATGCCGGAGACGGCGGTCGTGCGGAACAGCCACCGCGCGACGGACACCCCTTCAGGCCGTTCACGTCCGCGACTCGTTGAGTCGCGGCTCTTGTCCGAGCCGCGCGGCATCCCCGGTGTTGCGACGGCTGTGTTCAGCGCTCGTAAAGCGCCTTGATTTCTCGCGGTCCCAGAGCGCGACCGATGAACCACACATCATCCATCGCGCCGTGGAACGGTCGATCCTTCGCTTCCTTGAAATGGCCGTTGCCCAGGGTGATCCTCGGACCCACATTGACAGGCCCTTTGATCGGATGGCTGGACACCTCCTGGCCATCCACGTAAAACCGGATGGTCCTGGTGTCGAGGGCGCCCGCGAGGAATGTCCAGCGCCCCGGCTCCAATTCACCGCCGCCTGCGCGAATCCATTCCCCCGTGCCCACCGTGAAGTTCGGCTTGTGATCCGTCATTCGCAGCACAAATCCCGTGGGCCTGACCTCCCAATGGTGATTGTCGATCACGGTCTGGTTCGCGCGACGATCCGAACGAACCCACGCGGCGATGGTCAGTTCCTTGATCTGAGGCGGCAGCCCCTTGAGCGTGACTTCGAGATGCCCGCCGTTGAATTCGAGGCATTCACCAAACTTGCCGGCATCGGACAACCTGGCCCCGACGTTTCGTGCTGATGAGCCGCCGGTGGAGCCGTCCTTGAATGAGACTTGCGGACCTTGCGTCACGATCGTTGCTTTGTCGAACGAAAAGTACGCCAAGGTGCCGCGCGGCGGCTTTGAGCGATGGGAATTCAACTGAGCGTTGACCTGCCCCAATAACACGCCGGCCTTGGTCACCTCAATGCCGCCATCGGTTTGCAGGCTCAAAAACCGCAGCAGATGCGACTTCGCCCGGTGGAGCAGCGGCGCCTTCAAATCCGCGCTGCCGACCTGATCGGCAAGCGACCGGCACCATAACGCCACTTTCATCGTCGCGGCTGCGTCGAGGCTCGCCGCTGGAGCGACCGAGAGCGAGACAAGCGACTTAAGTTCCGCATCGTTCACGCGATTAAGAAACGGGACGGCCGCTTCGGGATCGTCGAATTCAATGACGAATATTTTGACGATTTCCTCGGCGGTCGCGCTGTCGTTCGCGTCGCCCAGAAGCCTTTCCTGCAGGCGCAAAACCCGCTTCATCGCGCGTTCGCGAGCCAGCGCAAACTCCAACCGCGGCTTCAATTCGTCAACCGAAGAAGGCTGCTTCTGCTGGGCGAAGGCGAGGGCGCGACGAAAATCGACGGCAGCGTCGGCGTACTGCTTTTTCTCCAGCTTTTCGTTGCCGATGTCGGTGAGCAGTTCGATGAGCGCCCACCCCGCCGCTTCACGATCATCCGGCTTGCCGACGGCGGCCTGCCGGGTGAGGACGGCGATGTGTTTTTCACGCGCCGCCAGCCGTTTCTCCGCGATCGTGTCCGAAAGAAGCGCCATGGCCTCGGCGGCGACGGAAAAACCTTCGGGCGTCCTGATGCAAAGGTCGTAAGCCGATTCGCAGAGGTGAACGACCAAGGCCGGCTGTTCCCCGGTGGTCCGCGCGAGCGCGATCATTTCCCTCGCCACCGCGATGTCATCGACGACATCGGCGGACATCGAGGCGGCTTTCAGTTTTGACGCGAAAAGAATGTCGAATGTCCGCTTTGCTTCGTCGGCGGCAAAAGCGGAGACGGGAAGCGCCAAGGCCAGCAGGACGGCACCATGAGCGGCTCGGATGATGTGATGAATGAACATCATGGGACACTCCGGAGATCGCCAATATAACGGATCATCCTCGAGTGAAAAGAAAAACATCCGCACAGTGTGCGGATGGGAAAAAACGAAGAGGCGGCACGATCATTGGATCGGCCGCCCCGAAGAGGAGGAAAAACAGCCTGGTTATTGAGTCGCCGGAACTTTGAGAGTGTTGGTGGTCATGGGTGACACCCGTGCCGGATGTCATGCGGTCCTGCGGCGGCGAAGGGCCAGCGCGGACATGGCGAAAGCGCCCAGCGTCATTGATGCGGGTTCGGGAATGAAGGTCGCGGTGATGAGGATGTTGTCGAACTGGTCGGCTGTGTTGGTTGCCCGCAGCGCCAGGCCGTTCCAGTTGGTCGGGTCCTGGATCAAGGCGCCGATGTCGGAGAAGTTGAAGGTTGCGATGGTGGAGAACAGGCCGTCGCCCAACTGCCTGCTGGCCTCCCACAGGCCGGCGCCTTTGAGGAAGTCGAAGGTGATGCGGTGATCGTAGTAGGCGTGGCCGGTGGCGCCCAGGGCGTCATCGCCCGCAATGTTGGCGTTGAGGAGCGTGCTGCCATCCTGCCTGCGAAGGTAGTAACCGGAGGCGTTGCTGCCGAATTGAATGAACTGGGTGCCTGCCGCATCGGTGATGCCCGCCAGATTCTGAAAGCCCGAAGCGGCGCGGCCACGCATATCCATCTCGATCGTGACGGAGGCGAGGTGGCTGTTGAAGGACATGATGTCGGCGATGCGGCTGCCGCCATCGGAATTGTCACCGATCACGACACCGCCGCTGACATCCAGACCATCGCTGATATTGTTGATCCAGCCGTTTTGACCGGCGAGAGCGCCGTTGGTGAAGCTGTTGAAGTTTTCGTCATAGACCACCACCGCCCGGGCGGAACCGGCCGCGAATGCGAAGACGATGCAGCAGAGGATGAGGCTTTGAATGCGGTTCATGGGGTTCTCCTTGGTTCTCAAAAATTTTTGACACGATGCTTACAAACAATGCACAGGACGGTCATTCCCGCCACGCAGTGCGGTGAGGCCCTGTTCCTTCGATCCATCATGACATCGATTGGGCCGGACGTGTATTCCGTTTGCGCAATCCTCGTTGTTCATCTGCGCAAAAAAACACCCGCGACCGGCGCGGGTGTTTTTTGATTCTTCAGTTGTTCATCACTCGAATGCTTCAGTGCTTGCCGGGGTTGACGCCCGGGGCGTCTTCACCCAGGAGTTGGGCGACCAGGCGGGATTCGCCGATGGTGGTCTGGATTTCGCCGGGGGCCACGGCGCCGGCGGCGATGGCGATGGCGGCGGCGTCTTCGAGTTCCTCTTCGCGGGTGGGGGTGTCCTGGGCCGGGGGTTCGGCCAGCTTGATGACCTTGATGTTGGTGTAGGCCTTGAAGCCGGTGCCTGCGGGGATCAGGTGGCCCAGCAGGACGTTTTCCTTCAGGCCGATGAGCGTATCGGTGCGGGCCGCCAGGGCCGCCTCGGTGAGCACCTTGGTCGTTTCCTGGAAGGAGGCGCCGGAGAGGAACGACTCCGATTGCAGCGACGCCTTGGTGATGCCCAGGAGCAGCGTCTTGGCGGTGGCGGGCTTGGCCTTGACGGCCTTGGCGCCGACCTTGCCATCGGCTTCGGCGCGGGCGTTGGCCTCCTTGATCTCGGCCTTGGTGTAGAGGCCGGTGACTGCCAGGCCGGTGTCGCCCGGTTCCTTGATGCGGCCCTTCTTGTGGATGGCCTCGTTGGCGTCGCGGAAGCGGAACTTATCGACGACTTCATTGGGCAGCAGGTCGGTATCGCCGGGGTTTTCCAGGCGGACCTTGTGCAGCATCTGCGACAGCATGATCTCGATGTGCTTATCGTTGATGGGCACGCCCTGGGCGCGATAGACGTTCTGCACCTCATCGAGCAGGTAGGAGAAGAGAGCCTCTTCGCCCTTGATGCGGAGGATGTCGTGCGGCACGAGCGGGCCGTCGATCAGCGGATCGCCCGCGGTCACGAAATCGCCGGTGTGAACGAGCAGGTGACGATCCTGGGGCACATGATGCTCGACTTCGAGGCCGGAGTCGCCCTTGATGATGATGGTCATCTTACCGCGACGGCGATCGCTGCGAAGCTCGATGGTGCCGGAGATTTCCGCCATGACGGCGGCTTCCTTGGGCTTGCGGGCTTCGAAGATTTCCGTGACACGGGGCAGACCGCCGACGATGTCCGACGAACGGGAGACATCGCGCGGCTGACGGGCGAGCATGTGGCCGGCCTCGATCTTGTCGCCTTCCTTCACTTCGATGCGCGCCTTGGCGGGCAGGTAATGGAAGTCGAGAATCTTGCCGGTGGCGTCTTCGATGACCACCTGCGGATGCTTTTCACCCTTGTGCTCGATGACAACGAGAGCCTCGCCCTTGCTGCCCTTGCGCTTGCCGGTGCCGGTGGTGGCTTCGGCTTCGGGGCGGACGGTTTCGCCGATCTCGATGTCCTTGAACTTCACGATGCCGGCCTTCTCGGCGAGGATCGGCGTGCGGTGCGGATCCCATTGCACGAGGATCTGCCCCTTGCGAATCTGCTCGCCGGGCTTGACCATGATGTAAGAGCCGTACTGCACCTTGAACTTCTCGAGCTCGCGGCCCTTGGCGTCGAGCACGGCGATTTCACCGTTGCGCTTGAGGGTGACGAGCACTTCGTTGCCGTCGTCATCCCGGGTGGGCACTTCGGAGCAGTCGCGGATGGCGATGGTGCCGCCGTTGTTGGAACGGAAGCTGTTTTCCTGCACGCCGGAGGTGGATACGCCGCCGGTGTGGAACGTGCGCATGGTGAGCTGCGTGCCCGGCTCGCCGATGGACTGGGCGGCGATGATGCCCACGGCCAGACCTTCCTCGACCGCTGCGCCGGTGGACATGTCCTGGCCGTAGCAGCGGACGCACATGCCCTGACGCGATTCGCAGGTCAGCGGCGAACGAACCATCAGGCTGTTGATGCCCAGCGCTTCGATCTTGCCGGCGGCGACGGCGTCGATGTTCTGGTTCTCTTCGACGATCAGCTCATCGGTGATCGGGTTGCGGATCGTTTCACGCGCGGTGCGGCCGATGATCGATGCACGCAGGGGCACATCGATTTCCTCGCCCTTGAAGATGGCCCGCTTGGTGACGCCCTGCTTCGTCCCGCAATCGAACTCGGTGACGAACACGTTCTGCGCCACATCGGCGAGCTTGCGCGTGAGGTAGCCGGAGTCGGCGGTCTTGAGCGCGGTGTCGGCCAGACCCTTGCGGGCGCCGTGCGTCGAGGAGAAGTATTCGAGAACGGAGAGACCTTCGCGGGCGTTGGCCTTGATGGGCGTCTCGATGATTTCACCGTTGGGCTTGGACATGAGGCCGCGCATGCCGGCGAGTTGTTGAATCTGGCTGACGTTGCCGCGGGCGCCCGAGTCGCTCATCAGCCACACGGGGTTGAGGTAACGCGAGCCGGTGGTGCCGTCGATGGGCACGGGCAGACCCGCTTCATCGCGGCGGTCATTTTTCAGTTCCAGCAGCAGTTCCTTCTGCACCGACTCGCGGCAGTGGGTCCAGAGATCCAGAAGCTGGTTGTATCGTTCGCGTTCGGTGATCGCGCCGGCATGGAATGCCTTCTCGACGCGATCGACCTTCTTCTGCGTCTCTTCGATGATCGTGTGCTTCTTCTCGGGAATGCGCAGATCGCTGATGCCGAACGACAGGCCGGCGACAGTCGCCCGCTTGAAGCCGGTCTCCTTGAGCTTGTCCAGAAGATCGATCGTGGCCGAGCGGCCGGCGACGGCGTAGGTGTCGTCGATGACGCGCGAGCAGCCCTTCTTGCCCAGCGAGCAGTTGTAGTAAGGCATGCCTGGTTCGAGAATGTCGCTGAAGATCAGGCGGCCGACCGTGGTCACCACGCGATCGTTGGCGGGGAACGGCTTGGCGTCGCCGCGCTGTTCGGTGACGATCTTCGTGTACTTGCCTTTGGGCATGCGCACGACGATGGGCGTGTGGATGCCGATCTTCTTCATGTCGTAGGCGAGGAACGCTTCGACCGGATCCTTGAAGCGAGGGCATTCTTCCGGTTTGGCCTCGGCTTCGCCGGGCATGACGGTGACGTAATAAACGCCCAGCACGATGTCCTGCGACGGCGAGATGATCGGGTTGCCGTTGGCGGGGCTGAAGATGTTGTGCGTCGAGAGCATCAGCACATGGGCCTCGGCCTGCGCTTCAATGGAGAGCGGCAGATGGACGGCCATCTGGTCGCCGTCGAAGTCGGCGTTGAAGCCGGTGCAGACGAGCGGATGAATCTTGATCGCGTTGCCTTCGACGAGCACCGGCTCGAACGCCTGGATGCCCATGCGGTGCAGCGTCGGGGCGCGGTTGAGCAGCACCGGATGCTGGTAGATCACCTCTTCGAGAATATCCCAGACTTCGGGATCGCGGCGCTCGAGCATCTTCTTCGCCGACTTGATCGTGTCGGCCAGACCGTGCTCCTTGAGCTTGCGGATGATGAAAGGCTGGAACAGCTCGAGGGCGATCTTCTTGGGCAGGCCGCATTGATTGAGCCGGAGTTCCGGGCCGACGACGATGACCGAGCGGGCCGAGTAATCGACGCGCTTGCCCAGCAGGTTTTCGCGGAAGCGGCCCTGCTTGCCCTTGATCATGT
>CAZYPK010000207.1:0-7395 GCA_964649195.1 uncultured Phycisphaeraceae bacterium
TGTGATAACGGAAAAGAGGCGTTTGGAAAAGTTCTCAGGCTCCGGGCGGGGCTTAGCCGAAACTCAGGTTGTCAATACGCGAACAGCGCATTGGTCGTCGCGTCAAACTTTCCGACGGCGGCGCCGCTGAAGAGGTCGTCGGTGTCGGTGCTGTCGAAGTTGTGGACTCTGCCGATCTTCAGGTTGGTCACCTTGAGTTTGCCGGTGTTCTCGAAGGTGACGTGGTTGTCGTTCCATACCACGCTTCCCTGCCAGTGGGCGGAGTCGGCGCCGGTCGTGGCGACGTGCAGGCTGGTCGTCGTCATTGACGGATCAATGGCTTTGCTGCGGTCGCCGGCGATGGGGGCCTGGCTGTTCTGGGTGTCGGACCACTCGGTTCGGCGACCGGCGTCACTCTGCTTGTTCGTGACCTTGAGCAAAGCATAGGAGTAATTGGCGTTCGTGACCGGAGTCGGTCCGGGGGTGGCCTTGGTTTTGGAGGCATCCAAAGGACTGATGGCGTACTCGGGCGTGAAATAGCTGTCCGTCATCATGATGGCGTAAACGATTGCGGTGGGATTGGCGTCGTCAAAGGCCGCCGCTCCAAACATGATGCCCTCAGATGCCGCTCCATCGATCTTGCCCATGTTTGCGCCGCTGCTGGTGAGGCCCGGGTAGAAAGTCTTGTTGCCCTGGGCATAGAGCACCATGCCTTGTTGGATGCCGCGAACCTGCGTGCCGTTCTGCATTCGACGTGCGGTTTGCCTTGCCGAGGTGACGGCTGTTTCCAGTCGCTGATACGCTGGCTCCATGGCGTCCACGCGGCGCGTGAGTTCGTCGGTCTTTTTCGTCAGTTCCTCGATGGCCTTGGCGTTGGCGGAATCGCCGCCCCCGCAGCCGATCATCGCCACGCCGTAGATCGCGGTGAGGCAGCAGATCACCACGGCGGCCAGCAGGTCGGTGCGGGTGAAGCCGGTGCGGATGGGGCGGCGGATCATCGGAAGCCTCCGGGAGAGTGAAGGGTTTGCCGGGCGTTTTTTTCGGCGTGTTGAAGGTATGACGGAATCATGTGCCGGTCAATGGCGTCCCGGTGAGCCGGGGGAGCCGGAAGAGCCGGAAGAGCCGGAAGAGCCGGAAGAGCTGGAGGAGCCGGGGGAGCCAGAGGGTGGCTGGGGCTGAGTCCGCGAAGCCCCGGCCCAGGCGCACAAAGCAAGGTGAGGCAACGGATCGCTGATGGTCCCTTGGCCGGGGCTTGCGCAGAGCCTCAGCCACCCAGCCAGCTTCCCCGGCTCTCCCTGCTCCTTCTGCTCTTCCTGCTCTCCCGGCTCCCCTTGCCGAGGCAAACGACAACATCCCGGCGATGACCGGGATGTTGCATGGCGAATTCAATGACAAGGTGTGATGCCGATCACTCGGCGGCCTTCTTTTCGGGATACTCGACGGTGATTTCGTACTCGATCGCGTCACCTTCCAGTTCAATGGCGAATTCGCCTTTGCCGATGCTCAGGGTCTTGCTCCCTTCGCTGACGCCGCGGGCGTTGCCGATGCGGTCGATGCGTTGATAGGTGGTCTTGTCGTTGCTGCCCCGGCTTTCCTTTTTCTTGAACAGGCTCATGGCCATCGAACCGCCCCGGCTGCCTTCGGGCGTCTTGGTGGTCCACTTGATGCGCACCGTCGGGGCTTCGGTGGAGAACTCCACCCTGATCGGTTCCGGCTGCTTGGCGTACTTTTTGTATTCGGGCTTTTTCAACACGCCCGACCGGGTGGTGATCTCGGTCCACTCGATGGTGGGCCTGGGCTTCTTTTCCTTTTCCTTCTCCTTCACCTTGGGCTTCTCCTCTTTCACCTTGTCATCGTCCGCGATGGTGAGGGCGGGAATGAAGCACAAGCCGGAGATGAGCAGGCAGCAGGTGAGCATGACCTTGGACATGGGATGATCCTTGGATTGGAGGCTGGGACCGGGAGCCGAGGCATCGTCATTATATTCTACGTTCGAGAAATCCAAATGTCTTATTTGCCTTTCGGCGAGGTGAGCCGGAAGAGCCGGAAGAGCGGGGGGAGCAGGAAGAGCAGGAGGAGTCGAAAGAGCAGGAGAAGCCGGGGGAGTTGGCCGGGTGGCTGGGGCTGAGTCCGCGAAGCCCCGGCCCAGGCGCACGAAGCAAGGTGAGGTAACTGACAGGCTGAAAGGTCACCGGGCCGGGGCTTGCGCAGAGCTTCAGCCCCAGCCACCCGACGGCTCCCCCGGCTCCCTCGGCTCCTCCTGCTCTCTCTGCTTCCCCTGCTTCCCCTGCTCTCCCTGCTCTTCCTGCTCTTCCTGCTCCTCCTGCTCCCCCGGCTTTTCCATTGTGCCGCGTTATGCCTACCATGATGCGGGTTCCTCAAGGGGTTTGACTTTGCACGATCCTGAATCATCCGACCAAGTGAATGATGATGGCCTGGTGATGCCCGCTTCGCCGCGTGAGTCGGCATCGGCGGTGCAGTCGGCAGGGGTGGCGCCGGTGCCGGGGATGGAGCCGCCGCCTTCGTTTGGCCGGCAGATGGCGCAGCTGATCATCATTCCGGCGGTGATCGCCCTGAGCGCCATCGGGCTTTTTTGGCTTTTTGGCTCCATCGCCTCCACGCCGGAGAACCTTCAGGAGCAGCTTGCCCGGCTGCGGCAGTCCAGCGGTGTGGGCCGGGTCGTGGCGGACCTGCAAGACCCGCGCTACAAGGACCGGTGCCAGGCGGCGTTCCAGATTTCGGTGATGATTGAAAAGCTCAAGGCGCCTGCCGAGCGGCTGGAACTGAGCCGGCAGCTTGTCGAGGTGCTGGAGAAGCACGTTCACAAGGATGAGGAAGACCTCCAATACTGGCTGATTCTCGCCTTGGGCCGGCTGGGGCAGGAAGGGGCGCTGGAGGCGATTCTGGCCCGTGCGGATTCGCCGCTGCTGAAGGTGCGCATCAGCGTGATGGGGGCGATCATGATGTGGACCGATCACGACATGGCTGCGGTGCGGGCGGTGCTGCCTCGGATCGTGGCGCTGCTGAAGGATCCCTATTCCGAGGTGCGCGAGCTGGCGGCGGGCACGCTGTCGAAGGTGGCCTTGCCCGCCGATGTGCAGCTCATCGAACCGCTCAAGGAGGCGATGGCCTCGGTGGGGGTTGATCCCAACAGCCGGCTGTACCAGGCCACCATCATCTACTGTGCCCTGGCCCTGGCGACGATGGATGTGGAGCAGGGGGTCGTGTATGTCGCGGATGTGCTGCTCAACCGCCAGGCCCTGGCCGGGATGCGGGCCGACATTTCCAACAAGAGCGATGTGCTGATGAATGCCAACGATCAGGACTACACCATCGCCGCCTCGCTTTACTACGTACACCGTATGAAAGATGAGCGTATCTGGAGCAGGGTGAAGGAACTGTCGGAAAACGATCCAAGCAGAAGCATCCGCAAGGCGGCGCTGCAACTGATGGCGGAAAGGGAGTAGGGGGAGGCAAGTTCCGGGTTCCGAGTTCCGGGTTCCGAGTTGAAAGGCAAGGGGGAAGAGGAAGGCACGGAGGGGGGAAGGCATGAATGCTGAAGGCTGAATGCTGAAGGCTGAATGCTGAAGGCTGAATGCTGAAGGCTGAAGGGGGGAGATTGAAAAATGGCCATTGCAAAATGCAAATTGAAAATTGAGGATGGGGAGACGTGCATCTCCATGTGATTGGGAACTTCTGAATAACCCCCGATATACCGTGAACCAGGGGAATCCGGGGATCGCGAAGCCGCAAGCGGCTTGGGCGTGAGGTTATTCAGGAATCCATTGGTTTGTCCACTCCGCCATTTTGCAATTTTCAATTTGCAATGGCCATTGGACATTCTTCAGCCTTCAGCCTTCAGCATTCAGCATTCGCGCCTTCATGCCTTTTCCCCCCTTCGTGCCTCCGTGCCTTCGTGCCTCAATGCCTTCCTCTTCCCCTTGCCTTTCAACTCGGAACTCGGAACCCGGAACCCGGAACTTGCCTCCCCCTCTGGCATCCGTGCTTTGTCTTCGCTATCATCCGTCATCGCATCCGTTTCGGTTCCTTTCGTCGAGGGTTCGCGCAACATGGCTGACACCCATCAGGAAATCGTGAAGGTCTGGATCGAACCAGGCTGCATCGTCTGCGACTCGTGCGAGAACGATTGCCCGGAGGTTTTTGATGTGCAGGAGGAGACCTGCATCATCAAGCCCGATGCGCTCAATGCCGAGTTCACCAAGCCGTTGACGCCTTCGATCATCGTCGCGGCGGAAGGGTGCCCGGTGAACGTGATCAAGTTTGAAACCATTGAAGTGGCCGGTCCGGATCCGTGGGCCGGCAAGGAGGAGGCGGCCACCGCAGGCGCATCGACCGGTGGCGGTGGCGGCGGGGCGGCGAAGAAGGCCGGCTGGACTCCGCCCCAGGGTCCGCCGGATCCCAAGTGGGCCGGGCTGCTCGCGGCGGCCCGCGCCACCGGTGGAAAAGCAGGGGCGGGAGCAGTGGCAGCGGCAGTGGCAGAAGCAGGAGAAGAAGGCGGCGGCGAGGTGGCGGAAGCCGTGGAACAGCAGGAGCCGGCGGTCATCGCGGGGCGGCTGTCCGCCAAGGCGCCGGCTCACGCCATTGCCGCGGCACTCGATGCCGATGCTCCGCCCGATGCCTACAGCGCCATGCTGGCGGCCACCGGTTACGCCCGGCCTCAGACGACGGTCACCCAGCGAATCCGCGAGAAGGCCGCCCGCACCGGCGCCGTGACGCGACGCGGGTTCAACATGGTTCTGGCCGCCGGCTGGGGTTGTCTGGCGGCGGCGGCGGCGGTCTATGGCGGGGCGTTCAACTCCTTCCTCGCCCCCAAGATCAGCCGCGAACCGCCCGCCACCTTCCGGGCCGGGAAAATCTCCGAGTTCATCGACATCAAGGTCTATGAGCAGCACAAGGACAAGAATGTCTGGCTGGTTCACCTGGCCGACGGCAAGCTCATCGCCCTGAGCACCATCTGCACCCACCTGGGCTGCATCCCCAACTGGCTGGCCAACGACGCCAAGTTCAAGTGCCCCTGTCACGGGTCGGGCTTCTATGTCGATGGCGTCAACTTCGAAGGCCCCGCGCCCCGTCCGCTGGAGCGCCATCGGGTCTATCTCGAAGGCGATGTGGTCATCGTCGATAAGAGCCAGAAGTACCGCGAGGAACTGGGCCAGTGGACCTCGCCCGACAGCTATGTGATGTTGTGATCGATGTCGCCGGGCCGCTCGCTTTGGCGATGATGATGATGCGCGGGACTGCATCGGTTTGCGGTCATGGATCAATCAGGCGTTGTGTTCTAGGATTGAACATGCGAGCAGTGATGCCTGTCATCCCGCCGGGATTGCTTCAGTGGCGAAAAACCACCGGGGCTGAGCAATGGGATGAAATGTGGCAGGGGGTCTTGCATATGGCGCCGGCGCCGAACTTCTTCCATCAGCAACTGGAATCAGACATCGAGAGCTGGCTTCGGCAGTTCTGGGCCAAGCCTCTGGGCTGCAAGGTTTATCATCAGATCAACATCGCCATGCCCGGCGGATGGCCCAACGATTACCGAATTCCCGACCTGATCCTGCTCAAGCCGGATCGTTTCCACATCAATCGCAACGAATACTTTGAAGGTCCGCCCACCGTCGTCGTCGAAATTCACTCCCCCGGCGACGAAGCCTACGAAAAACTGGAGTTCTACGCCCGCCTGAGGGTTCCCGAAGTCTGGATCATCCATCGCGATGCGAGAACCCCGGAGGTATTTACCCTGACAGCAGACCAGTCTCAGCTTCGCTATACTGTGACGCCCCCCGATGAGCAGGGCTGGCTCATAAGCCAGGCCACGCAGGTTCGGCTCAAGGGCGCATCCGGTCATCGCCTGCTCATGCAACTGGCCGACAATGATTCAACCCGAGGCGAACTCCCGGACGAATAAACCTGCAATCCACCGTCGTATCCGTTCATTCTCCCCTCCATGATGCCATTGGGTTGACTGACCGCGCCCTTTTTCACCGCAGTTCTTTCACGAAGTTTTGAGGATCCCTCATGCAAGCAGCACAGACCGGCCTCGGTGCCATCTCCGCACTGGCGCCCCTGATCGAACCGACCGACTCCGTCGCCCCCGTCGCCGTCATTCAACCGGACCCCATGCCGGACCCCGAGGATGCCCCCACACCGATCATCCCGGTCAACTTCAAAAAAATCCTCGCCCCGTACCGCACCCCGCGCCTCGCGGCCAGCGTCTGGCAACTGCTGTCCACGTTCATCCCCTTCGTCTGCCTCATCGTCGGCATGTACTTCGTCCATGCCTACGCCCCCCTCTGGATCGTCCTGCTCATGAGCATCCCCACCGCCATGCTCATGATCCGGCTCTTCATCATCCACCACGACTGCGGCCACGGTTCCTTCTTCAAATCCAAAACCGCCAACGACTTCTTCGGCTTCCTCTTCGGCACCATGACCCTCACCCCCTACATGCACTGGCGCTGGACCCACGCCATGCACCACGGCTCGGCAGGCGACCTCGACCACCGGGGCTACGGCGACATCCCCACCTTCACCGTCGATGAATACCTGGCCATGACCCCCTTCAAGCGGTTCGTCTATCGAATCTACCGCCACCCCGCCGTCATCTTCGGCATCCTCCCCGTCTTCATCTTCGCCATCTATCAGCGCTTCGCCGTCGGCCTGCCCAAGGCCCAGAAAAAGGCCCGTCGCAGCGTTTATCTCACCAACGTCATCATCGCCGCCTATGCCGCCCTGATGATCTATCTCGTCGGCTTTTGGGCTTTCTTCTGGGTCCATGTGCCCTTTGCCGCCCTGGCCAGCAGCGCGGGCGTCTGGCTCTTCTACGTGCAGCATCAGTACGAGCGAACCTACTGGGCGCGCCACGATGAATGGGACTTCGCCCGGGCCGCGATGGCCGGCAGTTCGTACTACGTGCTGCCCAAGTGGCTCCAGTGGTGCACCGCCAACATTGGCCTGCATCACATCCATCATCTGGACAGCCGCATCCCCAACTACAACCTCCAGCGCTGCTACGACGAAAACCCCGTCTTCCACAAGTGCGAACACCTGACCCTCTGGCAGAGCCTGCGCTGCGCCGGCCTGAAGCTGTGGGATGAGGATCGGCAGAAAATGGTCACCTTCGCCGACGCCCGCAAGGTTCGCCAGGCCCGCAAGGTGAAGGAGCTGCGCCAGGCCGCCTGATGCAAACAGACGGGCTGAACCTCTGAAATCGGTGTCCGAGCCGCGACTCAACGAGTCGCGGACGCGAACAGCCTGAAGGGGCGATCGAACGCGCCTGTTGCGTACAGCCTCGATCGGCGCCCGGTTGTTTTTGTGTCCCGCGATTCTCTGCGCGATGGGTGCTTCGTTCTTGTCGTTCACGTCCGCGACGTGTTACGTCGCGGCTCCATCCCAAGAGCC
>CAZYPK010000208.1:0-7366 GCA_964649195.1 uncultured Phycisphaeraceae bacterium
GTTGAAGGACATACGTCGATGCCGATGAGACGGCTTGTAGCGTTGTAGTATTAATACTTAATGGTTATTGCAGAAAGCAACGCCTCGTGCGGCGCGACATCTTTCCGAAATAGCCGTTAAGTAATAAGTATTAAGTAATAAGCATTCGCCTTTTCATTAAGCATTCGCTCTTTTCTTCACGGCTGCGTCTTGCCTTTGTACGTCTCAGGCTTGGGAATCAGCTTGTCGATTGCCGCCAGCTTCGAGCCGTCGTGTTCCTCGGCCACCGCACGCGCCACCGCGCCGATCTTGCCGGGCAGTTCAACCAGCACCGCTTCGCTGAGGATCAACGAACCATCGGCGCGGCGATTAAAGCCCTTGACCATCTCGCTGACCTGCGGGATGTCCTGCGCCGCCAGGATTTCATCGATGGCCGTCATCGCGTTGCGGATGCGGTTGAGGATCGCGGCGCGGTAGTGGCCCTTCTCGGTGATCTTGCCCGCCGCGTGCAGGCTCATTTCCAGATCGACGAGCTTGCCGATGACATACAGAATCCGCTTGCGCTGCTGCGTGGTGTCCTTGTTGGTTTCGCTGTTGAAGTAGTTGTGCTTCACTTCGCCGTGCGACCAGGAGACCAGCTCGAAATCGCTGGAGGTCTTGTGGCCGCCGACGTTGACGATCTGCTCGTTGGGCACCAGGTGGCAGGAGAAGCAGTTCTTGGCGATGAGATAGACGCGATCCTTGCGGATCATGCCGGCCAGGTCGGATTTCTTGTGGCGCTCCGTGCGGTGGGCCGCGTCTTCGGTGTCCTTGGTCTTGCCTGCGCCGTAGTCGTTGTGCAGCTTGACCCAGTCGGCGCTGGGGCCGTGGCATGATTCGCAGGAGACGCCGGAGATGGTGGAGAGATCGGTCGGATCATCGCCCTTGGCGGTGGAGTGGCATTCGATGCACATGCCGGTCCGGCGATAGGTGCGGGTGATGCCCAGCTTGTCGGCAATGACCCGGCCATCCCGCAGCTTGTCCAGCGAGCGGAAGTGAGCCGTATGCTCCCACGCGGCGGCTTCCTTCTGATGACAACTGGCGCAGTTGCCGCCGGTGGCGCCGTTGCCCAGCACCTTCTTGTGATCAATCTCGATGATCTGCGCCGATGCGGATGCGGAAAAGCTCATCGCAACAGCCATTGCGAGAAGCGACGACGAAATACGAATGGTGTTCATCATGACCTTCGACCTCTTAGGAAGGTGAACGGGAAGCAAATCACAAATTTCAAACCACAAATTTCAAATCTCAAATCCAGCATTTCCTGCATCCGCAAACCCGCCCCTTCGGAGCGGCGCTAAACTGTCCACTGTCCCGCAGACGCGCAGCGAGGACGCTGCGGCTACGAATCCCTTGTCCCCTGTCTTCTGTCCCCTGCTCCTGCCCCTGCCCCTGCCGCTGTCCCTTCCCCTACGCATCCAGCACCAGTTTCGTTTTCGGAACCGCAACGCATGTCAGGCAGGAACCTTTTTCCGGAGCGGCGCCGGGCGGTGTCGAGTAACTCACATCGCCTTCCTTCACCGCCGTCAGGCACGTGCCGCAGTTGCCGGCCCGGCAACCGAAGTCCATGGTGATGCCGTTCTTCTCGCCGAACTCCAGCAGCGTGCCCGAGGCCGCGGTCCATGTGCAGGTGCGGTTGCTCTTGGCGAACACGATTTCAAATCCCGCCGCCGCGGCACCCGCCGTTTCCACCGGTGCGGGCTCTTCCTTCTTCATCTTCTTGATGCTCGCCGGCCCGAACGCTTCGTAATGCACGCGATCTTCAGGCACGCCCCATTCTTCCAGGCCGGGCACCACCGATTCCATCATCGGCGGCGGACCGCAGAGATAAAAATCAAAATTATTCGAAGGCAGCACCCGCTTGAACAGATCGATGCTCACCCGCTCGCCATGGTGATAGTCGCGGTCCTTCACATCCTTGCCATCCGGGTTGCTGTAGCAGACGTGCAGCGTCAGTTTCTCGTGCAGTTTGTCGATCTCCTCCAGATGGGCCTTCATCGGATGCTCTTTGCTGTTGCGGACACCCAGGAAAAAGTGCACCTGCCGTTTGAGCGTGCCGTCGGCGACGAGGGTGTTGAGCATCGAGAGCACCGGCGTGATGCCGATGCCGCCGCCGATGAGCACGATGGGTCCGGTGGCGTCGAGATCGAGGAAAAAGTGGCCGCCCGGAGCGCGGACATCGAGGATGTCGCCTTCCTTCACATGATCGTGAAAAAAGTTGGAGCTGAGCCCCGGCGGAATCTCCGGCTTGCCGCGAGGAGCCGGGCAGCGCTTGATCGAGACACGGTAATACTCGCCGCGCGGACCATCGCTCAGCGAGTAACAGCGGACGATCGGCTTGTCCTTGCCGGGGATGTTCAGTTGAAAGGTCAGATACTGCCCCGGCTTGAACCCGGGCAGCGGCTTGCCATCGTGCGGCCGCAGGTAAAACGAACAGACATCGCCCGGCTCCGGCTCGCGCTTGAACACCTCAAACTTGCGCCAGCCGTTCCAACTCGCCACCGCATCCTGCGTCTTCTTCGCCGCGGCGCGCACGACATCGATGCGCTCCTGAATCAGCTTCAGCGACAGCGCCTGCGTCCGCCTTTCACGCGCCAGCCGAAGCATCGAGCCGAAGACAAAAAGCAACCCCTGCACCGCCACAAGAGCGATGACCACGGCGCCTGCGATCATGATGAACGATTGGGAAAACATTTCAAATCGGTTCCGAGTTTCGAGTTCCGGGTTCCGGGTTCCGAGTTCCATGAAAGCGATCGTTGCATCGCAACTCGGAACTCGAAACTCGGAACTCGGAACTTCACGCACTAGAACTTCCACCGATACTCCACCCGCACGCCGGCGAGGTCGTCGTTGTTTTCGCGCCAGGCGTAGATGGCGTCGAAGCGGAGGATCATGGCGTTGTTGATGGGGATCTGCACCCGCATCCCGACGCCGATCTCGTTGCCGCCGGGAGCGCCCTCATCGCCGTCGCGGTTCTGGGCGGCGACTTCAAAGACGATCTGCTTGTCGAGGTCGAAGAGGTATTGGATGCCCAGCGCGCCGCCGACGGCATCGTGACCATCGTCGGTCATTTTCGGGAAGCCGGTGAGTCCGTCGGTTTCAAAGACGATGCCGGTGTTCTTGAGGATGCCGCCCGCCCCGCCGTCGCGTGCCAGGCTCTGCGGCTTGTCGAAGCCGACGAACAGGTTGAGGTAGGGCACCAGGGTGGAAGGCAGGTGGGTGACGAAGGAATTTTCGATGAGGATGATGAAGCCGTCGGCGGTCTGCTGAGCGCCGCCGTTGGGGTTCTGTCCGATGTTGCCGACGATGCGGACGGAGTTGGAGAGCCATCCGCCGTAGCGTCGGGTGAAGCCCGCGGTGAGATTGTGGTAGCTGCCGCCGAAGCCGGAGTTGTCATCGGTGTATCCGTAGCCCAATTCGAGGTAGCCTTCGAGCATTTCAAAGAAGCCGGTGATGCCGTAGAGATGGACGGCTGAATCGGCGCCGGGCACCGCGCCGGTGGTGACTTTGTCCCAGCCGGCGAAGAAGGTGATGTCGAAGTTGCTGATCTGGAGCGCGGTCGAGTGTTGCGCGGGGATGGTGAACGCGACGCCGGTGAAGGCATCCTCGACCCAGACGCCGTTCTGGAAGAGCAGGGGGATGAGTCCGACGGCGAAGGGGATGTCGAAGGTGGCGCGGGTGTTGGTCAGGCCGGACCAGATGGAGCCGATGTCGCCTTCGAAGAAGAGGGCATCGACGTTGCCGTCGAGCTTGAAGCGGTTTTCATCATCGCCGTCACCGCCCAGCTCGACGCGGTTGAAGCTGCCGTTTTTATCGAAGGGCCGGAGGAAGGCATGGATGCGTTCAGTGCCGGTGATGCCGAAATCGACATCGAGATTCAGGCGGGTGGCGACGAGCGCGGTTTCGCGCTGGCCGTTGTCGTTGTAGGCGAAGGCGGTGCGCCAGTCGCCATAGACATAAAGGTGCGGGGCGATGGGGTTTTTGTCGCCGAGGATGTTGGCCATCGGCTGGAAGGGGCCGGACTGGTATAGCTCGCGTCCCAGTTCCAGGAGCGGCCGCTGCGTCTTCACCGCCGTCTTGGCACCGTAAATGTCAAGCTGGGCCTTGGCGTCGTATGGCACATCGTCATAGCTGGGATCGGGGCTGAACACCCCTGGATCAAAAGGCACCGGCATCGCTTCAGGCGACATCCGCGGCGGCGAGGTGTCGTGGTGATGAAGCTGGCTGGCGATCTTCTCATCGTTGGCCAGCGCGAACAGCTTCGCATACTGCGATGCCGGCGCAGGCAGGCCCGTAAAGGATGATCCCCATGCCGCCGTGCCCGTCACCATCGCCGCGCAAGCCGCGCCGCAGCAGGCTGCGCCCCTGCGCTTCAGCGATCCCGACTTGGCCCTGGATTTCATTGTCTCGCTCCGCGAAGAGGATGCGAAACCCACGCACGGGAGTGCGTGGGCTTTGATTGCTTTTTGATCACTTCACTTCAAACTCGACCGCGTATGGATGGATGTCGAGCATCCATTCGTTCATCATCTGTTCCATTTCCTTCGTGGCCCCGACGAACCGCATGAAATAGATCGGTTCCGCACGGCTGCGCATGCGCACCGACATCCGGTACTTGCCCGGCTTCTTGAGCAGATGGCCCGGCACGCTGTAACTCGCCTTGCGGCTCGACAGCGGCGGAATGCTGCGGCCTTCCATGCGGATGAACGGCGGATGGTTCATCACCGTGATCGGGAAGCCCGACGGCCGAATGAACGGCAACTGATCGATGTCCACGTTGATGGGCAGGTACATCTCGCGGTCCGTGCCCTTGACATTCGTCGTCAAAAACTTCGTCTGGAAGTTCACCAGTTGATCATCGTGCTTGATCCTCCCCGCCGCGACCTCCAGCGAGTGCAGGTCGGCCATGTCACCGTTCTTATCGACGTAGCCCGTTTCCCAGATGTTCTTGCCATCGGGATCGACCAGGGCGACGTTCACCCAAATCTCCGGTTGAGCGCCCAGCGAGCCCGAGGGCAGGTTGTGGCCCGGATCGGTGTTGGTGATCACGTAATGGAACTTGAGACCCTTGCCCAGCGCGGGCTTGCCGGCGAAGAAAGGACCATCGATGCGCGAACCATTCTCCATCACCTGCCTGCGGTGCTCCTTCTTGAGATTCAGCAGCTTGATGTTTTCATCGACGATGGTGCGGGCATCTTCGCGGTCGAACACATCAGCCCACTCGGGCGGGAACTCGACCTTGACCTCGCCGTTGTCCACCTTCTCCTCGAACTCGGGCGTGCCCCAGCCGGCGCGGTGGTCGAACTTGAGCCAGGATTCCATCTTCCATTTTTCCGCCTTGATGTTGTGCGGGAAGATGCCCGGATGGGCGATCGGGTAGCCGGGGCCGTAGAAGGAGTGGTTGGTGTGCTTGCGCATCGGCGTGGGCTTGCCGTTGACGATGGCGGCGGGCGCCATGTCGTAGCCCGCGGCGATGCCCGGCACCTTGCCGGTGTGGCAGTCCTGACAGGTCGTGCCTGATTTCATGGATGGCGAAGCGCGGTACTGATCCCACACCACCTCGAGCTTGATGCCCGGATGCACCGCAACCTGATGGCAGGAGACGCAGAACTCGCTCTTGCTGATCTGCTCGAACTGGATGGCCGGCTGGTGCACCTTCATCGCCGGCCCCTTCTTGTCGCCCACCGCATCGAGCGTCGGCGTGGTCTTGAGCAGCTCGCGAAGGGTGGAGCCATCGCCCGAGCCATACACGGCAGCGTGAATGTTGCCCGGCTCGATGCGGCGGGAACCGTTGACCTTGTTGTATTCCGTGCTCACCCGGTGGCAGGTGATGCAGGTCACGCCTTCGCGCGACACCTGCGACCGCTCCCACAGCGGCATCTCGCGCGGCTCGCCCATCGTCGTGCCCACGCTCGCATGGCACCGCATGCAGAAATAGCCCACCGTGCCTTGCGACAACTCGCTGATCCGCTGCTCGAACTTGTGGAACATCGGCGAGATCGACGCATACGCATGGTTGCTCACACGCCACTGGTCGTAAATCTGCCTGTGACACGTCGCGCACTGGCTGGCGCTGGGATAGGGCGTCGAATCAAACAGCTTCGCGTGCGGATCATCCCCCTCCTTGAGCGGCCCCTTCTTGTCATCCGGGGCGTCCGGGGCATCAGGCTTCACTGACGGCTTCACCGGCTTGGAGTCATCCTCATCATCGAGCAGGTCCGGTTTCTTCGGCGGCGTCGGTTTCTTCGGCGGCGGAACATCATCCTCATCATCCAGAAGACTCGGCTTCTTCGGCTCAGGCTTCTTGGGCGGCGGAACATCGTCCTCATCATCGAGCAGACTCGGCTTCTTCTTGTCATCCGCCTTGGGCTTGGGCGCGGGGACATCCAGGTCCTCATCATCCAATAGACCGCCTTTCCTGGGCGCCTCCTTCTTCGGTTCCTCCTTCTTCACCGGCGGCTTGACATCCTCATCATCCAGCAGACCGCCGGCCAGCACGGGACCAAGGCCCAGCGCCGCGCCGACCAGAAGCATCATGATCGCCGGCGCAAAGGACCAGAACGAAACGCGCGGCACAGCGGCGGATGAGCGATTCCGGGGGTTCCGGGCACTGGTTTTCATGATTTCCTCCGTCAGCAGAGTACGGATCGCTTGCGGTGAAGGGTGCGGCAAACAGGCTGAAGTCCCCCCCGGTCCCCCCGGTCCCCGGTTCCCCGGACGTTTTTCAGCAAAAGCGGCTGATGCAAATCAAAGATGGATGCGAGTGTACCGTGATGTTTTTTTCATGCCAATGGGTTTGAACGAAAACATGCAAAGATTCTTCACAATCCAACAACAACATCCACATGCCTTCCATCGGCCCGTTCCCAACAGATCGACACAACCCAAACAAACCCGCCTTCGGGTAGGACCACCATCGGCAAAAAACGGACGAATCCCTGCAAAAACGATGAAAAACCCCGGGAACACCCTTCCGAGCGGCGCGTATTGCTGCGAATGATTCTCAGTTGTATTCTTCTCGCGGCTTATCAGGTTCGTTCGGTCATTCACATACCGCCATCATGCAACAACATTGAACAGAACATACAAACCCGGCTCGCAAAACCTGCCGCCTCGCCCCTGGAGACAGGTGAGGGCCGTTCGACGAAACAGCCATCATGGTCTCTGGAAAGCAGAAAAAGGCGAATACTTATTACTTAATACTTATTACTTAATGGCTATTTTGAACCTTGCGGCATCGAGAACGCCGGGATCGTCCGGGCATTTTTCCGAAATAGCCATTAAGTAATAAGTATTAATACTACAACGCTATAAATGCTCAAGAATTCTTATGCGGCCAGCCGAAGTG
>CAZYPK010000209.1:0-7362 GCA_964649195.1 uncultured Phycisphaeraceae bacterium
CGTCGCGGCTGGCGAGCCGCGACTCAACGAGTCGCGGACGTGAACGGGAAGAAGGATGGTCCGTTTCACGAAGGTCGCCGGGCGAGAGCACTCGTGTCGCGCGAAGGTGTTCGAGGCTTGCAACGCAAGGTGTGCATGAACACTCCTTCAGGCTGGTGATCTCCGCGACGTGTTACGTCGCGGCTGGCGAGCCGCGACTCAACGAGTCGCGGACGTGAACGGAAAGAAGAACGGTCCGTTTCACGAAGGTCGCCGGGCGAGAGCACTCGTGTCGCGCGAAGGTGTTTGAGGTCTGTAACGCAAGATGTGCATGAACACCCCTTCAGGCCGGTGATCTCCGCGACGTGTTACCTCGCGGCTGGCGAGCCGCGACTCAACGAGTCGCGGACGTGAACGGAAAAAAGAGTGGTACGTTTCACGAAGGTCGCCGGGCGAGAGCACTCGTGTCGCGCGAAGGTGTTCGAGGCTTGCAACGCAAGGTGTGCATGAACACTCCTTCAGGCTGGTGATCTCCGCGACGTGTTACGTCGCGGCTGGCGAGCCGCGACTCAACGAGTCGCGGACGTGAACGGAAAGAAGAACGGTCCGTTTCACGAAGGTCGCCGGGCGAGAGCACTCGTGTCGCGCGGAGGTGTTCGAGGCTTGCAACACAAGGTGTGCATGAACGCTCCTTCAGGCTGTTCGCGTCCGCGACTCGTTGAGTCGCGGCTCCGGGCGGCAAGTCGTCTCTCGATTATCATCACCCCCATGTCGGACGAACTTCCGGTAGATGACGCCCCCGCTGCTGCGCCTGTCGAACCGGTGCGGCTGTCCACGCGCGTGGAAGCGCTGCACGGCATCAGCAAACGACGGATGCAGCAGTTTCAGCGGCTGGACATCGCCACCGTCAGCGACCTGATTCGTCATCTGCCCATGCGCTATGAGCGGGAGTTTGCCGAGGGAACCATCCGCGACCTGCCCATGGAGGGCATCGGCTCGGCGCGCGGCACCATCGTCACCTGCCGTTGGACCGGCGGGCCGGGAAGCAAGGGCCGCTTTCAAGCAACGCTTCAAGACCATTCCGATCGCATCTACCTCACCTGGTTCAACGCCCGCTACCTCAACGACAGAATCAAGCCCGGCATGCTGCTGCGCGTGCAGGGAAAAGTGAAGGCCTTCGGCGGCTACCCGCAGATGGTCAATCCCCAGTGGGAGCTGATCGACGAAGGCGATCCGAGCAAACGAACCGATGATCGCCTCAAGCCGGTTTATCCTTCGACGGAAGGACTCAACTCCGATGCGATTGAAAAGCTCATCGCGCTCGTGTTGCCGCAGGTGGTCGATCAACTGATTGATCCCCTGGACGAAGCGTTCCGCAAAGCGCGCAATCTGCCCGTGATCCGCGATGCCTTCCGCATGGCGCACTCGCCCGCCAACGAAGAGGAAGCCGCCGCGGCACGAAGACGGCTTGCCTTCAACGAGCTGCTCCTGCTTCAACTGGGCATCGCCATCAAGCGGCACTTCAACGAGACCACGCTTATCGCCCCTGCTCTGCGCTGGACCGCAGCCATTGATGAACACATCCGCGCCCGCTTCCCCTTTCCGCTCACCATGGCGCAGGATTTCGTCATCAAGGAGATCGCCGCCGATCTTCAAAAGGACCGTCCGATGAATCGGCTGGTGCAGGGCGATGTCGGCGCGGGCAAAACCGTCGTCGCTTTGTATGCGCTGCTCATGGCCGTCTCATCCCGGCGGCAAGGGGCGATGATGGCCCCCACTGAGCTTCTTGCCGAGCAGCATTTCCAATCGATCTCGCGCATGCTCGAAGGCTCGAATGTCCGCATCGCGCTGCTTGTGGGCGGCCAGCCTGCCGCGAAACGAAGCGCGCTGCTTGCGAAGATCGAAGCGGGTGAATTGGACATCATCGTCGGCACGCACGCGCTGCTCGCCAGCACCGTGAAGTTCAAGGACCTGGCCGTCGTCGTCGTCGATGAGCAGCATCGCTTCGGCGTCATGCAGCGCGCCACGCTGCGCGGCCGGGGCGGTGAAGATGCGAAGCCCAGCGAGCGCATCCGGGCGCCGCACTGCCTGGTGATGACCGCGACGCCGATCCCGCGCACGCTCAGCCTCACCGTCTTCGGCGATCTGGATATTTCGACCATCACCGGCCTGCCGCCCGGGAGGCAGCCGATCATCACCCGCGTCGTCGCCCCGGAGAAGGCGGATGATGTCTATCGCTACATGGCCCGGCGAATCGGGCAAGGCGAGCAGGCTTACATCGTCGTGCCGATCATCGATGCGAGCGGCAACGAATCCTCGGCACAACTCAAGAATGTCCGTGCCCATGCGAAGCTGATTCAGGACAAGTATTGCCGGGGCTTCAAGGTGGCCGCGATTCACGGTCAGCTTGAGCGTGACACCCGTGAGAAAATCATGCAGCGCTTCCGCAAGGGCCAGGTGCATGTGCTTGTCGCCACGACGGTGATCGAAGTCGGCGTCGATGTGCCCAATGCGACGATGATGATCGTCGAACATGCCGAGCGCTTCGGGCTTTCGCAGTTGCACCAGCTTCGCGGCCGGGTCGGGCGCGGCAGCGATGGTCGCAAGAGCCTGGCGGTATTCATCGGCGACCCGGTGACCGAGGATGCCGTCAAGCGGCTGGCCGCGATCGGCGCCACCACCGACGGCTTCAAAATCTCCGAGATGGACTTCGACATCCGAGGCATGGGCGACATCTTCGGCACCCGGCAGCACGGCCAGCTTCCGCTGCGAGTCGCCCGCCTCCCCGAGCACATGGAACTGCTCCAGATGGCCCGCCGCGATGCGACCGCCCTCATCACAAGCGACCCGATGCTCAGCGATCCTTCGCACACCCTGCTGCGAAAAGTCCTCGTCCGCGAATACGGCGAAACGATCGGGCTGGTGGATGTGGGGTAAAGAGCAATAGCCGCGACTCAACGAGTCGCGGACGCCATCGGCATGAAGGGTGGTGAATCGCGCGGATGATCATCAAGCTCGATCGATCATCCCCAGCTTCAACGCATCGAGATCGCACCTCACTGCGCGATGATTTCCCCTTCACTCCGCTGACGTCCGCGACGTGTTACGTCGCGGCTATGACACTTCACACCACCGTCGGGGCATTCTTATTGAGCACGCGCCCAAGCTGGCGCAGGGCCTGCCTGATGCGCTGTTCGTTTTCGACCAGCGCCATGCGGACATACCCTTCACCGAGGTCGCCGAACGCGCTGCCAGGCGTCAGCGCAACCTCGGCCTGATCCACCATGGCCATGCAGAAGTCGGCGGTGTCCTTGTAACCCAGCAGATGTTCAGGCTTGACCTTGGCCCAGACGAACATCGTGGCGCGGGGCGATTCCATTTCCCATCCGAGCTTGCGAAGGCCGGAAACGAGAATATCCCGGCGGGCTTCATAAATCTTCGCCTGTTCCTCGATGTGCTTGTCGCCGGTCCGCATGGCGATGATCGCGGCGATCTGCACCGCCTGGAAGATGCCGTAGTCGTAGTAGCCCTTGACGGTGTTGAGCGCCTTGATCATCTCCGGATGACCGCAGCAGAAACCGATGCGCCAGCCGGCCATGTTGTAGGGTTTGCTGAGCGTGGTGAACTCGCAGCCGAACTCTTTGGCGCCATCGCTCTGGAGGTAGCTGGGGGCCTTGTAATCATCGAAGCAGGTTTCGCCATAGGCGAAATCGTGCAAGATCATCACCTGATGCTTGTCGGCCAGCTTGATCGCCTTGTCGAAGAAGGAAGGCTCGACGGTCAGAGCCGTCGGATTGTGCGGGTAGTTGAGGATCATCGCCTTGGGCTTGGGCGTGGTGGTCGTGAAGACCTGCTCGATTCGCTCGAGAAACGCTTCATCATTGCCCAGCGGCACCGCGATCGTCGAGGCGCCCGCGAGAATGATCGCATAGGTGTGAATCTGAAACGCGGGATTGCCCACGACCGCGCTGTCGCCCGGACCGAACAGCGCCAGGCACATGTGGCTGAACCCCTCCTTGGAACCGATGGTCGCGATGACTTCGGCATCGGGATCAAGCTCGACGCCCCACTTGCGACGATACTTGAGCGCCATGTCCTTGCGCAGGTTGTAAACGCCCGAGCCCACGGAATAGCGGCTGTTCCTCGGATCGGCCGCCGCCTCGCGCAGCTTATCGACCACCGCGTCAGGCGGCGCATCGGTCGGGTTGCCCATGTTCATGTCAATGACATCGACGCCGGCCTTGCGACGCTCGTGGATGAGCTGCTTGAGCTTGCCCAGCACATAGGGAGGAAGGCGGTGAACACGGGATGCGGTTTGGATTTTCATGGAAGGCAGGAGGTAAAGGATGTAGCGGAAACGACAGAGAGCCACGGTCATCAATCAAGGTGCATTGTATGGCCCCAAAAACCGGCTGCCACAGAATTGATGCAACGTCTGCCGGCGGATCGTTTCACGGGTGTTCGGGGCGTATTTTCTGCCGTAATGCTCATGCACCCAATCCATGATCGGCGTCACGCCCATGAGCGGATTCTCCGCCTTCGCCCACGGCCTGCCCGGCGCAAGATTCAGCAAGGCCAGCAGACATAGCGCGGAACGGTCATTCCGCTGCGCCGGCGGCAATCCCAGGGCGATGATGATCCGGGTTGCCGCCTCGACATGCTTTTCCCTCTGGTTCATGAGAGCAGCCCCGCCATCCTGCCGTCGATCATCGTCTGCGTCAGCATCTTCCGCCGCATGGCCCATTCGCCGAGATCGCTCAGTACGTCACGACAGGGATACTTCATCCGTCTGAGATCGGTGGCGTTGACCTGTGTATGTCCGTTGAAACGCCGGAAGCTTTCATCCACCGCCGTCGAGTTCAGAAAGAGCGCCAGGCCGTGCGCCAAGGCCGGAGACAGGCCGCGTTTGTTTTCGTGAAAGAGATTCAGGTGATTCTCGAAGCCAAGCACGGTTGCCTGTTCAAAGACTTTCGGATCGACCACGCTCGCCACGATCCTGCGTCTTTCCTCCTTGGCGGAGAACCGTCGCACCACGCAATAGAACCCCGTGGGATAAAGCCACTTCTCGGTCTCGCCGTTGCGTTCGATGGCGTTGGGCTTCTTCGCGGCCCCCGCCGGCCAAGTGACCCCATGACCGCTGAAATGACCCGGGTAAAGCAGCGGCACATCATGAGGCCCCCGCTGGTCACGCAAATGCGATTTCAAACGGAAGTCAACGACCGGTCCGGTGGACACCTTGACCCCAAGCTCCTCCAATGAACAACGGATCATCGGAGAGGATTCGACCCCATCCTGCCGCGGCGATGCGGGCACATGAATGAATCGCTCGGAATCCCCCGGCAACACGATCCGGTCAAATGAATGTTCGTGGCTGACAAGATCGGTGAAGCCGTCATCGGTGGACGTGGAAACCGTCACCGCCTCCTGCCTGCCGCCGCGTTCCAGATGAATGATGATGTTTTCCTGCAATACGCCGTCGTCCTTGAAGGCCCTGCTGCGCGACTCGAACAGGTGCATCCGCCTGATGGCCGCGCGTGCGAGGATGAAGTCACGGAACGAACGGTAATAAGGCCCGTTGCAGAAGCTGCGCGGAACGATCGCCACGACCTGCCCGCCCGGCGCAGCCAGCGCGACGGCCAGCGCGACGAACGCCGAATAAAGATTGACGGTTTCAATCCCGACACGGCGCAGCGCAAGCCGATGCGGTGAATGGCTGTTCATCTTCTTGTAGGGAGGATTGAGGATCGCGTGGGTGTATCCGGGAAACGGCCCTGCGAAAAGACGCCCGCCAAGACGATCGACGGCGGCATGGATGAAGTCCTCTCCATGAACAACGAAATCAAGGCCACCACTGCGAAACTCCGACAACGTGCGGATCAGATGGGGATGCAGCGATACGTCGATCTCAAAGGCGTCCAATTCCACACGGTCCAATGGACAATCCCTTCGCCTCCAGCGCTCCAGAAACGCCGTCGAAAGCGCCCCGGCCCCGGCCCCGGCATCCAACAACCGACAGACACCGCCGGTGGCAGGAAACAAACCGGCCATGAAGGCGGCGATCTTCGCGGACGTGAAGAACTGGCCCAGCCGCGACTTCTTTTCCGCTTCCGCGCCTTCGCACAGCGGCAACCGGACATGTTCAACCGCTGACGGCAATGGGTCACTCCTGAAACATCAATTCCTTCCGCTGCGCCCGGCTTTCGCGCAGGGGGCGGTCGGTCACGATCAATTCGACATCATTGAGCATCGTGCGTGCCAACCGCTGCATGAGCACGCGCCCCGCGTTTCGCCGGATGCGGGGGGCTCCGCGGGGGGCTCCGGGGGCTCCGGGGGCTCCGGGGGGGTCTCAAGCCGCCGCATTGTACGGTCCAAACAAACCTTCGCCATTGAAATGAAACAACCCCGCAAGGCAGGATCATCGCCGGCGGATTTAGCCGTTCGCCTTGGCGAACGAAGAAATGATGGCCGCGAAGAATCGCAAAAGGGACAAATGATCATTTCAATCCGGACCAGGTTCCGCATTTCGCGGCAGTCATCCATCAGAGCAAGACCCTTCACTTGTACTGCCCGAAGTGGATGCCGGCCTTGCCGGCTTCGTAGATGGCGTTCACTTCCTTCTCGCTCAAGGCGCGAGTGAAGATCGCGAACTCATCGAGTAAGCCGCGAAAATACCGTCCTTCGCGGCCACCGGTCTTAGCCTGCCCCCCGATTCGCGGCGGCCCTTGCCCGGCGGTCCCTCCGCTCAATTGGATGCTCTTTCGGTTCAAGGTCAGGGCATTGGTCTCTTTCGTCGCCTGCGCCTTGCCGTCGACGTATAACGTCAACACTTGCCCATCCCATGTCACGGCGAGATGATGCCATTCATTATCCAGCCCTGCTGAAGCGGTGACGGTGTTGCGACACAAGAAGAATTCGATCCTGCTGCCCACATCTAATGATATTGATCCCGATGCGTAGTAACCGATGTCGAAAGCGAACTTCGCGCCCTTTCCGCCCTGTGCTTTGATCCATGTGACGAGGGTGAAAGCTTTGTTGTCGTTCGTCAATAGTCCGGCGAGGTCATCCACCAGGATCGAACTACTCTTGCCGTTGAAACTCATCGCGTCACCTGCTATCCCGGCTTCAGTCGTGACATCGATCAGTTTGCCGTGGCAATCTTTTCCACTCGTATCCTGAATCATCGCCGTACCACTGACCTCTCCGATCGTCGCCTTCTCAAAGGTGTAAACAAGGATCGCCCCTTTCAACAGCGACGAAGATGTACGCGCAGGTCTGGGAACGACGGACGTTGGCCTGGCGACCGCTGGCACCTTCGCGCCTTGTCTATTCACCTCCCCCTTCATCACCATCGCTTTGCTTCGCGCCAAATCCGTCGCTGTATGC
>CAZYPK010000210.1:0-7275 GCA_964649195.1 uncultured Phycisphaeraceae bacterium
AGCCCGCGGACGGGCTTCGCAAACGAACGGCTCGGCGGGAGCCTCGCCCTCCCAACGGAGCCTCGCCCTCCCAACGGAGCCTCGCCCTCCCGGCGGGTACATGAGCCGGAATGCTTTACCGCACGCTCTCCGGCACCACGAAAATCGAGCCGTACAAATCGAGCTTGATCTCGCCGCCGTCGGCCGCATCGAGGTTGGATTGAATGCGAATCTGCATGGCGGGTTTGAGGTCGGGGATGTTCAGTTGCACGGAGCGGCCATCCTTGGAGAGAGTTGCCGACTTGAGTTTAAGCGTATCGCGTCCCTTCTGGCCGTCGGAGACTTTGAACTCCGGTGAGCCGTAGTCTTTCGTCCATTTGTAATTCCACTGCTCGATGGCGTAGCTGTCGGGATCGGAGGCGGTTTCCTCATCGAGCGGGTGGTTGAAGGTGAGCACGATGCCATCCTTGATGACGCGGTAGCCGACGGGCGCGTGGACCTTGGCGCCGGTGTGGCGGATGCGCCAGAAGCCGCCGGGGCTGGTGCGATCGCTGCTCCAGCCGAAGAGGCCGCAGGCGTAAAGCTGGCCGTCGGCGGGATGGAAGCGTCCGCGCATGATGCCGGTGGGGAACTGAACGCCAAGTCGAAACGCGGCGCCCTGGGCATTGACATGTTTCACGCCCTGGATCGGTTCGTGAATGACGCTGAGAATCTGGCCGGTGCCGTAGGAGAGGGAGATGATGCTGTCCTTGGGCAGTCCCCATCGATCATCGCGGACCCAGACCTGCTCGGCGGGGGACCGGTCGAAGGTTTTGGGCAGCCAGACGATGGGGCGGTCGTAATCGGTGGGGCGATCGCCGCGATGGTAGGAGTACATGTTGCCGCTGAAGCTGCCCGGCTGCACGAGGTTGATGCGATTGGCGGGCATCCAGTAACCTTCCTGATCGGAGGTGAAGAAGGCGCCCCTGGGTCCGATGCCCACGCCGTTGGCGGCGCGGTAGCCGTTGGCGAGGATTTCGGTGGTCTTGCCGTCTTTGGAAACCTTCAGCAGCGTGCCATGCTGCTCGACGAGGGAGTCGCGGGCATGTTGGCCGCTCTTGGCGTAGTAGAAATTTCCATCGTCATCGGTTTGCAGGCCCATGGCGAATTCGTGGAAGTGTTCGGTGACCTGGTGATCGTTGTTGAAGTTTTCGTAGAAGTCGGTTTCGCCATCGCCGTTGAGATCGACAAGGCGGGTGATCTGGTCGCGGCCTGAGACGTAAATCTGATCATCGACGATGCGCAGCCCCAGCGGTTGAAACAGGCCGGTGGCGATGCGTTGCCAGGTGAGCTCACCCAGCGGCTGTCCGGGCTTGATGCCGGTGACGATCCAGACATCGCCGCTCCAGGTGCAGACGGCGGCGCGTTCGCCATCCTTGAAGAAGTCGAAGCCGCCCGGCCGCATCCACGAGTTCCAGGGATTCTTCACGGGCAGGGTGATCTCATCGATGGCCCAGGGCGCGTTCTTCGCCGGTTTGCCGAGCGTGGCCTGCGTGGTCAGCTTCCGCGGCCAGCGCGGCGGGCCGCCTTTCGTGAGTGCTTTCACATCCACCGGCGCCGGTGATTTCTTGATGCTCTCAGCAACGGCGGGCAACTGATCGGCTGCGCCGCGCCACATGATGAGCTTCAATGTGATGGCGTGATCGCGTGGCTTGATCGATAGGCGAAGATCTTTGTCGTTGACAGCGAAACTCATGAGATCACCTGACTCATCCCCGCCGATATGGACACATGCGTAGGCCTGGGTGTTCGTCGGCGTGGGCTTGGCGCTCATCAGCCACTGCACATTTTTCTGTGCCACCAGTGCCGGTGCCGCCTGGTGGTTAAGTTCGCCATCGACTGCGCAAACCTGAATGGTCATGGCCGTGGTGGACGGCTCGATGTGAAGCGTGCGGGTGATGGCATGGGAGTCGCCGACCTTTTCGCTGCCGGGCAGTTCGAGGATTGCGGTGGAGCCGACGGTGTAGGAAAGCACCACCTGATCGCCGTGGAGGTAAAGCCCTTTCCAGTGGGCCCAGTCGCGCGGCATCGGGCCGTAAGGTTTGCCATCGTTGCCGCGAAAGCGAGGATCGATGAAACGCTTGTCGGGCACTTCACCGGGCTTGCCCCAGCCGGGACCGACGGGATTGCTGAACGCGATGGCGCCATCGGTCTTGGGGTAGTCCCAGTGCTTGCCGTCGTAAACGATGCCGGACATGGTGATGTAGCCATCGTTGAGGCCGGCGGCATATCGCAGCGTGTCGGTGTCGAAAATGATCGTCTGCTTCTTCTGTTCGCCCACGCGGATCACGATGCCTTTGTAGGCGAAGTTGCCTTTGGGCTGCGAGGCTTCCACGGTGGTGGAGAGGTAGGGGCCATAGTCCATGTCCAGCCAGGGCTTGCCGGTCTGAGGTTTCGCCGGGGCCTGGGCGAGCGCCGTGTTCATGTCGCAGAAACATGATGCAAACATGAAGGTGATGGTGGTCAGCACTTTGAATGAGCGACTCATGAAAACTTCCTGATGAATACGGAAACAGTTTCGGTGACGAGAGACATGCATCATACCCAATGGTTCAACACAGTTGGTTTTTCGAGTCTCCGTTTAGCCGCGGAGCAGAGGCTTTGCGCCTATTGATGGTCACTTTAAGAAAAGTCCCAAGCCCGATGGCGAGTCCGCGAGCCGTCGGGGTATTCCGGCTCGATACCCCAAGGGTTCGGCGGACCTCACCCTTGGGCTTGGGGCTTTTACTAAAGTGAAGGTCAATAAACAAGACATTCATGTCTTGACTTGATCCATCGGCACCGGCGTGGCCCCCACCGCGACCAGGCACTTGAGGGCGTCGTTCACCTTCATGTTCACCTTTCGCACCAGGTGCGGGGCGATGATCATCATGCGGCCGGCGGTGGGCATCGGCGCGCCGGGGACGAAAACCATGAGCATCGGCTGGCCGGAGGCATCGACGACTTCATGGGTGACCAGGCCCAGTTCCTCGCCTTCGCCTTTGCCGTTGGGCACGAGCACCACCTGTTTGAAGATCGCGTCCTTGCCGCCGCCGTAGCCCAGGATTTGTTTGAGCGTCTGATAGAGCATGCCCAGCAACGGCAGCCGGTCCATGACGAGATCGAAGCGTCGCCACATCCACCGGCCCAGAAAGGTGGTGACGGTCAGGCCGATCGCGTAGATGATCAGCGCCGCCAGAATGATGCCCATGCCCGGAAAATAGAAGGGCATCCGGTCGCGCCAGGGACCGGAGATGCTCGATTCGAGGGTGACGATGGTGAGCGCCAGCCCGGTGATGGGCAGCAGGGCGACGAAGCCGGCGATGAGGCAACGGGTGAAGTGACGGCTGAACCATTCCATGTTTGCACCTGAGTTCGGGATAAGAGTGAGCCGCGACTCAACGAGTCGCGGACGTGAACGGCCTGAAGGAGGATGAAACACGCCTGGGTCATCAGAACTCGAACGCGCCAAGCGCGCCGCTTTTGTTGCCGGGAAACAACCGGGCTTGGAAGTCAGAGGCCGGAAGTCCAGGGTGGTGGATCGAAACGGCCCTCTGATCTCCGACCTCTTTTTCATCAGGCTGTTCATCCGCCGCGCAAAGAACGCCGCTTCAGGCCGTTCACGTCCGCGACTCGTTGAGTCGCGGCTCCGGTCGCGCGGCAGTATAGATCGGTTCAGTCATCGAAATGAAAACCAGGAAATCAGGAAAGCATGAAAACAGGAAATGCGATCCGGCAATATCGTGTGGCCCGGTTGATTTCCTGTTTTCATGCTTTCCTGATTTCCTGATTTTCCCACACTGGTTTTCCATAAGTCGCGTAGGACCGGCAAGCGCGTCATAATCCGGGGATGAGTCTTGATGATTCGGCCCATGAAGCGATGTGGATCCCGGTCGTGCCCGGCGCGGCGAGGGCTTCATCACTTGACCTGTCACAACTCGGCCGCAAGGGGCTTGCCCTGGCGACGATGGCGCGGCTGGGGCTGGATATCCCCGCAACTTTCATCATCCCAACCCGCGTTTGCAAACGGTTTCTGGAATCGCCTCCGGCTCTTTTCGCCGCCCTTCGTGAAGCGGTGGTGCAAGGCGTCGCGTGGATGGAGAAACAGACCGGCCATGCCTATGGCGGCCAGCCGGGGCTGCGGCTGATCGTGCGGACCAGCCCGGTCAGGCGCACGATGGGCCTGTCGGACGCGGTGGCGGATATCGCGGCGCCGATGCGGACGGAGGATGAGGATCGGGACCGCTGGCTGCCGATCATTGAAGCGATCGCGGCTGCGTTTGGCAGTTGGAATCATCCGCTGGCCCGAAGGGCCCGCGCGGTGCAGCGACTGGAGGAGGAAGGTCTGGCGGTCATCGTGCAGCAGATGGCGACGGCGGTTGCGATGCAGGTGAAGTCGAACCGGCAGGCGGCAGGTCGCGGCGTCGTTCATCGCTGGCTGACGCGCGAGGTCCGCACGGGCAAGGCGAGCAAGGCACCGGCGGTCTGCCGCAGACAGGCCGCGCTGGGCAAGGCTTTTGAAAAGGCGCGGCAAACGCTGGAGCATCATTTCACCGACCTGGTCGAGTTTGATGCGGTGATCGATGAGGGCCGGCTGTTGCTGCTCGATGCCCGCGTGGCTGAGCGGGATTCCGCCGCCAACATGCGGTTGATGGTCGGGCTGGTCGATGAAGGAGCGCTCTCCACCGGAGAGGCGCTCAGGCGGGTGGCGGCCAACGATGTGATGCAGTTTCTGCTGCCCACGTTTTCACCGGCGGCGCGGGACCGGGCGGAACTGCTGACGCAGGGCGTCGCGGCGTCATCGGGCGTCGCCGTCGGCAGGCCCGCCTTCACACCGATGGAGGTGATCGAACGCGCCAAGGCCGGTGAAGCCGTCATTCTCATCCGCAAGGAAACCTATCCCGAAGACATCGACGCCCTGCGCCTGGCGGCGGGCATTCTCACCACCACCGGCGGGATGACCAGTCATGCGGCGGTCGTCGCCCGCGGCTGGGGCAAGTGCTGCATCGTCGGCGCCGGTGAAATCCGCATCAATCCCGCCCGGCGAAGGCTGCATGTGCGGGGCCGAACCTTTTCGCATGAGGATACGATCAGCCTCGACGGCGCCACCGGGCAGGTGATGGCCGGCGAACTGCCCATGCTCAAGCAGCGGCTCACGGGCGACCTCTCCAAACTGCTCGCGTGGGCCGATGAGCGAAGGACCATGAAGGTGCTGGCCAATGCCGACACTCACGAGGATGCGAGAAGAGCCCGGGCGATGGGGGCCCAGGGCATCGGCCTTTGCCGGACGGAGCACATGTTCTTCGAGGGCGAGCGCATCGAATCGATGAGGCGGATGATCCTTGCCTCCACCGTCGCGGCCAGGGCGGCGGCGCTGGAGCGATTGCTCCCCTGGCAGCGGCGCGACTTCATCGAGATTTTCAAGGTGATGGACGGCCTGCCCGTGACGGTGCGGCTGCTCGATCCGCCGCTGCATGAGTTTCTCCCCCACGACCGCCCGGCTCAGGCGGCGCTGGCGAAATCGCTGAAAATGCCGCTGCGCGCGGTGCAGGCGCGGGTATCTCAACTGCGCGAAAGCAACCCGATGATGGGCCATCGCGGCTGCCGGCTGAGCATGAGCTTTCCTGAAATCCTTCAGATGCAGGTGCGGGCGATCGTCGAGGCCGCCGTCGAACGCAAACGCTTCGGCGGCGATCCGCAGCCGGCGATCATGCACCCGCTGGTGGCCACCGCGACGGAACTGAAAATGCTCCGCCAGGCCACGCTTGCCGCCATCGATGAATCGCAGCATCGCGTGAACTTCACCGGCGAGCTTTCCATCCCCATCGGCTCGATGATCGAAGTGCCCCGTGCCGCGCTGCTGGCCGACGACCTGGCGCAGCACGCCGACTTCTTCAGCATCGGCACGAATGATCTGACCCAGCTCACCTACGGATTCAGCCGCGACGATTCCAACGCCTTCCTGCCGCTTTATCTGGAGCGGGGCGTGCTGCTGCGCGATCCGTTCGAATCGCTCGATGCGGGCGGGGTCGGAGCGCTGGTGGCGCTGGCGGTGGCCAAGGCCCGGGCGGTGAAGCCCGGGATTTCAATCAGCGTCTGCGGCGAGCATGGCGGCGATGCGGACTCGATCCGCTTTTTTCACAACATCGGCGTCAGCGCGGTCAGCTCATCGCCGTTTCGCGTCCCCGTGGCAAGACTGGCGGCAGGTCAGGCGGCTGCGCCGGGATAAGCGCGAGCCGCGACGTGACACGTCGCGGACGTGAACGACAAGAATGGAGTGACGATCACGCGGACTCGGTCTCAGCCATCACCCGACGATCGAGGCTGAAAGAAAAAGGTGCGTTTGGGACACCCCTTCAGGCTGTTCACGTCCGCGACTCGTTGAGTCGCGGCTCGGGATCATTTCTAAGTCCATAGCGACAGGTACTGCCCGGCGATCCTTGCGGAGATGGAGAACAGGCCGTATTCGGTGCGGCCCATGCTCAGCACGATGATGAGCAATCCCACGAACATGAAGCCCTGGGCCTGTTCGTTGTCGCGCAGCCAGCGGTCGTAGCCGCGATGGAAGTCGGCGAGGATGCGTGAGCCGTCGAGCGGGGGGATGGGAATGAGATTGAAGATGAACAGGCCGATGTTGATGTAGCCGAAGTACCAGAGCGCTTCGCGCAGGTTGGTCTGGAAGGTGGAGAGCTGAGCGGGAGGGACCGCGTTTGTCCAGAGTGCCAGGGCGGTGAGGCCGACGAATGCGAGGAGCAGATTCATGCACGGGCCGGCAAAGGCGACGAAGGCGTGGGCGTGTCGGCCTTTCATGCGTGAAGGGTTGATCGGCATCGCGCCCCAGCCGATGCCGCACAGGCAGACGGCGATGAGGCCGATGGGTCCCATGTGGGTGACCGGGTCGGGGGTCATGTGGCCCAGGGCTCTGGGCGTGTCATCCCCTTTATGGATCGCCGCCCAGCCGTGCGCCAGTTCGTGCAGGGTGATGCTGAAGATCAGGCCGACGACGGCGCTGATGTAGAAGACCGGATTGGAATGGAGATACTCGATGAACATCGTGGCGTCAGTGATCGGAGGGTTTCTCTTGCGCCGCGGCGGACAATTGCAACGGCAGGGTTCCTTGCATCGACGGCGGCACTGTAACCGCAGATGACGCGCCGGGTGATGGCTGGGTTTGGGTGGCTGGGGCTGAGGCTCTGCGAAGCCCCGGCTCCCCCGGTTCACCTTGCCGGGGCTTCGCAAAGCCTCAGCCCCAGCCACCCAACACTTCTTATTTGATGG
>CAZYPK010000211.1:0-7229 GCA_964649195.1 uncultured Phycisphaeraceae bacterium
GCCGGCGTCAGGCTCGGATAGCAATCCATCAACCCCTCCGCGTTGAGCTTGTTCACGTTCATGATCGACATGAGGATGTGAACCTTGAGGCGCGTTCCGGCGATGTAAGCGATGCCGCGCTCGTCGAGTTCGATGTGGTTGATGGCGGCGATGGGCATGGTGAAGGCTCGGAGTCGATCCTTTGATTATAGCCGACATTCGGGCGGAAAGAGCAGGCGGCGACTCCGGCGGCGATGGTTCTGCCGGCGCCATCAACCGGAACGCGCGTGCCCTTGAAACCCCGCTGGCCGCCGGGGGATGTGCTCAAAAAAATCTCATCTTTTTTTCGGAAAATGGGCCGCACCCCCTTGATGTGTGTGGGGGGGGGGTAGCCTGTCGGGTGATCGGTGAGTGAACCGAATCATTCGCAATGCCCCGCTTTCGGCGCGGCGGATCGCTGGTCACCGTGTCGTTGATCCCATGCAACCGGAGTGCGGCAAATGCTCGATTCCATCGTCCTTGTTTTCGCCGATGCCGCTTCCGAGGAAGCCTTCGGTGAAAAAGTGGGGACAATCGTCTTTGTCTGCATTGCGCTGGCGCTCGTGCTCTTCGCGCTGAAGACGCTGAAGAAAATGTTCGGCAAGAAATGAGCAGCCGTCGATGGAGCGCGATTCGGTCTCCCGCGAATGGCACAGGTTGCCGCGCGACCGGTTGATGCACGAGTGATCCAGTCTGTGGATTTGCTAAATAACTGTTAGGTTTTTCCGGTGTTGACACTGAAGTTTCCCGACGGCTCTTCCGAGCGGTCATTGCTTTAACTAAACCAGGAGGCGTCCCATGTCCGTCCGACGTTCACCTTTCAGCGTTCGCATCACCCTGGCCGCGGTTCTCGCCCTTCTCGCCGCGGCCATGCTGCTCCCCGCCGCGCCCGCCGACAACAAACCCGGGCCGCCCATCGAGTTGGACGGGAACCGCATGAAGCTCGCGCCTCTGTATGAGAAATATGTAAGCGATTTGACTCCCCAGACCTACAGTGCCCTCACCGCCCTGGTTCCGTACATGCACGGCGAGGGCCGGCGGAAACTCACAACTGAGAACGTCGCGACCCTCGTAGAAAATGCAAAAGGCCGCCGCGATCGCATGGAGCAATCGGTCAGGGCGGCGGAAGACCCCGACAAGGCCGCTCTGCCCATCGAGGTGCGGCCGAAACTGGCGCGCGAGCAGTTCCGGGACAAGGCTTTGACCGGGCTGACGAACCTGCACCCGGTTCTGAAATTTCTCGCGCCCGCGGCGAATGAATACGCGGACATCGCCCGCACCGAGAGGGAGCGGTCCGCGCGCGAGCAGGCCGCCGCCGGCCACGCGGATATGGTGTTCAACGCCAAAGTCGGCATCCGGCACTCCGGCCAGAAATTGTACGAGGGCATTTTCAACGCCATGCGGGAAGACCCCGAAGTGGAAAAACTCCTTCGTAACGACCCGCGCATCCGCGAGGCCACGGGCGGCGTGGACCTCGGCAAGATGTTCGATGAAATCCGGGAACTTGAGAAGTCTCCCGTGCCTCCGGTGCCCCCGGCACCCCGCGCCGGCGAAGGAGGCGGAAGCTCGGCCGTGCTCCGCAAGCTCCAGGAAAAGACCGACAACGGCAAGAGCCCGATCAGCCAGGAGGATCTGGTCAAAATCATCCAGGATGAAATCAAGAAACCGTTGGATGACCTTTCCAAGGAGAACAGCGAAGATCTGAAAAAGATTCTCGACCGGCAGGATGGGCAAGCCGCCGACCTGGCCGAACTGACCAAGTACCTCTCCTCCGACGAGTTCGCGGAGAAGGTCAGCAGGGTCCGCAGCGAGGAGCGACGGCAGCTGGTCGCACAGCGCGTGGATGAAATCCACCGGTCACTCAACGTGCTGGCGTTCGTGTGGCCGGACAATCAATCGCCCCAATTGAAGCAGCAGGTCATCGGCGTCAGCAGGGGCGTGTTGGACATCGCCGCGACGACCAATCAATTCATCGACAAGCTTGGAAAATTCAAGGGAATGACGAATCTGGGCAAATCCCTGGCCGTCGGGGCGTTCACCGGCGATGTGCTGGGGATCGTCAAGTCGGTCTTCTCCCTGTTCGCCAAGGCCGGCCCCAGCGCCGACGAGATCATCATCGGTCAACTGAACGGCCTGCGAGAAGACCTCTTTAAGATGTGGGGACAGATGCACGAGCGGTTCGATCTCATCGACCGCCGGCTGGATTGGATTCACAGGGATCTTCGCGAGGGTTTTGACGATGTGCTTCATGCGATCGATAAGGTCCGTGGAGATATCTGGGAACTGCGCGGGAAAATTGACGAGTTTCAGCGCGAAGTCCGGCGAATGGAGAATCGCACACAGAGATACATGGCTGAGATCATCCGCCAAGGAATGGACTTGGGGCGAACCGAGTTGGGGAACGCGCTCCCCCAACACGCTCCTCCCGATGCTCCTTTTAAGCTCTCTGATTTTAAACGGACCCAAGATGTTTTTATCAATTTTGCCCTCACGACATCGCGGGGTTCAATGCACAGTAACAACGAACGAAAGAACTACAATGATCCGGCGGACGTCCTTGATGCTCTGAAGCACAGGAGAGAGAACCGCGATCCCCGGTGGTCCAGCCCGCTCGATGATTACTGGCATCAGAAGAACCGCTCCTACCTGCTCGGTTACATGCGCGACCGGATCGCAACGGTCCTGGCCGAAGCCGAGCGGGCCGAAAAGGACGAAAAAAGGCTAACCCCGCTCCAACGGGTCGCGCGGAACCTTGACCCGGACACACGTCGTTTCCTGGGTTCAAAGGAGTACGACAATTTGCCCAACGATGCCTTATGGGCTGAAGGAGCCGATCAGTTCGTCCTTCTCTGCGGCGCATTCACCGAACAATGGCTTAAGGACGCCGCTCCCCGATCTTTCAGCGGCCAGCCTCTGCTGGACGACGGCCTGCGGCTGGCGGATTTCACGGACAATCTCACCCGCAGCGAAAATCAGGATCCCCGAACTGCCCTGTGGGAGTTCCTGATCGAGGACTACAAGGAGGCGCTCAAACCTTTCCGTGACCAATTCGAGACCGGCCCACGCGACTCTGGAACCGAAGCCCGGCTCCTGCTGGAGAAGCATTTCAACTCGGTAATGTTCGGTCTGGGGCCTATGGGCGGCCCCCTTGGCAGCTCATGGCTTAATCCCGATCCCGGTGGAGGGTCGTACAGAAGTTATGGACTTGGGCGCCTCGACTTACGCGTGATTGACGGCCTTAAATATGGAAGTAGAACAATCAGCGAACCGAAAGAATGGAAAATGGTTCCAGTTCGTGATAGAACGGCGATAATTGATCCCAGCACTCTTCGGTTCGTCGCTCCTGAAAAGTGGACCCTCGATGATAAGAAACATGTGGACCCTTTCCTTTTCGTGGCGGACCGTCCCCTGTTCGAGAATGCACGAGGCCGGGAGCAGCATCTGATCGGCGAACTGCGCCGGTACATCATCGATGTCAAGTGGTCAAACGCAGGCGCAAAAAGCAACATTGACTGGGTAGCGGCCGGGAGAAGAGCGGACGATGTGGACTGGACACGGACGAACGTCCGTTGGCGCGATCTGGTTAGCACACACCCGCTCTGGTCTTTGGGGCATCCGGTTCCGGTTTACGAACGGACTGTATATCGACAGCATCTTCTGGTCACCATCCTGTACGCATGGAGGTATGCAGATCTCAGATCTGACGGCAGTGTCCGCGAGGTCAATCTGTTCAATCAGGACTATCTCTCAAAAGATCTCTACGACTCGCAGTTCATCCTCCGCAGGCATTGGATATCGCGCGTCGAGGCGGATCGCGGCGGGAGGGGACCTCAATCGGAGGTTAACCATACTCAGGGAGACTCCGGGAAAAGCCCCAGAGAACCCAACACATTCGATCAGATGTCGAAGATTCTTAAATCGGCCGACTTGATTCCGGAAGGAAACCCGATACGGCATGATTCATATCAGGATCGTATGAGGGATATTCGTAAAGTGGCCGAAAGAAAGGTGCAGGAAGCGCGGGACCGGGTGAAATCGGATTTTGAGAAGTCCATCAGGATCGGCCGGCTCAGGGAATCCGCGGAACGGCTGGATGCCGCCCATGCCATTCTTCAGGCGTTGATGTCGCTTGCGTTTCCCCAGGAGACCGAACGAAGCGCGGAGTTTCGCAATCTGCGGGAGAATCTGGTGGATTCGGAGTGGATCATCAAGCTTCTGCGGGAGGACAAGACCCTGGAGGAAATGCGGGATATTCCGACGGCTGCGGCGAATGAGCTCAAGCGCTACATCGTTGGGGATACTGAGCGCAAAGGATACATGGACAGGGTTCCGCTGCCGCCGGAGTATTTCAGCCATATTGAACGGACCATCGACGCCTTGCTGGCGCTGGAGGACATTTTCGAGGAGCACAAGGCCCGCGCGGGGCAGGGCAGCGAGTAGGTTGGGCCGCGTTGCAGTTAGTAGTGTCGGTTGGATTCTGCGAAGACCGCCATCCTTCTTCTTCCGCACAGAGCCTTTCCCATGACGCGATCCTTCTTTACGTTGCTTTCCGCCGCCGGTCTTCTCGCCTTCGGGGTGGCTGTTGCCGCAGGGCAGCCTCCCGACAAGGCGAAGCCCGCGCCTGACAAGACCCTCACGCTGGACCTGGGCGATGGTGTCAAGCTCGAACTCGTCCGCATCGAGCCGGACGAGTTCATGATGGGCAGCCCGGCCGGTGAAACGGGCCGCCATGACGATGAGAAGCAGCATAAGGTCAGGATCGAGAAGCCGTTTTACATGGGCGTGTACGAGGTGACGCAGGGACAGTACAAGGCGGTCACCGGCGAAAACCCCAGTCATTTCAAGGGTAGCGACGATCTACCGGTCGAACAGGTCTGCTGGCACGATGCGGTGGATTTCTGCAAGAAGCTGTCGCAGAAGACGGGCCGAACGGTGCGCCTGCCGACGGAAGCGGAATGGGAGTACGCCTGCCGGGCGGGGACGACCACGCCGTTCTCCTTCGGCCGGACGATCAGCACGGCGGAGGCGAACTACGACGGCAACTACACCTACGGCAACGGTGTCAAGGGGGTGGACCGCGAGAAGACCATCCCGGTGGGCTCGCTGAAGAAGCCCAACGCATGGGGCCTGCACGACATGCACGGCAACGTGGGGGAGTGGACCAGCAGCAAGTATGCCGAATATCCGTACAAGGCGGACGATGGGCGCGAAGAGGCTGGCGGCGCGGCGTCTCGCGTTTTGCGCGGCAGTTCGTGGCATCTCAGCCCGGACTACCTCCGCGCGGCCATCCGCGGCAAGGGCCCACCCGGTGCATGGCACAACAGCATCGGGTTCCGCGTGTGTGTTTCGGTTGCTTCGCCTGAACTTCCGTAGTTACCCTTTGTCCTTTGTTCTTTTACCCTTTGCCCTTTCCGAGCACAGCGAGGACGAAAGTTTTTAGGAAATTGCCGCCGGTGTCTTGTCGGATCTCCGAAGCGCAAGCGATTCATCAATCCGAAAATCGGGTGAACAACTCCCGCAGTTTCGATTCGCCGTGGATCGTGCCGTCGCTTTGGAACACTTCGATTTCCACCGTGCCGTCTTCGAGAATGTCGAGTTCCCAGCGCTCGCCGGGGATGGCGATGCCGATGGTGACGGCACCTTCACGATCGTGCCGAACGACGTGATGAATCTTCGCCCGGCGCAGGCGATTGAGCAGAAGGTAGAGGTTGTCCGTTTCGGTTTTCATCGATCAAACCTCGAATCGGTGAGAAGTTTGCGAATCGTCTTAAAACCGGTGACGTCCGCTTTCGCCGCGGTGTCGATCTCTTCCCAGAGCATAGGCTCGACATCCGCCCAGGCGGGCGATCCGGAAGGAAGCGGAGCATTGCGAACGCTTGCCTTCTTCAATCGTAGAATTTCATTGACACGCATTCCGGCATATTGGTGAGGCGGCATTGACTACCCCGATTCGGTTCCTCGTTCCTCACTCCCCGCGCAGCATCAACGGCAGCGAGCAGGATGGGCATTGCAGGTGGATTTCGTAGAGCCTCAACCCATCGTACTCGCTATTCGCTGCACGTTCCACGGCCTCCGGCCCTCGGCCCCCGGGGGGCGGACGGCGTTCGCGGGGCGGTCTTCGTCGTTCAGGCGGTCAACAAGGGCCGTGTGGAGCATAAGTTCACCAGCATTTTACTGCGCGTGAAGGGCGTCAAAACCGGTCAGACGCCGACCCGGCGGGCGGATGATCGGTGGGAGTTCACGGAGTCGATTCTCAAGGCACAACTGGTGCCGCAGGAGCCGGGCTATTTCTTCGTGCGTCCGGGGATTCGTCAGTCGTTTCCTTTCCCGACGACGATCCCGGCCGACATCCGCCATGTGTGGGTGAGGGCGGTCTTCAAGTACGAAAAAAGCGGCGATCCCCACACCATCGAGCGCGTGTTCGCGGTGAGCGGGGCGTGATGGGCGAGGGGAGGCGGCGCCGCTTCCTGCTCGGGCGTGCAGCCCCGGCGGAAGATGTCAATGACGACCATCACACCTTGGAGCGTGTCCCCGCGATGCGGGCGGTGCCGCGGTCGTCGGGTTTGATGTGGGTAATGGCGGCGAGGGGCGCGGCCGGGGGTTTGGCGTCGGTTTGTTGGGTTCGGGAATCATCTCCGATGGGCGTTGCTACGCCGCAAGCGGCTTGGGGGGATGGTGGGGGAAAAGCAGGAAATCAGGAAAACAGGAAAGCATGAAATTGGGGAGTGGATTGTGAGTAACCGCGATGTGCGTGAACCAAGGATTGCGAAGCCGCAAGCGGCTTGGGGGTGAGGTTGTTCAGGAATCCCCGTTGGTTATGGCTCACATTCGCGCGGGAAGAGCAGGCCCCCGGTGCCCCCGGTGCCCCCGGTGCCCCCGGTGGCGGAAATCGCGCGGCGAGCAGCCGGCGAGGCGGCGGAAGAACTTGCTGAACGCGGCGGACTCGGCGAATCCAAGCGTCTCACTGATCTGGCTGATGGTGAGGTCGGTCTCGGTGAGCAGCTCGCGGGCATAGTCGAGGCGGGTCTGCTGGATTTCTCTGCCCGGCGGGTGTCCCACGACCTTACGGAAGAGCAGCTCAAGGGCGGTGCGTGAGAGGTTGACGGCGAGGTTGAGGATTTTGAGTCCGGGGTTTTCCGAGGCATAGCGCGTGGCGCCGCCGAGGGCACGGACGGTGGTTTCCTGCCAGGTGCCGCCGAAGACCGCGATGG
>CAZYPK010000212.1:0-7212 GCA_964649195.1 uncultured Phycisphaeraceae bacterium
AACGAGTCGCGGACGCCCCCCGGAACAGCCTGAAAGGGCGCGGAACGCACCTGTTACGTACAGCCTCGATCGGCGTCCGGTCGTTTTTGCGTCCCGTGATCCGCTGCGCGACGGTGCTCCATTCCTGTCGTTCACGTCCGCGACGTGTTACGTCGCGGCTCACTTCCAAGAGCCGCGACTCAACGAGTCGCGGACGCCCCCCCCGGAACAGCCTGAAGGGGCGCGGAACGCACCTGTTGCGTACAGCCTCGATCGGCGTCCGGTCCTTTTCGCGTCCGGTGATCCGCTGCGCGATGGCGCTCCATTCCTGTCGTTCACGTCCGCGACGTGTTACGTCGCGGCTCGGACAAGTCCGGGCTTCTCTCACGTCCGGCGAAGCCATTCCTCTTCATATGGAGCCAGCTCGCGGGCCAGGGCGTCGCGCTGCTGTTGCAATTCGCGCACCTTCGCGCCGTCGCGATAGATCTCAGGATCATTCATCGATTCGTCGATGGCCTTCATCTTCTTTTCGAACTCACCGATTTTCTGCTCGAGCTTGTCGAGTTTCATGTTGACATGCGGGCCGGAACCCTTGTTCGGTTTGGCGACAGCCTGCGGCCTGGGTGCTTCAATCCTGGGCTTTTCGATTTTCTTCGGCTGTGATTTGGCGGTCTCGGCGGCTTTGGCGGCGGCCTTTTCCGCCGTGATCGTTTTGTAATATTCCGAATAGTTGCCCTGGAAAAAGCGGGCGTTGCCCTGGCCGTCGAGGATGAGCAGGTTATCGACGAGGGCGTCGAGCAGGGCGCGATCGTGGGTGATGAGGATGAGCGTGCCGCCGCCGCTGATTTTGCTCTGATCCTTGCCGGGATAGACGCCATCGACCGGCGCGGTGAAGCGGGCGATCGCTTCTTCGAGCCGCTCTGCACTATCCATATCGAGATGGTTGGTCGGTTCGTCGAGCACGAGCAGATTCGGCCCGTGGCACATGAGCGTGGCGAGCACGGCGCGGGCGCGTTCACCGCCGGAGAGGACGGAGAGCGGTTTTTCCTGCTCGATGCCGGTGAAGAGAAACGCGCCGGCCAGATCGCGGGCGGCCTGCTCGGTGCCGCTTTCGACATGCTGCTGCATGTATTCGATGACACTGAGGCGCAGGTCCAGGTGTTCGTGCGACTGTTTGAAGTGACCGACCTCGACGCTGTTGCCGACCTTCACCTTGCCTGAGTCGATGGGCTGTTCACCCAGCAGACAGCGGACGAGCGTGGATTTGCCCGCGCCGTTGGGGCCGATGATGCCCAGGCAGTCGCCCCGCTTGACGGTGAGCGTGAGATCGTGGAACAGGATTTTGTCGTCGTATCGTTTGCTGACATCTTCCGCGACGACAACCATGTCGCCGCAGCGGGTGCGAGGGCTCATGCGCAGAGCCATCGAGTCGAAATCCTGCACGCGCTCGATGACATCCTGATCTTTGAACCGTTCGAGCCGCGACTGCCGGCCCTGGGCCTGCCTGGCGCGTTGGCCGGCACGGTAGCGATCGATGAAAGCCTGCTCGCGCTTGATGTGATCCTGCTGCTTGTCGTACTCGCGCTGTCTTGAGAGTCTGCGCAGGTTTCGAATCTCGACATACTGATGGTAATTGCCGGGATAATCGTACATTTTTCCCAGCTCGATCTCATAGATCTTGTCCACGACGCGATCGAGCAGCCAACGGTCGTGGCTGACGAGCATGACCGCGCCTTTGTAGTCGCGCAGGTATTGCTCGAGCCATTCGCGGCCGGCGATGTCGAGATGGTTCGTCGGTTCATCGAGCAGCAGCACATCAGGCTGCGAGATGAGCAGCTTCGCCAGGGCGAGACGCCCCTTCTGGCCGCCGGATAAGTCCTTCACTTTCACATCGAAGAATTGATCCTCAAGGCCGACGCCGTGGAGAGTGGCATCGATTTCATGATCGACGGAATATCCACCGGCGGCATGCATCTGGTGTTCGAGCTCCTCGTACTCCTTCATGAGCGCATCAAGCTTGGCCCCTTGAGCCTCGGCCATCTCGTGCATGACGCGTTCGAGTTCTTCGTGGAGTTTATTGAGACGTTCAAAACCCTTGGCCGCTTCCTCGCGGAGCGTGAGGTTCAGGTCGAGCTGCGGATCCTGCGTGAGGTAGCCCAGCACGGCGTTGCGTGCCAATTGCAGATGGCCGGTGTCCGCCTTGAGGCCGTCAAGGCCGGCGGCGAGTTTCATGAGGGTCGATTTGCCGCAGCCGTTGCGGCCGACCAGACCGACATGCTCTCCTTCGGAAAGCGTGAAGTTGATGCCGTCGAGCACGCGACGGTCGCCAAAGGAAAGTCCGAGATTCGCAGCAGTGAGTAGAGCCATGGGGGAGAAGTCAGAGGCCAGAGGTCAGAGGTCAGGGGTCGGAGGCGAGGTTTGAAGTCTCTGATCAGAAATCTCAAATCTGAAATTTCAAATCTCAAATTTGAAATGTCAGATCACATCCGACGCCGACGATTTTTAGTCACGTAGAGTAGCAGAATGCCAAAACGTGGTGTACGTTCATTTCAGGGGCCAAGTCGGGGAGTCTGATCGGAGCCTGCCGGCGGGGACGGCGAATGAAGGTGTCATCAACTGCCGACGGTCCCTGCCTTTGTTCTCCGCCTTCTGACCTCTGGCTTCCGACCTCTGTCTTCTTTTCCCTCATGGCCTACCGACGCAACCTCATCATCGTGCTGGCTCACGGGCTGCGTTCCGATGCGATCGGCGATGCGCAGGCCTGGCCGCTTCAAACGCCGCATCTCGAAAAGCTGGCCGCCCGTTCGCTTCGCCTGGTCGCCACCAGCGCCTGTCCCGCTGACAGCGGCGGACTCGTCTCCCTCTTCACCGGCCTGCACGCCCGCCAGCACGGCTACCTCACGCAGACCGCCAGCAACATCACCTGCGAAGGCTGGCCCACGCAACTCGTCGATGCCGGCTACCACGTCGCGGGCGTCGGCTGCATCAGCGCGATCGAACCCTGGCTTCACACCGCGGTGCATGTCGATGATGTCGAACGCGTCGATTCCGCGGCGTGCTCGTACCTCGCATCGAGCCGTGAACGAGGCACCTATCACGCGATCGCCCAGCAGCGGAAACAGCGGCAGCGTTATGGGCCGTTCGAGCCGGACCGACTGCTGCTGGATGCCGAGGATGACATCGACGGCTATATCGCGAAGGTCGCGCGGGATGCGCTTTCGCAGATGCCTTATGACAAGCCCTGGGCTTTGATCGTCGTCTTCAACGGACCGGGCAATCACCTGCCGCCGCCGACGCTTTACGATCAGATGGTGAACATTCGCGCGCTGGAAGAGGGATTCGTGCCTGCCGACCTGACGCACATCGATGATATGGCGGAGCTCGATTTTCCCCGGGTCATGTTGCAGCGGCTGGAGCCTCACAAGCTCGCGCGGATTCGCTGCGACTACCTGGGGCGGGTCAGCCTGATCGATCACGCGGTCGGAAGATTGATGCACACGATGGAGAATCGCAAGGATCGCGAGCGGACATGGACGATCGTCACCAGCGATCGCGGGCATTTGCTGGGTGATCGCGGTCTGATCGGGCATCGCTCGTTTCTCGGCGCGGCCGTCGAGGTGCCGCTGATCATCGCCCCGCCGACGCCTGCGAAACTGCATGCCTCACCGGGTCTTGTGAGCACCGTTGATGTGGCGGGCACGATCGCGGCGCTGGCGGGCTGCGATTTGCCTTCTGCGGCGATGGGGCGATCGCTGCTGCACGTGCTGGCGGGCGAGCCGCTGGGCATGCCGCGCGGCGGAGCGTGCATCAGCGAGTTCAATCAAAGGCTGATGCTGGAGACCGAGCAATACAAGGCGATCTTCAAAATCGACACTGGCGAAGCGATTGGCCTCTACGATCTGCTGCGCGATTCGGATGAGAAGCACAACATCGTGCGCACCGTGACGGGATTGAACGTGCTCGATTCGCTGCGCTGCCGGCTGGCCAACGCGCTGATGTCGATGCGCTCGCTGCCGGGCGGTTAGGAAAAGCAGGAAATCAGGAAAACAGGAAATGGGGGAAGTTGAAGATCAGTTCCCGATTTCATGTTTTCATGCTTTCCTGATTTCCTGCTTTTCCTCACCTCCTCCTCGTCATCCACACGCCCACGCCCACCACGAACGTGCCCAGCGGCATGCCGATGAGCATGGTCCATTGCAGCGAGCCGAGCTTGGCCGGGGACATCGCGTTGATGCGCCGCACATCCTGCGTTCGCGCGCTGGCGGCGATCAGTTCCTCGATGCCCGCCAGCCAGTAAACGCTGTTGACGAAGAGTTCGTGATTGCCCGGGTAAGGCGTGATCTGCCGCACCGTGCGCGAGACGGGGTCGGGAATGTTCACCGATCCGAAGCGGTCCGTCGCAAAGAACTGATCGCTGACGACCACCAGCCGCCTTGGCGGCCGCTCCTGATTCAGCGGCGGCTGCTCGCAGGCCAGGGCGATGGTGAAGCTGTCGCGCTTGACATCGCCTGCCGCATCCAGTTCGATCTTCTTGCCTGCCCGCACTTCGTCAGCCGTGTTCAGATTGGCCCACAGGTTCCTGCCGCTGATGATGGCCAGCGGAAAATACCGGGCCTGCGGCGGCTTCTTCGATTCGTTCATGGTGATGGGCGACGCCCAGACGAAGTGCGCCGTCATGCCCGCTTCGCCGATCGCCTTGCTCACCGGCAATTCCTGCGGCCACTGGCGGATGTCGTGCTCGTTGTAAGCGACGTTCTGGCCGTAACGATCCACGACCTCCCGCAGAATGACCTGATGCGTGTCGATCCCGATGCCCCACTCGCCGAGGATCGTCTTCTCCAACGCGGCAGGGGCGACCTCCGGCGGAACAATCGCCAGCAGGCCATCGCCCTGATCGAGCCGGTCCCGCAGCAGCTTGATCGTGGTTTGCAGATTCTTCTCCGCATTGGGGTTCTGCGGATCGGGCGGTTCGCCGGGCAGCAGAACCCATACCGCACGCTGGCCCGGCTGCGGCTGGGGCGCGGGCTGCGGCTTGGCGCTTGGATCGACGAAGGGGGACTGGCGGACCGGTTCCCAGTTCTCCACCTGGAAGTTCATGCCCGCGAGCCGGTCGAGCAACTGGGCGTAATCGCGCCTGGCCACGGCGGCCATGCCGGCGCCTGTCGAAACGAAAACCACCATCGGCGGCGGGTTGAGCTGCGCGATGGTCATGCGTGCCAGCACGCCGGTGAGCCGTTCCTCGCCGAGGAACTGTTTTTCTTCAAGTTGCTCCTGCTCCGCCCGGTTTTCGGTCTCCGCCGCCTGGCTCGGCGAGCGGAACAGTTCGCCGAGGTTGATGCCGATCACTTCATCGGGGCCGATGACCACCAGCGGGTTGGGCTGCATCAGCCGGGTGAGCAGGGCGTCGTACTGCGGCACGTTCCTGGCCGTGGTGAGTTCCACCATCAGCGGCTTGCGATGGGCCATCGCCGCGGTGATGTTTTCGCTCAATGCGAGCAGGCCATCCTTGACCAGATCAGGCGTGCGTGCGTCCTCGATCAGCGGATTCACGCGCGTCTTGAGAACCTGCGGATAAAACTGCACATCGAGCATTTCCAGCGTTTCCTTCGATGCCATGAAAGCGGATGAATAATTGGGCAGCGAAACCTTTTTGTAATCGCCGATCGTCCTGATGGCTTTGCTCAGCGAGTCGGCCTGGGATCGAAAAAACCCTTCCGTCTGAAACAGGCTTGCCCGGCGAGGATCGTTTTCCTTCAGCGACTTGTCCTTGAGAACCTCTTCCAAAATCGTTTGCTGCCTCAGCAGATCACGATGGGCCGCCTCGATGGCGGCCAGCGCCCTGGTGTTGAGCTTGTCGAGCGCTTCGAACTGCGGCGCGAAACGGGTGTGGATCGATTTTTCAAACGCATCGCGCTTGGCCAACTCGGTGGCGGGGTTGATGTGTTCGATCTTCACCTTGCCCGAGGCGCGGGCATATTCCTCCACGAGATCGCGGGCCCGCTGGGTGTCTTCGCGCAACCCTTCGCTGGCGTCGAGCAGCGTGACGATGCGGAACTCGCCATCGAAGCGGTCGAGCACCTTCCGCGTCAGCGGCGACAGGCTGTACTGCCGCGTGGAGGTCAGGTCCCAGCGCGTGGCCCCGGCGCGAAAGTTGCGGTAACTGATCCAGTTGATGATGACCGCCAGCGCAACGGCGGCGATGATCGCAACGGCGACGTTCAGGCCATACTTCACACGACGCTGGCTTTGGGTGTCGGTCATGAGCAGATTCCGAGTTTCGAGTTTCGAGTTCCGAGTTGTCGAACCTTCAGCCGCAGGGCAGTTTCGAGTCTTTGTGGATCCGATCCGGTTTTTCAACTCGGAACTCGGAACCCGGAACTCGGAACTTCACAATTGTCTTATCGCCATCTCCGACTCTCAAGCACCTTGACCGCCATGAAGAGGAAGAGGGCGGTGCCGGAGAGGAAGAAGACGAAGTTGCTGAGGGTGAGGACGCCTTTGGCGAAGTCTTCGTACTGGCCGAAGATGTTGACGAAGTAAAGGGCGCGGGCCATGTCGTTGCTGACGAAGCTGGCCTGGGCGATGAAGTGCAGGGCGATGGTGAAGATGGAGATGATGAAGACGGTGAAGAGGAAGGAGATGATCTGATCCTTGGTCGAAGCGGAGGCGAAGATCCCGATGGCCAGGTAGAGGCCGCCGACGAGGATGAGTCCGAGCAGGCCGGTGAAGATCGGGCCGTAGTCAGGATCGCTGGTGAATTCGAGCAGGCCGATGAGGATGATCATCGGCGCGAGCAGAATGATGCAGAAGTAAACGAAGGCGCCGATCCACTTGCCGAGGATGACGTGCGTTTCGTTGACCGGCGCGGTCATCAGCGGCTCGATGGTGCCGGAGCGAAACTCTTCGCTGACCAGTCGCATGGAAATCGCGGGCGCGAGAAAGATGAGCAGCCAGACCACCCATTGAAAGGTGGGGCGAAGCGTGGCCTGCTCGCCGGGCGAGAAGTAGATGAAAAAAATCGCGGTGGTCCCCAGGGCGAACAGGCCCAACGTGACGTAGGCGATGGGCGAGAAAAAGAGGCTGGTCAGTTCCCGCTGGGCGATGGTGAGGGTGCGGTTCATTTGGCTTGGGTCCGTTGCATTGCGGATGCGTTTTCTTGGGAGGGCGAGTTATTGGGAGGGCGAGGCTCCGTTGGGAGGGCGAGGCTTTGTTGGGAGGGCGAGGCTCCCGCCG
>CAZYPK010000213.1:0-7093 GCA_964649195.1 uncultured Phycisphaeraceae bacterium
GGGTGGCTGGGGCTGAGGCTTTGCGCAAGCCCCGGCCCGGCGACCTTCAGCCTTCAGCATTCAGCATTCAGCCTTCAGCATTCAGCCTTCAGCTTTCAGTTGCTTCACCTTGCTTCGTGCATCTGGGCCGGGGCTTCGCAGACTCAGCCCCAGCCACCCGGGTCAATATCTTGCCGAGCTTGTGTGCTTCCGTTCTTTGAATTGATTCTGCCTCGATTCCGCCTTGTTTGGAGCTTGTTTGAGATTTGGTGATTGTGATTTGGAACTTTACTTCCGTATCCAATCCTTCATTCCTTTTTCCTCTCATCCCTGGGCTTCTCGCCGTCGCCCAGTTCCTTGATGTCGTCGGCGCCGGCGGCGAGGCTGCGCGTTCGCGTGCAGATGTTGGTGCTCAGGGCGTCGGGCTTGCCGTAGCAATAGACGAGATAGGTGGCGTCACCCTTGGTGGTGAAGGCGTAGCCGCAGGTCGCGCCGTGCGCGGCGGTGGTGATGGTGACGGTCTTGCCGACCTCGCCTTTCCAGACGCGATCGACTTCGAAGGTGACGATCTTCCGCTGCTCCTTGATTTCGACGCTGATGCACTTGCCGGAGAAGACCGCCGTCGATCCGGCCAGGGCCTGCTTGGGCGGCGGCGGCGGGGCGCAACTGCACGCGAGGGCGGCGGGGATCAGCGACTGCGAGGCGATGAGGAACGCAAGAGCGATGACGAAACGCATGAGAAGTCCTTTCAAGAGAAGATGGTTCACGGTCATGGAAAGTCAGACGCACGAAGAGCGGAATGGTTTCATGCGATTGCGATGCCGGGGGATGCGCAGGCATTGCGATGGTGATCGGTTCGCCTACAATCATGTCAGTTCGCTAGGGGTGCCTTGCCCGCGCTTGGCTGAGATCAAACCCTGGAACCTGACCCGGTTCGCACCGGCGTAGGGAAGCGAGCGTGAAACGCCGTTCATTTCACGTCGTCCTTCCTTCCGCCGCTCGCGGCGTAGCAACGTCAACGAAGGATGTCACCATGATCACCCCCAATCATCCAACCCCCGGCTTCAGCATAAAGTCTTCCGATCAAACGTGGACCCTCCCCGCGCTCGGCTCCAACCCCGGCACGCTCGCCACCGCCACCACGCCCGGCTCCTTCTCGAACCAGCCCGTCATCCTTCCGGGGGTGCGCGGGGCGATGACCTTCAGTTCACCCGACACGCCGGGCATGCCGCCGGTGAGCGACAGGACCGCGTGGGATTTTCTGCCTGAAAAATGGAACACCACCGAACACGCAGGCACGGGAGCTTTAAGCTCCCGTGCCTTCGCGCCTGGTTCGATTGAAGTCATCTTCGAACAATCCGATGGTTCGCTCCGCCGCGTGACTTTCCCCGCGGGCTTCGCGCCTTCGACGCAGCTTGAATCGGCGCGTCTGGGCATCATCACACCGCAGATGCACCGCGTCGCCGAGCGTGAGCCGCATCTGACTGCCGTGCAGGTGCGCGATGAAGTGGCCGCGGGTCGCATGATCATCCTCGCCAACAAGGTGCATCTTGAATATGAACTCGATCCGATGTGCATCGGCCGGGCGAGCAAGACCAAGGTCAACGCCAACATGGGCGCTTCGCCGATTTCATCCGGCACCGAAGAGGAAGTTGAAAAACTCCGCTGGGCCGAGAAGTGGGGCGCGGACACGGTGATGGATCTCTCCACCGGCGGCGACCTCGATGGCTGCCGGGAGGCGCTGTGCAGGAACTCGCATGTGCCCATCGGGACCGTGCCGATTTACTCGATGATCATCGGCCGCAAGATCGAGGATCTGAACGAAGCGATCGTCATGGAGACGCTGCGATTCCAGGCTTCGCAGGGCGTGGACTATTTCACCATTCACGCAGGGGTGCTCAAAAAACACCTGAAACTAGCCAAGAACCGGCTCATCGGCCTCGTCTCGCGCGGCGGCTCCATGCTCGCCAAGTGGATGCTGCATCACAACCGCGAAAACCTCATGAACACCGCATGGGAAGAAATCTGCGACATCATGCGCGAGTATGACGTGACCTTTTCCATCGGTGACGGCTGTCGCCCCGGCGGACTCGCCGATGCCTCCGATGCGCTGCAACTGGCGGAGCTCGAAGAGCTGGGCAAGCTCACCGAGCGCGCCTGGCGCAAGGGCGTGCAGGTGATGATCGAAGGCCCGGGCCATGTGCCGCTGGATCAGATTGAGTTCAACATGAAGCTTCAGCGCCGCCTCTGCCACGGCGCGCCGTTCTATGTGCTTGGCCCGCTGGTCACCGATATTTTCCCAGGCTACGACCACATCACTTCGTGCATCGGTGCAACCAACGCGGCCTACCACGGCGCGAGCATGCTTTGCTATGTCACGCCCAAGGAACATCTGGGCCTGCCCAAGAAGGATGATGTGAAGCAGGGGTGCATCGCCTACAAGATCGCGGCCCACGCGGCTGACATCGCCCTGGGCATTCCGCAATCACGCGACCGTGATGATGAACTGACCAAGGCCCGGGCCGCCCTGAACTGGCAGAAGCATTTCGATCTCTCCTTCGATCCCGACACCGCCCGCGCCTATCACGATGAGGATCTCGATGTCGATACCGACTTCTGCGCCATGTGCGGCCACGACTGGTGCAGCGTCCGCATCAGCAAGGAAATCCAGGAATGGGCCAGCGGCAAGGCCCCCGGCATGGAGCAGGGCGCTCCCAAACGAAGCGCAGCACTGACGCAGGAACAGCAGGAAATCCTCGCCAAACGCGGCGTATTAAGCCCCGACGAAATCCACAAGCTCGCCAGCAAAACGAAAAAAGCCCTGGGCACGGGGGCTTCAGCCCCCGTGCCCGGCGACCAGAAACTCTCCTGCCACAGCGACTACGTGGACTCGGAGGAAGCAAAGAAACTCCAGTCAAAAAAACTGGTGCAGGTGAACGTGGCCCCCGCGCTGAACCTGCCGACGCATGATTCGGTGATTTGACAAGGTGCGCAACCCCGATGGAATATTCACATGACGCCGATACCCCACCAGGATTCCGAAGCGGCCCGGCGATTGCGAACCGCGTTTGAAATGCACGAGTTCGGTGTGGACGTGATGCGACAGCGATTGATTCGGGAACTTGGGGCGGGCAACAGGAAGGCCATCGATCAGCGCCTTCAGGAATGGCTCGCCACACAACCCGACAAGCCTGAAGCCTTTTTCCGGATTCGTGCCATATGACCTTGCGACAACTGCTCAAGCGTGTCGCCTCGGATCTTGATCGGCTGGAAATCCGATGGGCGATCGTCGGCGGCTTTGCGGTATCCGCCCGTGCGGCGCCCAGATTCACCAATGATCTCGACTTTGCCATCGCCGTCGATTCGGATGAGCAAGCCGAGGCGGTTGTCCGGTCGCTTGTGACCGAAGGCTACCACCTGCCTGTCGCTCTGGAGCATAACGAAGTGGGCCGCCTGTCAACCGTGCGTTTGTATTCACCTTACACGCAGCGGTATCTCGTGGACCTTCTCTTTGCCGCATCAGGCATCGAGAGGGAAGCGGTTGCGGGTTCGACTTCAATTGCGGTTGTTCGCGGAATCAGCGCCCCCGTCGCACAACTGCCGCACCTGATTGCGATGAAGGCGCTAAGCGCCTCTGATCGGCGTCCGCGCGATTGGGATGATATTGAATCGCTTGTGTCCCGGGCCAGTGATGATGAGCTCAAGGAATCACAAAGACTCGTCAGGCTGATTCTCGAACGCGGATATGGTCAGAATGCGAATCTGACCGAAGACATCGCAATGTACATTCGAAGATATCGACGCCGGTGAGCCTCGTGAAGGCCACAATCACAAGGCACACATCCCTTACTCCCACTCAATCGTCGCCGGCACATCGAACGGAATGCGTGCCCAGTCAGCGGTCATGAAGTCCCGTGTCTCCACTGCACGCACCACCGTCAGCAAACGGCACGAAAACCCGATCGTTCCGGTTCATCACCTTCAGGCTTGTTTGTTCAATCCCGCCGATTGTTCTTGTGTAGATCATTCGCTGGACAATTCTCCATAGTTTGTCCACTTGGCGATTGCCCTGAAACTTCATGGCGATGACTGTCGTTACCAAGTCCGCGAGTTGCATGCCGTAGTTATGCGCTTGAGGCACGGCGAAAAGGGTGTTCCGAGGATGGCGGCAAATCAGCACGATGCGTTGAGCATGCATGGCACGGCGCTCTTCGCGTGGGTGACGCCGATCGTCGCGGTGACGCTGGTGGTGGGTGTGGTGCGGGGGATGAAGGCGAAGATGAGCGCCTGGCATGCCATCACATTGTGCTCACCATTCGTAACCCATGTCTTCAGCGACACGGTGAATGGATGTCAATAGGACGGCCATTGAGTTAAAATATGCATATCGAACTTCATCGAAAGATTTCCATTTCATCGCTTCCGAATCCAGATGATCGATCAAGGGAATTGCCGACTTCGCTTCATATGATGTCGCCTGTGCTTCAACTTCGCTGTCGCCGAGTGTGACTGCGCCAGCAGTGCTGATGATCTGATCCCAGTCGAGCCGACGGAAAAACTCCCGAAGTTCCATGGAGGGCTTTTGATGGATATGCCGTCTGGCCCAACCGGTGAATGCTTCCTTGTCCATTTCACCAGCGGCCAGCTTCAGGATTGCAAGCTCCGCTTCGTCGATGTGAGCGTCAAACCCCCATCCGTTGTCGGAGAGGAATGCGATCATCGCCGCCGTCGCAGCTCGCTTGTTGCCGTCAACAAAGGGATGGTTCTTGCAGATGTGAAAGGCATAGGCCGCCGCCATTGCCGGAAGGTCTGCGTGCATAAACTCTCCGGCATACTGCTGTGCAGGAGTGGCAACAGCGGATTCCAGAAGGCCTCGGTCTCGTAAAGTGGAATCACCACCCTGATCATCGATCGCCAGCGCATGCAGGACAATAACATCCCCGACTGAAAGAAATCGAATGCTTGGTGTCATTTCGCCAGCCTGCGCATGAGTTCGCCATGCTTGCCGAAGACTTCACGAACATGTCGGTCCAGGCGATTAACATCACAGCCTGGCTCCATGCGGGACTGAAGGTAAAGAAAATAGGCTGAAGGTGACAGATTCAGCTTTGCCGCCGCAGCTTCGAATCGCTTGCGGACGTCAGGCGTGACTTCAAATTGGAGAGTTTCGGTGGTTGCCATGCCTGTATTATCGACCACAAAGCGGTGAAAGACAACTGTCATTCCATCACTCTGATTCAATTACTCCCACTCAATCGTCGCCGGCGGCTTGCTTGAAATGTCATACACCACGCGGTTCACCCCGCGCACCTCGTTGATGATGCGGTTGCTCACCGTCGCCAGAACGTCGAACGGAATCCTCGCCCAGTCGGCGGTCATGAAGTCCTGCGTCTCCACCGCGCGAACGGCGACGACCTGCTCATGCGTCCGGCCATCACCCATCACGCCCACCGCTTTCACCGGCAGCAGCACCGCGAAGACCTGGCTCGTCCTGCGGTAGAGATTGTTCGCAACGATCTCCTCGAGCAGGATTTCATCCGCATCGCGCAGGATGTCGAGCTGAGCCTTGGTCACTTCGCCCAGCACGCGCACCGCCAGGCCCGGACCGGGGAAGGGGTGACGCCAAACCATTTGCTCGGGAAGGCCGAGCACCTCGCCGAGTTTGCGCACCTCATCCTTGAACAGCGAACGCAGCGGCTCGATGAGTTCGAAGCCCAGTTCTTCGGGCAGGCCGCCGACGTTGTGATGCAGCTTGATGTTCGCGGCCTGACCGCTGTGACCGTGGCCGGATTCGATGACATCGGGGTAGAGCGTGCCCTGGGCGAGGAAGCGGATGGGGGAAGGGTTCCGAGTTCCGAGTTCCGAGTTCCGAGTTGCGGACTCCGACGCCTTCCCCTTCGTGCCTTCGTGCCTTCGTGCCTTCGTGCCTTCGTGCTCTGTCAACTCCTCCGCGATCTGCTTGAACACCTCGATAAACCGATGTCCGATTCTTCTTCGCTTTTCCTGCGGGTCGGTGATGCCTGCGAGGTCGCCCAGAAATTCCGCGGCGGCATCGATCACGCGCAGGTCGATGTCGAAGTGATCGCGGAAGGTCGTTTCGACGAACTGCCTTTCGTGTTTGCGCAGCAGGCCGTTATCGACGAAGATGCAGGTGAGTTGTTTGCCGATGGCTTTGTGGATGAGCGCCGCGACGACGGCGGAATCGACGCCGCCCGACAGGCCGCAGACGACGCGGCCATCGCCCACCTGTTCGCGGATGGACTTGACCTGCATGTCGAGGAAGTCGGTCATCTTCCATGAAGCCTTGGCCTTGCAGATGTGGAAGAGGAAGTTGCTGAGGATGTCGATGCCGTGGGGCGTGTGCGTGACTTCGGGGTGGAACTGCACGCCATAGAATGGTTTTTTCGTGTGCTTCACCGCCGCCATCGGACAGGTGGGCGTGGAGGCAAGGGCGATGAATTCGGTTTCACCGCTTATGCCGACGGGGTTGACCTGATCGCCGTGGCTCATCCAGACGGTGGTGTGTTCGGGGATGCCGGCGAGCAGATCGCTGCGATCGACGATGTGGACCTGCGCTCTGCCGTACTCGCGGGCCGAGGCTTTGCCGACTTTCGCGCCCAGCACCTGACACGCGGCCTGCATGCCGTAGCAGATGCCCAGCACAGGCACGCCCAGTTCAAAGAGGCGCGGATCGCACTGCGGGGCGTCCTTTTCATAAACACTCGAAGGCCCGCCGGACAGGATGATGCCCACCGGTCGCATCGCGGCCAGTTCCTCGATGGTGATGTCGGGACGAACGAGGATGCTGAAGACGCCCGCCTCGCGCACGCGCCTGGCGATGAGTTGCACATACTGCGAGCCGAAGTCGAGGATGGGCACGACCTGCCCGCGCAGATGTTCGGGAAACTCGGCGGGCATCGGCACGGCTTTTTTCGTGGCGGCGGCCGCAGACGCGGAGGGTGTGGTTGGCATGGCGGGGATTGCGTGGGGCATGGGCTGATCCAAAACGCCGATCATAGCAAAAAGAGGTGGCCGTTCCCGGTGAATCCATGCCGTTGAACAGGGTAAAAGCATATGGGAGGGCGAGGCTCCCGCTGGGAGGGCGAGGCTCCCG
>CAZYPK010000214.1:0-6985 GCA_964649195.1 uncultured Phycisphaeraceae bacterium
TATGAACGCCCCTTCAGGCTGTTCACGTCCGCGACGTGTTACGTCGCGGCTGGCGTTTATCCCGCCATCAGTCCAGCGCCCCGGCGTCGCGGAGCAGGGAGTGGATGCGGTCGAGGGACTCGGCCTTTTGGTGGCCTCGCTGGGCCTGTTCGATCACCGAGAGCATGGAGTTGCCGTGGACTTTGGCGTTGATGTCGGCCTTGTGATGCACCAGCAGCGTGACCATTTCCAAGTCGGCGCGTTTCACGGCTTCGTACAGCGGAGTCGGGCCTTCCGGCGGGGCGCGGAAGTCGGGGTTGGCGTTGGCTTCCAGCAGGAGTCTTGCCGCGCCATGCCGCTTGTGGACGGCGGCAAAGTAGAGCGGCGAACCCCTCATCGGAATGGTCGAGTTGAGTTCGGGCGGCGCCTCGCATTGCGTGTTCACCACCGCGCCGGCGTCGAGCAGCGCCTTGATCAGCGGATCGAATCCTTCGACGACCGCGAAGTAAAGCGCCGGCGCCTTGACGCCTTCGATGTGGATCACGCGATCGACATCCGCCTCCTGCGCAATCAGCGCCTTGGCCACCTCGACGCTGCCGCTCCTGGTCGCCAGGTAAAGCGGAGTGACGGCATCGGTCGAGTCGGCCAGGGCGTTGACATCGGCCCCTTTTTCGAGGAGCAGCACGACCATCTCGATGTTTCCGCGATGGGCGGCGATGTGCAGCGGCGTGAGGTTTCGCCGAAGGGTTTTGATGAGGCCCGGATCGCGTTCGAGTTCCTTCTGCACCTTGTTCAGATCGCCGAGTCCGATGGCGGCGAAGATGTCGATGGGCGAACCGACGTTCACCAGGTCTTCGATGATGGGTTTGAACTGCCCGGCAATGGCGCGTTCCAGGGCCGTTTCTCCGAACTGATTGCGGAGGGTCACATCGGCCTGCTTTCGCAGGAGCAGCTTCACGACGTACTGGTGGCCATGCTCGGCGGCGATGTGCAGGGCGGTGTTGCCCTGGGCGTCGGTCGCGTTGAGGGCGGCCCCTTTGTCCAGCAGTGACTCGGCGATTTTCGTGTGGCCGATGCGGGCGGCGATGAGCAGCGGCGGATCGGACTTGAGGTCGGCGATGGCGCCGCGCTGGAGCATCGCGTCCACCAGCGGGGCGTTGCCCGCTTCGACGGCATAGTGAAGCGGGCTTCTGCCCTCGGGCGCGAGGTTCGGATCGGCGCCGTGGCGAAGCAGGCTGAGGGCCACCTCGCCGAAGCCCTGCCGGGCGGCATGGTAGAGGGCGGTGCGCTGATGGCTGTCGGGTTCGTTGGCGTTGGCGCCTCGGACCAGGAGGGTGGTGACGGTGTTGAGCTGGCCGTTCATGGCGGCGCCGATGAGCGGGGTGCCGGTGAATTGCTTCGCGTCACGATCACGGATGATGGTCCGGGCATCGACCTCCACGCCCATCGCCAGGGCCTGCTCGACGCCATGCGCATCGCCGTTTTCCGCGGCGGCCAGCAGGGTGGCGCCGGTGGGCCACCAGAGGAAGATGGCAAAGGCCAGCGCCACCAGCGGATTGAGCGCCAGCCCGATGAGCGACATGAGCGGGCTTCGGCGTTTGCTGGTGATGCCCATCAGCGCCGCCGAGACGCCCACGATGCAAAGGGCGGCAATGGAGCACATGAGAATCACGAGGATCACCGCCGTGCCGTAGCCCGCGGCCTGCTTGGCGGGGATGCCGATGATGGCGAGCACGATGGAGACCAGCGCCATGCCCACCGAGACCATGCCCATGGTGGATTGCTTGTGCTGCCCCGAAGAGGACCGGCGGCGATCTTTGAGAGAGCCGGGGGAGCCGAAAGAGCCGGGGGAGCCGGGGGAGCCGGGGGAGCCGGGCGGACTGGTGTCCTCGGCGGTGTTTCCGGGGATGTCTCCGGGGGGATCTCCGGGGGCGCTTCCGGGGGCGCTTCCGGGGGTGCCGCGTTCCACTTTGGCGAGCTTGGTGAGGTCCATGATGATAGGTCAACTATCGGTCCGATTCGCCGGGTGATTTTGGCGCAGGTCTGTATCTGCCGCCGCGGTGAGAACCTGCATCGTCGGTGTGCGTATCAACGGACGAAACATTGTATCGCATGGCGTCCGAGAATGAAGAGGGGGACAGGGGTCGGAGGTCAGAGGTCAGAGGTCAGAGGTCAGAATGTGAAATTTGAGATTTCAAATTTGAAATTTGAGATTTTCAGATGTCCAGAGCGGAGCGAAGCCGCAAGCGGCTGTGGGCTTCTTCCTGTTCCCTGTCTCCTGTTCCCTGTCTCCTGACCTCTGACTTCTGACTTCTGACCTCTGGCTTCTGGCCTCCGCGCTTGATCCCCTGCCGTTCGTGGCCGATGCTAGAGTTATTGATTCCTCATTGGGAGAATTTCAGGATGGGACGATTTGCTTTTTCCGCGTTGTTGGTGGCTGTGGTCGCTTCCTTTTTCTTCACGGGGAGCGTCCGGGCGCAGACGGGTGAGATTCAGGTGGATCCCGAGGAGGTGCTGCGTCTGGGCGAGTGGCAGGCGGAGCCGCGCGGGGAGATGGAGTCGATCGTGGTCGATCACCGCCACCGCATGCCGCCGGTGCGGGCCCAGTCGCTGGGCGACTGCTCGGCGTGGGCGTATGGCTATGCGGCCAAGAGCTATCACGAGGTGATCGACCAGGGCTGGAAGGCCGACGCCCCGCAGCGCACCTTTTCGCCGGCCTTCATCTACAACAGTCTCAACGGCGGCAAGGACCAGGGGCTTCACCCGCTCAACACCCTCACCTTCCTCATCGATCACGGCTGCGCCACGTTGCGGACCATGCCCTATCGCCCGGGCGACTACACGACCAAGCCTTCGCAGGCGGCCATCAACGAGGCCAAGCTCTTCCGCATCGCCGACGCCAAGCTGCTCAAGACCGGCGCCGATGTCAGGCTCGCCTTGCAGCAGGGGCATGTGGTCCCGGTGAGCGTGCGCACCAATCCGATCTTCAACAGCGGCAACTATCCGATCTACACCACCGGCCATCACAGCCGGGGCACCGTCCTGCGAAAGGACGGCGGCAAGCACGGCCTGCACGCCATGGCCATCGTCGGTTACGACGACAAGAAAGGCGCCTTCCTGCTGATGAACTCCTGGGGGACCGACTGGGGGCAGAAGGGCTACTGCTGGGTGGCCTACGAGGTGTTCAAGAAGTTCAACTACATCGAGAAGATTGAAAGCGAGCTGATCAACTTCGCCGTGGTGCTGCTGGATCGCAAGGAGAAGGTCGAGCTGAATCCCGACGGCAGCTACCGGTCGGCGACGCCTGACAAGACCTCGCTGGTGATCCAGAGCAACGGGGAATACCGCGGCTTTGACTCGGCCTCGCGCAAGCATCAATACTTCTTCGCCGCCGCCATCAGCGGCCAGCTTGGCGCCATCGACCTGATCGAAAGCGTACACTGGGTCGCCACCATCGACGGCAAGGTGACCACCGCCATCTCCAACAACCGCCTGGGCTACTTCCGCTTCTCCAACACGCTGGCGAGCAATGTCGTGCCCCTGTCGGCGGTGATCACCTTCAAGGACAAGACCACGCGCTCGCTGCGCACCGAGCTTCGCCTGCCCGCGCCCTCGGCCCAGCATCGGCAGATCGAGCTGGCGATGCAGGACTGGTACCACGGCAAATGGCTGGTCAACGGCGTGCGCACCTCGGCGTGGGACTGGCGCGTCGAAGTCACCGGCAACCTCACCGACCTCAACGACATCGACAAGGTCACCTTCAACGTCGGCAACATGAACCGCCTCGAACGCACCGTCACCCACCAGGCCGACGCCTACCGCGCCTACCACGGCGCCGACCGCAACATCGGCCACGGCGGCATCACCATCGCCGCCAATCTCAACGTCATCACCGCCAACGTGATCTTCAAGGACGGCAGCAAGAAGGACCTCACGCTCAACCCGCTCGCCTTCAAGTCAACCGCCGATGACACGCTGGCGCTGGAAAGCAGTTTTCACGAGGACGGCAGCGACGGGTTCGACACCTGGTACACCTGGAACGTCCGCTTCAAGTCGCCGCGCGACATCTGCAACTCCATCGATCACATTCTGTACGAGCTGGGCCCGACGCAGGCCGACCGCAAGGTGCGGGTGAGCGATCTCTACGGCGGGTTCAACGTCTCCGGCGCGGCGCGAAGGGAGTTTCGCGTTTATGCGACCGTTCATTTCAAGGACGGAAAGAAGCCGCTGAAGCTGGAGCACTGGGTTTCGCTGGGCAGGAACGGCAAGTATGCCGACCCGCGGCGCATCGAGATCAACACGACCGATGTCTATCGCGGCATCGATTCGCAGAAGCGGCCGCTGTGGCGGGTGACGATGATGCCCCTGGGCGATCCGGTCACGCTGGCGACGATCGAGAAGGTGAAGTACGAGTTTCCCGAAGGGTACAGGCCGCGCGAGGTGGAGGTGCTGGCCGCCGAACATGCGGGCTGTCCGCTGGATGTGACGACGACCAAACCGCTGAGCATGATGGCGACGGTGCATTACAAGGACGGGAACTTCACCCGCTTCCCGGTGGAGGTGAAGCCGCGCTCGGCGCGCGATGACCGCTTCGCCTTCACGCTGCACACGGCCAGGTACAAGGAATCGCCGCCGACCTGGCGCTCGGTGTTTTACGGGCCGCAGACCGAGCTTCGCCGCATCAGCAGCGTCGATTACCGCTTCACCGAAAACGGCTACCGCAAGCGGCTGATCGTCGATCCCGGCTACCACAACCAGGGGGCGATCTACACGTTGCAAGCCACCATCACCGATGACAGCTACGTACACGCCATCGTCACCTTCAACGACGGCTCGCAGCAGTTCGGCGACTGGTACGTGAGCAAGGACAACGCCGGCTTCTGGCCCGGCCTGCTGCCCTGGTCGGCGCAGCTGCGCGAACGGTTCGAGGGCTACAAGGACGGCATCCCGCAGTGGCGCGTGAACCTGGCCGCCATCGGCACCCCCGAATCGCTGGCCACCATCCAGGGCATGCGATATGCCTGGACCGATGACGACAACAAGCCGCAGCGACTCGAATTTCAACCGGTGACCGACCAGGCCTTGCTGGCCAACGGCACCATCTTCGAGCATGAAACCCTCGTCTCCATGCCCACCACCTTCACCGTCTCCGCCAAGCTGCACGGCCACTGGATCGATGTCCCGCGACACGCCCTGACCACCGCGCCGCGAACCAAAGAACCCATCGTCATGCGGCAGGCACGCTACACCACCGGACCCGCAACCGGCGGCGGCACGAATTACCACTGGTTCGTTTACATCGACGGCTGGGAGCGGAAGCTCCGCGACATCAAACAGGTCGAATACCAACTGCCTCGCGCCCTGGGCGGACAGAAGGTCGCCGTCACCGATCGCTTCGCCCACGAGCACGGCGGCTTCGCCTATCTGGGTGTTTCGCAGTCGCCGGCGACCATCGATGCGGTCGTCACCTTCAACGACGGCACGACGCAGAAGCTCTACATCCAGACCGGCCTGCCCAAGGAGCCGGCCAGCGTGGTGATGAGCGATCGCTACTGGGGCATCAACGAAAAGAAGGAGCCGACCTGGCTGGTGAGTTATCACCTGACCGGCGATTACTGGGATCACCTGCACAAGGTGTGGGCCGTGGAATGGATGCACGATGCGGGCAAGCTGGGCAAGTCGCGCGTCACCGGCAAGCCGCTGTTTGAGGACAGCATCATGGTCTCCAAGCCGGTGCTGCTGGATCACGGCTACGCGGCTTACGAGGGCGAGCCTTGGCGCAAGCACGAGGTCAAGGAGCGGCTGCCGATGAAGTCCCCGCGCACCGAGTTCCTGGGTCTGCGGCAGGCGGCGGGCGTCACGCCGATCAAGCCGGGCAGCACGACCAACGAATGGATCACCCACATCGTCGGCCCCGAAATGCTCATGCGAAACGTCAAGAAGGTGACCTACACCATCGACCTGCCCGCGGGCCTGCGGACGATCACCACGGAAAACCGCTGGGGCGAAACGCGCGACGGTTTCGAGCTGCGCTACTTTGATGATATGCAGTTGCCGGTGGAGGCGGTGATCGAGTTCCAAAGCGGCGGCAAGATGACGCTGATCCACAAGGGGCAGTGAAGGGTCCGCCGCCTGTGAGCCGCGACTCAACGAGTCGCGGACGTGTGCAGCCTGAAGGGGTGTCCATACACACCCTGCGTCACAAGCCTCGAACACTCCCGCGCGACAGGGGTGCTCTCACCTGGCGACCTTCGCAAAACGGACCACCCATCTTCCCGTTCACGTCCGCGACTCGTTGAGTCGCGGCTCGCCAGCCGCGACGTAACACGTCGCGGAGATCAGCAGCCTGAAGGGGTGTTCATACACACCCTGCGTCACAAGCCTCGAACACTCCCGCGCGACAGGGGCGTTGTCACCGGGCATCCTTCGTGAAACGGACCGCTCTTCTTCCCGTTCACGTCCGCGACTCGTTGAGTCGCGGCTCGTTACGTCGCTCGATTGAGCATCGGGATCAGCCAGAGCCACATCACCAGGCTCAGCGCCAGGCCGATGATCCCCAGCGCGATGCCGGTGATGCACAGGCGATGGCCCAGCAGGTGCGGCTGCTCGCGCAGATCGCGCAGGCCGCGCACACCCAGCGCGATCGCGGCGACGCCGGCGAGGATGCCCAGCACCAGCGTCCAGCAATCGACGATGGAAAAAAGTCCCGCCGCGACGCTGATGACGGCGTAAGGAGAGCGGGCGCCGATCCACGTCTTGAAACGCCGGACGCGCTGAAGATCGGCCGGGCTGTCGCGTCCGAGAAATGCCATGAGTTGATCAGCCGCGACTCAACGAGTCGCGAACGTAAGCAGCCTGAAGGGGTGTTCATACACACCCTGTGTCACAAGCCTCGAACATTCCCGCGCGACAGGGGTGTTGTCACCGGTCATCCTTCGCAAAACGCACCATCCCTCTTCCCGTTCACGTCCGCGACTCGTTGAGTCGCGGCTCGCCAGCCGCGACG
>CAZYPK010000215.1:0-6982 GCA_964649195.1 uncultured Phycisphaeraceae bacterium
CGGCTCGGCGGGAGCCTCGCCCTCCCAGCGGAGCCTCGCCCTCCCAGCGGAGCCTCGCCCTCCCAGCGGGAGCCTCGCCCTCCCAGCGGAGCCTCGCCCTCCCGGCGGGAGCCTCGCCCTTCCATATGCTTTTATCCTGCGCAGGCTACGCAGGCTTCGCCAGCACGGTGGTTTCGCCTTCCGTTCTTGCGATGAGCACCGCACCGACCGAGTCGGAGAAAATGTTCACGCTCGTCCGGCACATGTCCAGAAAGCGGTCGAACACCAGCAGAATCGGCAGGCCCGCCTCAAGGTTCACATCAATGCCCTGTGCCGCGAGTTGCTGCGTCAGTGATTGCAGGATGATGACGATGGCCACCAGCGACGCCGAGGGCACGCCGGCCACGCCGATGCTGGTGAACAGGGCGATGACGACGACGAAGAACTGCTGGGCGAAGGTGAGTTCGATGCCGAAGGCCTGGGCGATGAAGATGGCGGCGACGCATTCGTACAGCGCGGTGCCGTCCATGTTGACGGTCGCGCCCAGGGGCAGGACGAAGCTGCTGACCTTGTTCGACACGCCGGCTTTTTCGGCGCACTCCATGTTCACCGCCAGGGTCGCGTTGCTGGAGGCGGTGGAGAAGGCGGTCATGATCGCCGGCGTCATCGCGCGATAGACCGGCCAGGGGTTCATGCGGGCGACGACGAGCAGAACAATCGGAAAAACCACGGCGAAATGCAGGAACAGCGCGACCAGCGTGGTGAGGGTGAACTTGATGATGCCGTGGATGAAATCCGCGAAGCGATCCTCCTGCGCCAGGGCCGCGTAGTTCTCCGCGATCGTCGCCGCCACGAGCATCGCCACGCCCGGCGGGGCGAAGCGCAGCACGAGATGGGTGATGCTCATGGTGATGTCGTGCATCGCCTGGAAGAAGTCGCGCATGACGACGTGCGGGTTGCCGGTGAGCTTGGAGAGGAAGTAACCGATCAGCAGGGCGCAGGTGATCAGCCCCAGCAGGTTGTTCTGCCCGGCGGCGGCGACGGGGTTGTCCGGCAGCATGGTGCGGAAGACATTGAGGAAGTCGGTGCCGGTCTTGTCGCCGACCTTCCGTTTCATGTCGGCGGCTTCGGCGTCGAACTGGGCGATGATGTCGGCGTTGAGCAGCGTGCGCGCCTGGCCGGTGACCGGGTCCGGCGGAACGACGCCCGGCTTCACGAGATTGACCAGCGCCAGCCCGATGAGCACCGCGATCATGCTGGTGCATGTGTAATAAACCAGGGTCTTGATGCCGAGCCTGCCGAAGCCGGCCTGAGCCCCCAGGTTGGCGACGGCGAGGATGATCGAGCTGGTCACCAGCGGGATGACGATCAGCTTCAGGCCGTTGAGGAACAGATCGCCCATGAGCTTGAACAGCAGGAAATCCCAGCGATTCTTGACGATATCCACCGCCTTGCGCGGCTCACCGGCGATCGCTTCCGAAGCGCTGACCGCAATCGCGCCGCTGATGTAGCCGATGAGCGCGCCGACGATCAACCCCAGGAAAATCTGCCAGTGCAGCTTCCAGCGCCAGAAGGCGAAGGGATTGGCGCGGGGTGAAGGTGTTGTTTCGCTGTTCGTTTCACTCATCGTGTGCAACCTCGCGTTGCAGAATAAACGATGAGCGGGGCAGGGGGGAGAAAATTCTGAATATGTGAGATGTTTTTGAGCCGCGACTCAACGAGTCGCGGACGTGAACGGGAAGTGGGGTGGTTCGTTTTGCGAAGGATGATGGGCGAAAGCGTCCGCGTCGCGCGAAGGTGTTCGAGGCTTGCAGTGCAGGGTGTGCGTGACACTCCTTTATGTCGTGCGCGTCCGCGACTCGTTGAGTCGCGGCTCTGCGAACCCCCTTCACTCGATCCGCCCCGCGTATTCCTTCACCGTCTCTTCAAACGGTTTGAGTGTGATGCCGAAATCATTTTCCACCTTCGCGGTGCCGCACGTCGAATCCTCCTGGCTCATCACCACCTGATCCCAGTTGAAAGGCATCCGCGGCAGATGCGAAAGCAGCTTCGCCTTCCACGCAGGCACCGCGATGATCGGCTTCTTCCTCGCGCCGGGGAGATGGTTGCCCACGGTTGCATAAAGCTCGGGCCAGGTCATCGCCTGCGGCCCGCCCATCGGATACATCTCGTTGCGAGCCTTCGCATTCGTCAGCGCATCGACAAAACATGCCGCCACATCATCCACATGCACCGGCTGCAAACGACCGGCACCCTTCGTGCCCAAAGGCCCCGCGCCGAAATAAGGCACGAACGGCGGAAACGGCTTGCACCAGAAATCCTTCATCATCCGCATGAACGCGCCATCAGCGCCATGAATGATCGATGGCCGAAAGATCGTGTAATCGAGCCCGCTGCCCCGCACCAGCTCTTCCGCATCCCACTTGGTGCGGTGATAGGTGGACACCGCCTGCGGCCTCGTGCCCAGGGCGGACATCTGCACCCACTTGCGAATGCGGTCGTTCTCCTTCGCGGCGGCAAGCAGGCTGCGCGTCGCCTCCACATGAACGCGCTCGAACGTCTGTCCCTTGCCCTTGTCCTCCATGATGATGCCCACCAGATGAATCACCGCATCGGCGCCGCGCAGCAGCTCGCGCACAGCCTTCTCATCGAACAGGTCGCCTTCGATGACCACCACCCGGCCATCGCTGTTCTTCATCTTCGCCTTGCTTCGGACCAAGGCGCGCACCGTGTGGCCCTTGCCCGGAAGCCGGGCGAGCACGTGGCGACCGACGAAGCCGGTCGAACCTGTCAGCGCAACACAAAGCGATTTTGCAGACATTTGTGATGTTCCCTGTTGATTCGACGAATGTCGAAAAGATCGTGACGATGTGGCGTTATAGTAGTGGTCGCATCAGGAGGATTCAATTGCGTCGAAGCCGCCGGCCCATCGTGATCGCATCGCGCCGCAGCCTGCTTGCGCGCGTGCAGGCCCAGTTCATCGGCGAGGCGCTCAAGCGGCTGCACCCGCAGGTCACCATCGACTATCTCTGGATCGAATCGGAAGGCGACCAGTTCGCGGAGGTCTCGCTGGCGGACTCCGGCGGCAAGGGGCTGTTTGCGAAGGCGATCGAGAAGGCGCTGCTCGATGGCCGGGCCGACCTGGCGGTACACAGCCTCAAGGATGTGCCCACGAAGCTGACCAAGGGTCTGACCATCGCGGCGATCCCGGCGCGCGAGGACGGGCGCGATTGCCTGGTGTCGCGCAGCGGCGTTGCGTCGATCGATGAGTTGCCGCGCGGCGCGGCGCTGGGCACCGCCAGTCCCCGCCGGGCGGCGCAGGCGCTGCGGCTTCGGCCCGATCTGAAGATCGAACTGATCCGCGGCAACGTGCAGACCCGCCTGCGCAAGGTGCTCGAACCTGTCGATGCCGCCACCGGCGGCAAACATTACGACGCCACCTTCATGGCGGTGTCGGGCCTCAAGCGCGCCGGCCTGGCCGAACATGCGAAAAACATTCTCGATCCCTCCGTGCTGCTGCCCGCGGCCGGGCAGGGGGCGCTGGCCTTGCAGTGCCGGCGGGATGATCATGTGACCACGCTGCGCGTCCTGCCGCTGAATGATTCGACGACCGCGCAGGCCGTGGCGTTGGAGCGGGACATCATCGACGGCCTGTCGGGTGACTGCCACTCGCCCATCGCCGCGTTCGCCGAGCCGTTGCTGGTGGAAGGGATGCTCACCTATCGCCTGCGGGCCCGGGTGATCAGTCCCGATGGCCGGCTCATGGCCGAGGCGGATGAACAGGCCACGGGCAAGGCGATCCGCAAGCTGTCGCGCCGCGTGCTGGAAAGGCTGCACGAAGCCGGGGCCGCGGGGATGCTGCGAAGGTAGGGGGCGCGGGGAAAATCTCAAATCTCAAATCTCAAATTTCAAATGGGACTTCTGAATAACCCCCGATATGCCGTGAACCAACGGGATCGCGAAGCCGCAAGCGGCTTTATCGCCTTGGGGAATGTCCTGGACAACCCCGCCGCGCCCATCTATCATTGCATCCGGATCAACGGATGAATACTTCCGCCGCCCAGCCCGCCGCCCTGCTCAACTGGATGGACAGCCTCGCCGATGCGACCAGGCTGCGGCTGCTGCATCTGCTGGCAAAGCGCGAGCTGGGCGTCGTCGATCTCTGCGAAGTGTTGCAGATGCCCCAGTCCACCGTCAGCCGGCACCTGAAAGTGCTGGGCGATCAGGGCTGGGTGCTCAGCCGCCGGCAGGGCACGACCAATCTCTATTTCATGCCCAACGGCGAACTGCCCGCCCCGGCCCGCAAGCTCTGGTCGCTGGCCCGCGAACAGACCGATGACTGGGCGACGCTGGCGCAGGATGAGCTTCGCCTTCGGCGCAGGCTGACGCATCGCACCGGCGACGCCCGCGCCTTCTTCGCCGGCGCCGCAGGGCAGTGGGACAAGCTTCGCCGGGAGCTTTACGGCGATCGTTTCATGCAGGCCGCGCTGCTCGCGCTGCTGCCCTCGCATTGGGTCATCGCCGACCTGGGCTGCGGCACCGGGCAGCTTGTCGCCGATCTTTCGCCCTGCGTGAAGCAGGTCATCGGCATCGACAACTCTTCCGCGATGCTCAAGGCGGCGCGCAGGCGCACCAGGGGTCTGAAGAATGTCGAGCTGCGCGAAGGCGAACTTGCCGCGCTGCCCATCAGGGATGGCGCGTGTGATGCCGCGATCCTCGCCCTCGTACTGACCTACATCCCCGATCCCGCGGCGGTGCTGCGCGAGATGCGCCGCATCCTCAAGCCCGGCGGCAAGGCGGTGATCATCGACCTGCTCCGCCACGACCGCGATGATTTTCGCCGGGAGATGGAGCAGGTGCATCCGGGGTTTGGTGTGAAGGCCGTGATGGATTATTTGAAAGGCGCCGGTTTCGCGGAGGTTTCGTGTCGGGTGTTGCCGCCCGAAGCCGAGGCGAAGGGGCCGGTTATACTTGTTGCAAGCGGCATCGGAATGTCGATGGATCGCCTTGGGGACCGGGCATGAGCATACCGATTGATGTGGATGTCAGACGGGTTCCATGTGGATTCAGCGCCGTAAAACCTCAAGCCCGATGGCGAGGCTTTGCGAGCCGTCGGGGTAGCGAAGAAAAACAGGAAAACTTGAAAACAAGAAAGCATGAAATGAGAACGGAGAAAGTTCCACTCCAATCTGATGCTTGATGCCTGCTCTGATTTTCTTGATTTCCTGATTTTCTGCTTTCTTGTTGTTCTTGAGCACCCCGACGGCTCGCGGACTCGCCATCGGGCTTGGCCTCCACGATCGGGATTTTTCACGGAGCGATCGGCGCGGGATTCAAGTGGAAACCGTATCAGACGTTATTTGCGAGCGACCCAACAAAGGAGCTTGTGATCATGGCCACCATCACACGTAATGCAGCAGACCCCGTCGTCGAGAAGATTCGATCGGTCCTCGATCAGTATGAACATCAACACCCGGGCGCCGCGGCGGCTCTCTATCGACAGAGCTCCGTCTCGATCAGGATTCGAATCATCAGCGATTCTTATGCCAATCGCGCCAAGGCGGACCGTCACGACGAGGTCTGGGATTTTCTGGCCGCGCGTCTCGACGACGAGGCGATGGCCGACATCTCCATCCTCCTTCTGCTGTCGCCGGACGAAAAACAGACCTCGCTGATGAACATGGAATTTGATCATCCCATCACCCCCTCGCGGCTTTGAGGCGTTTTGTCCGATGTTTCGGGGAGTTTCGCTCAATCGGCGCGTGAAGCAAGCCGATTCAATTGATTTGCCCCTTCGTTCAACTTCGATTCGTTCACTCTCCATTCATAAGGACATTGCCAGTGCCCCAGACCCTCACCCCAGCCAAGTCCGTGCATACCGTCGATGTCGCCAACGGCATCCAGTTCAAACTCAAGCCCGGCGCCACCCTCGCGGAGCTCGAAGAGCTGGCCGTCTGGGGCCGCAAGGAACTCATGCTCGCCGAGCAGGAGATGCCCGGCCTCATGGCCTGCCGGGAGGAGTACGGCCCATCGCAGCCGCTCAAGGGTCAGCGCATCATGGGCTCGCTGCACATGACGGTGCAGACGGCGGTGCTCATCGAAACGCTTAAGGCGCTGGGCGCCGATGTTCGCTGGGTGTCGTGCAACATTTTTTCGACGCAGGACCACGCCGCCGCCGCCGTCGTTGCCGGTCCGGGCGGCACGATTGCGAATCCCAAGGGCGTGCCTGTTTTCGCGTGGAAGGGGGAGACGCTGGAGGATTACTGGTGGTGTACCGATCAGGCATTGCAATGGCCTGATGGCGCCCCCGGGGGCGGGGGCACTTCCGGGGGGCCGACGCAGATCGTCGATGACGGCGGCGACGCCACGCTGCTGATTCACAAAGGCGTCGAGTTTGAAGCAGCCGGCAAAGTGCCCGCCTTCGATCCTGAGAATGATCCCGAAGAGTGGGGCGAGATCCTCAAGGTTCTCGCCGCCAACCTCGAAGTGAGCCCTAGCCGCTGGACCAGGGTCGCAGCCGAGTGTCAGGGCGTTTCCGAAGAGACGACCACCGGCGTGAAGAACCTCATCAAGTTCCAGAAGCAGGGCAAGCTGCTCTTCCCCGCCATCAACGTCAACGACTCCTGCACCAAGAGCAAGTTCGACAATCTCTACGGCTGCCGGCATTCGCTCATCGACGGCCTCAACCGCGCGACCGATGTCATGATGTCCGGCAAGATCGCCGTGGTCTGCGGCTACGGCGACGTGGGCAAGGGCTGCGCCCAGTCGCTCAAGGGCCAGGGCGCCCGGGTGATCGTGGCCGAGGTCGACCCGATCTGCGCGCTGCAGGCCGCCATGGAGGGCTTCCAGGTCGCCCGCATCGAGGACGTCCTCGACACCGCCGACATCTTCATCACCACCACCGGCAACAAGGGCATCATCTCGGCCGAGCACATGGCCCGCATGAAGCACCAGGCCATCGTCGCCAACATCGACCACTTCGACAACGAGATCGACATGGCCG
>CAZYPK010000216.1:0-6933 GCA_964649195.1 uncultured Phycisphaeraceae bacterium
CCTGATTGTTCGCCTGCCGCGCGAGTTTCGTTTGCTCAGGCCCCCAAAGCGGGGCTGTCGCAAACGAATCGGCTCGGCGGGAGCCTCGCCCTCCCAGCGAGAGCCTCGCCCTCCCATATGCTTTTACCCTGCCCTACTCCCCGGCGAATATGGTCAGTTCCGGCGACCACGGCAGATTGAAGGCCTTGAACTCGGAAGGAGGCCGCGGCGGAAGCAAATCGGCGACCGTGTTGGCTATCAAGTCATTCAGCCCGTTGCCCCATATTTGATCGATGAGTTTGTCTGCCAATAGCGGCCCAATGATGGTGCCTAAAATGGCACCCCCAACACCACCCCAAGCACCACCAAACATTCCCAATTTCCCCAATGCCAATGCTGCCGTAGTTGCGGCGGGAGCTGCCACCGCCCACTTCAGCGACGACTTGATTGCTTCCGATACTGATGCCCCTACCGCCAGAGCTCCATCATCGTTGTAATGTTTGTCTGCGGCGGCGATGATATGCGATTCGATCTCAATCACCCTCGCCGCCGCATTTATCCCTTTCAACAGTTCTCCCACAACAGATTTGTTGAAGATGTCCAATTTCCCCTTAAGAGCGTCCAAAGCAAAGTTTGACAACCCCTTCGTTGCCAATCCGCGCACATCCGCATCCGTGAGAGCAACACCGGTTGCGTATAGATTTCCTACGTTATCGATTCGGTCACTCACCCGTTCCGCAGCTTCATCGATCTCTCTCCATAGCTCTTGCGAAGGCCGATTAGTTCCGGGGTTGGCCCGCCGCAGGAAATAATCGCGATAGGTGGAAACAGGCGGCGGAGCATCCTCGAAGTGGCGTCGGCCTTCTGCACCGACGACGCGGCGAAGCGCCGGCCTCGCATTCATGTTGCCGGTGCGCGGCACGTCGGAATTGGGATTCAGCCGAAACACTTCATTGGTGGTCAGCGCGTATTGGCCGTGAGCCGACCCGGATATGGAAACGACATAGTGATCGATCGCGCCAAGCGGGTGAGGCGCCGGGAAGCCGCCGCCCCGGGGGCCATCGTAACCGTCGGCCGGATGAATCAATCTGCCGTGGATATCGAGCCTGAGCGTGACCTGCTTGGTGAGATTCTGATCCGATGCGGTACGCGTCACATTGGTCACTTCGTCAAACGGCGAATGAACGGTGTGCGGATGGTGCGAGGACAAACCGATCGTATAACCATATTGCCCGCCGATGATCGCCTGCTGAATCAGAGTGTTGCCCACCAGCGTGCTGCTTGTCACGGCCACCGTCACCGACCCGGTACGGGTGTCGGGAATGACGGATCCTCTGACTTGCAGTCCGGTGGGGAAGAATCTGCCGCCGGGTTCAAACTGATTGATCCGTAGCGATTCCTGAACGAACGGATCGGTGGTGATGTTGGCGACGTTCTGGGCGCGAACGATCGGTGCGGCAATGAGGAACGCCGCGAAGACCGTTGCGAAGATGATGCCGACGGTTCGCGCCGGAATGGAATTGATGAATCGCTGAATCATGGCCGGTTCCTTTCACGGATAACCCAGATGATGATGAGTTGACATCCTGGCTCTTCACGATGGAGACGTTATTTGACATCTTCAGGTCTGGACGGATCGGGGGTGGGCAACGGCGTGACGGGAGGGCGCGGCCGGGTACGATCGCCGTCGGTCGCCGGAGTCGCCGGGGGTGCCGGAACGGGAGGCTGACCATCGCCGACGGGAACGGCCGTCGGCGTCACATCCTTGAAGCTCACCAGCAGGTCGTTGGATCGGCGAACTTCCTTTTCGATCTTCACCGGACCGGACCACGCGATGTACTTCTCGATGTATTCGGCCTCCCAACTGCTGGTCGTCGGTTCCTGAACCACCTTGCGCTGGCGATTGAACCCGGTGACCTGCATGGCGGTCTTGCCCATGAGGCGTTCTTCGTTGTGGACATGCATGTCAATCCGACGACGATGGGTGCCGAAGATGTCCACGGTGACGTACACGTCCACTTCGGCCCGGTCAGGCGGAACGACGATGACGCCGCGCAGCATGAAAGCCTCGTGGATCACGGCCCGCAGGAACTGGGCATCCAGCGGATTAATGAACGCTTCGGCGCGGTACTGACCGGGGCCTGAGTAAGAAGCTCCGCCACCCGCGCGGAAATCGGCGCCCTCGGTGTCCTGGCGAACGCTCGCGGGAGCATTGATGGCGTTCTCGGCATTGGTGGTGGTTTGAATGCCGGCCGTTTCAGTGACGGTCGTGGTGGGAATGATCGGATACACGCTGTTGGAACGGAGCGTGGGTGTGTTGACATACTCGCCGCGAATGGCCGCCTGCCACTCGTATCGTCCGCCGACCAGGTTGCCCGAACCCTCGTCGCCCATGCTGATGATGTACAAGGCGCAACGCTTTCCAACCAGCGCGCGGACATCCACATCCTTGGCGGCCGCCCGCGCCGAGGCTGCGACAACCTCCTGTTCAATGGCGAATCGCTTGCCGCCGCCGTGGCTGGGAATGCCCGTGAAAGTGCCGCAGGCGGACATCGACGAAAGCAGAAATACAACAATGGACAATCGGATCATAAAAATATTCTTTCAAGGGTTGCGTCAAGGTGTTGCGGAAGTTGACGGGTTGAATTGGGGGGCAGTCGCCGACATGGCGATATCCCGGAAATCCACCAGGGGTTCTTCGGAGCGGCGAGCTTCCTTCAGTACTTCAAACGGGCCGATCCATGCGATGTAATTCTCCAGGTACTGAGCCTCGAAACTCGCGATCATCGGCGCAAGCAGCAATTGACGCCGGCGGTCAAAGGCTGTGACCTGAAAAGCCGTTTTGGCGATCAGCCGTTCCTGGTTGAACAGGTGGAACTCGGTGCGGCTCCGATGCGTGCCGAAAACATCCACGGTCACGAAAATATCCACATCGGCGCGATCGGCGGACACCACATGAACACCGCGAAGGGTAAAGGCATGCTGAAGGATGGCCCGCAAAAACAGCGCGTCGAGCGGATTGACGAACGCCTCGCCGCGGTATTCGGAAACGCCGGGAACATGAACGCCGCCACGGACATCAAAGGTGCCGCCTTCACTGCTTGACCATGATCGGCCGGAAGCGTTGATCGCATTTTCGGCGAGAGTCGTTGTCGCAATGCCGGCCGTGCTGGTGACCGTTTCGGTGGTGATGACGGGAAACAGGCTGCTGATTTTGAGAGTCTGGGAGTTGACGTAGGCGGCGGCAATGGCCATCAGCCATTCATAGCGGCCTCCCACGAGATTTCCCGACCCCTGATCGCCCATTGCAACAACATGAAGCGCACACGACCGGCCGGCCAGGGAAGACACATCGACATCCAGTGCCGCCGCGCGAGCGGAGGCCGCCACAAGTTCCTGCTCAACCGCGAACCGCTTGCCGGCGCCGTGCGACGGAATACCGCTGAAGACCGTGCATCCGGTCAGACAAAGAATCAGGACTGATGACAGCCCCAACCGCACGCCGATGGCCGGCATGATTTCGTTCGTGCTGTTTGTCCAAACCGTTGGGCTGTTCATCCGTGCATATTCCCGCTCGTGTTCGCATGTACGACTGAAAACGCCGCGTCTTTTACATGAAATCAAGGATAATGAAAGAGATTGCGACGGAAAGTCATCAGGATCGATGTCATCGGAATCGATGTCATGCCCCGTGCGCGGCGGTCGGATCGAGCAGTATTTCCAATGCCGTTTCCATGATGCGCATGGCCAGTTCCATGCGGCTCGAAGCGTGGAACCGTTTGAAAAGACGTGTCAGATAGGTGCGGACGGTCGGTTCGCTCAGGCCCATGACGACGGCGATTTGCCGGTCGCCCAGGCCGCGCATGACCAGTTCGGTGACGCGGGCCTGCCGAGGGGATAGTCTGGCGGCGCGAACAACCGTTTGCCAGAGTCGGGGGCTCATGGGCATCGGCGGGGCGGCGGCCAGGATTTTTCGGATGGAGGAGTCGGAATTGGAATCGGACATGGCGGGCCCCGGCAAGGAAAAAGAGCGTCGGACCGATGGAACGCTCAACCAAGGCCCGCCAAGGCCCACATGAAACGCGCCACGGCCGACGCCCCTTTCGGGGCGCGGCACAGGACGCTGCTTTCATGTAAAAACTTGGCGATTTTGGTTGAAGCAGCCTCTTGACGCACACGCGTCAAAGTCGGATTGTCACCCCGTTCACTTCATCATACGGCGAAATGGGATCGGAACCAATCGCAGAGTCAGGACTTCGTTCGTCAAGGCGAACGGCCAAATCTCCCACCGCGATTTCATGCAGGAATCAGGCGCGAATGGCCGAATAACCAGATGGAGACCCGCCATGACCGCCAACCCTGCCGCACCATCCATTGCCGACGCCTCCCCTGCCGCGCTGACCACCGCGCAGAAGCTGGAGGCCCTTCGCCGGGTGCAAGGCCAGGCCGAGCAGCGCGTGAAGCTGGGCACGCAGTTGCTCAAGGCCGCCGAGTCGCACGCCGTGCAGACGCAAAGCCAGGTGGAGCAGATTCGGCGGGAGCAGAACGAGCTGCGCGAAAAGCTGGAGCACGATGTCGCCGCGGCCCTGCATCAGTACGACCAGTGGGTGGGCACGATCGATGAGACGCTGACCCGCCGGCTGCAACTGGCCGAGGAACGGCTCGATGCCCTGGACAAGCAGTGGGAGGAAGCCGAGCGGCGCGTGATGCGGATGGTCAAGCGGGCGGAGCTGATGTTTGATCAGAGCCGCTCACTGCTGGAGTCGGCGACGAGCAAGCTGGACCGCCTCGTCGCGGTGCGACCGACCCCGCCCGGCGCGATGCCCGCGCTGAAGATCGACGCCCCGGCCCCGCTCTCGGAGGCGGAGATTTTCGACCCCGCCGCGACGGACGATCACGGCGCCGCAGAACAGGCCGGCCCGCCGACGATGCTCTACGCCCACCTGATGAAACGCCTGCGCGATCGCGGGGAAGATGAACCAAAGGAAGAAGTCGCGTGAGCGGACGGGGGACGGGAAACAGGAGACAGGGGACAGGAAACAGGGGACATTGATACATCTTGCGAATTTGAAATTTGAAATCTGAGATTAGAAAAAACACGGCGCGTCCAGGACGCGCCGTGTGTTGTTTTCAGGTTGTCATATTCACTCGACCAGCATCAGGACTGACCGCTGAAAGCTGAAAGCTGACAGCTTTTCCTCACGTGCTTTCCGCGGCGGCTTTGGCGGGTTCTTCACTGGCGGCCGGGGTTTCGCCGTCAACGGTGAAGGTGATTTCCTCCTTGCCTTCGAGCCTGGCGGCCTTGATGACCGCCCCGCTCTTGAAATCACCGCGCAGGATGGATTCGCTGATCGGATTCTCCACGTAATGCTCAATGGCGCGGCGAAGAGGACGGGCGCCAAAGTCGGGGTTGTAGCCCTTGTCGATCAGGTAATCCTTGGCGCTCTGTTCGAGCGTCAACGTCATCTGGCGTTCCGCCAGCCGCTTGGACATCTTCTTGATCTCGTACTCGACAATCTGCACGAGGTTTTCGCGGGTCAGCGGACGGAAGACGATGGTGGCATCAAGACGGTTGATGAACTCGGGGCGGAAGAATCGTTGCAGTTCGCCTTCGAGCGTCTGCTTCATCTTCTCGTAGTTCGCCTCACCGGTCTTCTTGCCAAAGCCAAAGCCCTGGCCCTGGTTCTGGATCAGCTCGGCGCCGACGTTGCTGGTCATGATGAGGACAACGTTGCGGAAGTCCACATGGCGGCCGAAGGAATCGGTGAGCTGGCCCTCTTCCATGATCTGGAGAAGCATGTTGAACACATCGGGGTGCGCCTTTTCGATTTCATCGAGCAGGACGACGCTGTAGGGGCGACGGCGAATCTGCTCGGTGAGCTGGCCGCCCTCCTCGTAGCCGACGTAGCCGGGCGGCGCGCCGATGAGACGGGAGACGTTGTGTTTTTCCATGTACTCGGACATGTCGATGCGGATCAGGGCGTCGGCGTTGCCGAACATGAACTCCGCCAGGCTCTTGGCCAGCAGCGTCTTGCCCACGCCGGAGGGGCCGATGAAGATGAAGCTGCCCATCGGGCGCTTGGGGTCCTTGAGGCCGGCACGGGCGCGGCGGAGCGATTCGCTGACGCGCTTGATCGCCTCGTCCTGCGACACGACGGTCTTGTGCAGTTCCTCTTCGAGGCGCAGCAGACGTTCGGTCTCGGCTTTTTCGAGGCGGGTCAGCGGCACGCCGGTCATGACCGAGACCACCTCCGCGATGATTTCCTCATCGACGACGCCATCGACCTCCTTGGCCTTGTTGCGCCATTCCTTCTGAACGCGCTCCTTCTCCCGGCGAAGGCTTTCCACCTTGTCACGCAGTTCCGCGGCCTTTTCATAATCAGCCGACTTGACCGCCTCATCCTTGTCAACGCTGGCGCGCTCGATCTGCTCTTCCAGGTCCGCCAGGTTCGGCGGCTTGGTCATGCTCTTGAGGCGAACCCGCGCGCCCGCTTCATCGATCACGTCGATCGACTTGTCAGGCTGCACGCGGCCGGTGATGTAGCGGGTGGACAGCTCGACGGCCTGACGCAAAGCCTCATCGGTGATCTGCACGCGGTGATGGGCCTCGTACCGATCGCGCAGCCCCTTGAGAATCTCGAACGATTCCTCCTTGTTGGGCGGCTCGACGACGATCGTCTGAAAGCGGCGCTCCAGCGCGCCATCCTTCTCGATGTACTTGCGGTACTCGTCAAGCGTGGTCGCGCCGATGCACTGAATCTCACCACGGCTCAGCGCGGGCTTGAGCACGTTGGACGCATCGATCGCCCCTTCGGCGCCGCCGGCGCCGACGAGCGTGTGAAGCTCATCAATGAACAGAATCACATTCTTGGCCCGGCGGACCTCGTTCATCACCGCCTTGATGCGCTCCTCGAATTGACCGCGATACTTCGTGCCGGCGACCATCATCGCCAG
>CAZYPK010000217.1:0-6885 GCA_964649195.1 uncultured Phycisphaeraceae bacterium
CTTCGCAAACGAACGGCTCGGCGGGAGCCTCGCCCTCCCATATGCTTTTACCCTGCTGTCGAAAGCTCCAAATGACAAATTTCAAACTCCAAACAAGCTCCAAGGACAAAAAAACGCAAACAAACAAAATCCGGATTCGGATCGGTTTTGTCCGGTTCGGCTCGCTTTCGAGTTTGTTTGAGATTTGGATTTTGTGATTTGGAGTTTGTGCTTCCGGTGATGGGAGGGCGTTTGCCGCCGCCGCCTGCTCATGCTATCTCTACCCGCCCTGAAAATCGGAGAATCCCATGACGCTGAACATTGCAACGCTCGCCGGCGACGGCATCGGCCCCGAAGTGGTCGCGCAGGCCCTGCGCGTCCTCGAAGTCGCCGGCAGGCGCGATCAGCTCAGGTACGACATCACCGCGCTGCCCTATGGCGGGGCCCATTACCTCAAGACGGGTGAAGTGCTCACCGATGCCCAGGTGCAGGACATCCGTAGGTTTGATGCGGTGTTCCTCGGCGCGGTGGGCACGCCGGAGGTCAAGCCCGGCATCCTCGAAAAGAGCCTGCTGCTGAAGCTGCGCTTCGAGCTGGATCTGTATATCAACCTTCGGCCGGTGCGTCTATACGATGGCATCGATACGCCGCTGCGCAACAAGACGCAGGAACATATCAACTTCGATGTGATCCGCGAGAATACGGAGGATCTATACACCGGCGCAGGCGGCATCACCCGCAAGGGCACCGCCCAGGAAGTGGCCACGCAGGAAATGCTGGCGACGCGCTTCGGCGTGGAACGCTGCGTGCGATATGCGTTTGATTTGTGCAGGCAGAAGAAGAACAGCGGCGCCGGACGCGGCCAGCTTACGCTCGTCCACAAGACCAATGTATTGACCCACTGCGGCGACACCTGGCTGCGCACCTTCAACGAAGTGGGCGCGGCGGACTACCAGGATATACAAAGACAATATCATCACGTCGATGCCTGCTGTATGTATATGGTCGCCAAACCGGAGATATATGACACCATCGTGGTGCCCAACATGTTCGGCGACATCATCACCGATCTCGGCGCCGCGATCGCCGGCGGCATGGGCGTGGCGGCATCGGGCAATCTGAATCCCGATGGTGCAGCGCCGAGCATGTTCGAGCCGGTGCATGGGTCCGCCCCCGACATCGCCGGGCAGAACAAGGCCAACCCCATCGCGGCGATCATCTCGCTGGGCATGCTCCTGCGCGAGACCGGCCACATCCGTGGCGATAAGGCGGCGATTGCCTGCGGCCAGCGACTGGAAAACGCGGTGAAAGCGACCTGCCCGAAGTTCAAGGGGCAGGTCTTCGACCGCCTTCCCATCGGCACGGACAAGGTGGCGGATATGGTGATCGAGGCGCTGTAGGTTTTTTCGGACCGCATCATCAAGCCCGATGGTGAGGCTTGTTCCGGGGGCGAACCGTCGGGGTGATCGGCGCGGATTCGGCCCGCCTATAATCATTTCATGTCCTCTCCCTACTTGCATCCGATTTCGATTGATCGCATGATGGAGGCTGTGGAAGCCGTTCGTCAAAGGTTGCTGCGTGCGTGCCGGTCGCTGGAGGCGGCGGGGGTGCCTTATGCCGTGACGGGGGGCAACGCGGTGGCGGCATGGGTCGGTCGCGTGGACCGGGCGGCGGTGCGCAACACGCAGGATGTGGACATCATCCTCCGCCGGTCTGACTTCGATGGAGCCAAAAAAGCCCTGGAATCCTCGGGCTTCGTCTTTCGGCATGTGTCGGGCATCGACATGTTCCTCGACGGCAGGGAGGCGAAGGCCCGCGATGCGGTACACGTTCTTTATGCGAACGAAAAGGTGCGGGCCGGCGACCTGCATCCGATCGCCGATGTGAGCGAAGCGATCACCGAAGGCGACTTCTCCACGGTTGATCTTGAAGCCCTCGTCCGCATGAAGCTGACGAGTTTTCGTTTGAAGGATCAGGTCCATCTCCAAGACATGATCAGCGTCGGCCTGATCGATGACTCATGGTGCGCCCGCTATCCCGCCGACTTGGCCGCGCGGTTGAGACAGGTTCTTGACACGCCCGAGGGGTGAAAGCACGGGGACTTGAAGTCCCCGTGCCTGAACGGATATATTTTGTGCATGGGGTACACCTTCCGATCACACGGTGCGGACCGATCGTGGAATGGAAAGCGCCATTTCCAACACTGGTACCGTGACAATCAGGTCTATTTCATCACCGCCCGCTGCAAGGATAAATATCCGGCGTTCACCGGCATCCACGCGAAGAACATCTTCTGGCGGCAGTTCGGGAAATACACCGCCCAATACGGCTTCACGCCGTTCGTCACCTCCCTGCTGGATAATCATTACCACACGGTCGGGTACCTGAAGCTTGGGAAGAATCTCGCGCCGATGATGCGGGGAATCCAAGGATCGGTGGCGAAGCTGGTGAACGATGTGTTGCAGGCGATGCACGTGGGGCGGGAACTTGAAGCTCCCGTGCCTGATCTGCCCGTGCCCGGTGAACGCGGGCATGAAGGAAGGCTCGTGCCGTTCTGGAGGGATGCGAAGAACAAGAATTACTTTGACGGTTGTCTGCGAAACGAAAAGCAGGGCCGGCTGACCTATCGGTACGTGCTCACGCAATGCAGACGGCATGGCGTCTGCGACAACTGGCGGGACTACGAACACACGCGGGTCAACATCGAGATGGAAAAGGCGATCGCCCGCGCAACGCAGTTGAGCGCGTTCCTGTACGGCGTGCGGTACAGGCGGTACGAAGGTGATCCGTGAACCGGGCACGGGGACTTCAGGTCCCCGTGCCTCGTGCGGAGCTTTTATGGGCGGTGTGATCGGTGGGTTTGCGGAACTTGGAAAGATCGAGCGATTTGAAATAACCGATCGTTTTCACCAGCCCGTCGCGCAGGGCGACCTTCGGTTCCCAGCCCAGTTTTTCCTTTGCGAGCGAGATGTCCGGCTTGCGCTGAAGCGGATCATCGTTGGGCAGAGGCAGATAGACGATCCTGCTTTTGCTGCCGGTGAGTTCGATGACGTGTTCCGCGAGCTGTTTGATGGTGAACTCGCCGGGGTTGCCGATGTTGACCGGGCCTACGAAGTCGTCGCCGTTGTTCATGTGGGTGATGATGGCGTTGACCAGATCATCGCAGTAGCAGAAGGACCGGGTCTGCGATCCATCGCCATACAAAGTCAGGTCCTGCCCGGTGATGGCCTGGACGATGAAGTTGCTGACGACGCGGCCATCGTAGGGGTGCATTCTCGGGCCGTAAGTGTTGAAGATACGGACGACGCGGATGTTCACGCCGTTGCTGCGGTGGTAGTCGAAGAATAATGTCTCGGCGGCGCGTTTGCCTTCGTCGTAGCAGGCGCGGATGCCGATGGGGTTGACGTTGCCGCGGTACGCTTCGGTCTGCGGATGATGTTCGGGCGTCGGGTCGCCATACACTTCGCTGGTGGAAGCCTGCAATACTTTCGCCCGGCAGCGTTTGGCCATGCCCAATACATTGATCGCGCCCATGACCGATACTTTCATGGTCTTGATCGGATTGTATTGATAGTGTACCGGCGACGCGGGGCAGGCCATGTTGTATATCTCATCGACCTCCAGCCACATCGGATGGGTGATGTCATGGCGCACCAGCTCGAAGTTCGGCCTGCCCAGCAGGTGGGCGATGTTGTTCTTCTGGCTGGTGAAGAAGTTGTCGAGACAGATGACATCGTGGCCCGCGGCGACCATGCGGTCGCAGATGTGGGAGCCGAGGAAGCCGGCGCCGCCGGTGACGAGGATGCGTTTCAGAGTGGACATGAGAAGTCGAGGGTCGGGGGATTGCTACGCCGCAAGCGGCTTGGAGGCGGAGTGATTCAGAGTTCCTAATAGCCTATCGGCTCAAATTCGGCTCCACGTTCGACATCAAACCCCACCAGTTGCCCGATTTCAAAATCCCCCGCGTTCTGAATCGGCATCAGCGTGACCGTGATCGGGCAGCAGGTCTGCACGGTGATGGTGTTTGCGGGAGCGTCAATGCCGCTGATTCGGCCCTGCACCCGGCGCGGCCGGCCATAGACCGGCTCAATGAATCGGCCGCCGGTTGTGGCCAGATCGACCCGCCGGGCCTTGGCGGTGATTCGGCCGGTCACCGGTTTGTGCAGCGGCAACGCGGCGACGGCGGCGTTGTCGGCGACGAGGTGAAGCTGGTAATCGGTGTGGTGAATGGTCAGGACCACCTCGCCATCCTTTCGCTGATCAAGGTGGGCGTGGGCGATGGGGCTTTGTGAAACGCTGACGTAGGCCATGGGAATCCTCTTCCAGTCAAAGGGCTCCACTGCGGAGCGCGGTGGCATAAGATAGCGTCGCTTTGGAATTGACTGCAATCAAGGATTCGGGTGTCGGGTATCGGGTGTTGGGTGTCTTCGTCAGAAAGTGAATTAATTTCCTGCGATGATGCGACGCCACGGATAGCCACCGACCTTGCCAATGGCCGATACCCGAAACCCTACACCCGAAACCCGAGCCCACCGTGTCCGCCAGCACCAGGAAAATCAATAAGAGCTACTGCACCGATGTGATTCACGTCGATTATGCCCACGTCGGGCTGTTCGATGTGAGCGATAAGAAAATCTGGATCGCTAAGAAGAAGTGGGGCGTTGTGCCGGTGCGCGTGAGTCATGCCCGCCTGCTTGTCGGCGGGACGAACGACACCTCCACCGCCGACAAGGACAAGTACATTTGCTACTGGTATCACACGCCCAACACCGGCGAGGGGTTCGTGCATGGTTACCCGATCGAATGGGATGAAGGCCACCTGATGATCCGCCTCGATCCCAACTGGGACTACAACACCTGCGCGTTCATCCCCAACTCCGACACGGCCAAGGTCGAGAAGAACATCGAACAGCAATACAACTGGGGTCAGAAGATTTTTGAGCTTTACGTGGCGCAGAAACCCCGGTTTCCGTTGAGCTGGCACCTGGTCGGGCCGCGCGCCTCGGACAGCATGTTCTATGTGCAAAGGCATGAACCGGTGGAATAAAGCACGGGGGCGCCAGGCACGGGAACTTCAAGTCCCCGTGCCTGCATACCATTGTCCACATGCCCGACTGGATGCGACAAAACGATGCGCTGCTCTGGTGGCTGGGCCTGGCCTCGGTGGTGATGTTCATCGGCTCGCTGCTGATCATGCCCTGGCTCCTGGCGCGGTTGCCCGCCGATTACTTCGTGCGCCACAAGCGGCCGCGCAGCACCATCGCCCGGCAACACCCGGCCATGCGAATCCTCGTGCTCGTCGTCCGCAATCTGCTGGGCATCATCCTGCTCCTGGCGGGCATCGCCATGCTCATCCTTCCAGGCCAGGGCATTCTCACCATCCTCGTCGCCCTGATGCTCCTGACCTTCCCCGGCAAGTACCGCCTCGAACGCTGGGCCGTGACGCGGCGCGGCGTGATGAAGTCCATCAACTGGCTGCGATCCAAGGCCAGGCGCGGCCCGATGGAGATGCCCGTCAACGGCGATGACGGTGAAATTTAGCCGTCCGCCTCGGCGGACGAAAATCTCCAGCCGATGAAACATTTCATGGATATCACGCCCCATTGCAATCACGATATCGAGCACGACAAAGGCGAACAGGTCGCGGGGGACGCGGCGATGGCCGATGAATCGGCGGCACAAACGATGGCGGCCCATGCCGCCGCCGCGGCTCTCGCCGCGGAGCGGGCCGCCGATGCCAGCCTGGCGATCGTGCGGTCCGTCGTCTATGCGGTTCTCTGGTTTGTAGGCGGTCTGGCGCTGGCCATCGTGGCCGACTCGCTGCCTTGGGGTTTGAACAAGCAGTCTTGGATCAGGGGCGCTGTGCTGTTGCCGATGGTCGCCATCGGATTTGAACTGGGGCGGCGGGCTCGGCCGCGCACCCGTCGCCGCGCCGCCGTCATCGTGGCTTTCGTCATCGGGCTTTTTGCCGGTTACGCGATGGACCGCACCGGCGGGGCGATCCTCACCGCACCGATCGCCGCCGGCTCTGTTTTCGTCGTCCATCTGCTCATCGATGCGCTGGCTCCGCGACTTTCCCCTCTCTGGCGTCTTCGGTTGATCTGGGGAGCTTGGGCCTGCCTCATCTCGACCGCGATGGTCGCCGGCGTCACCCGGCTCGTTATCGGCAAGTTCGACGATGACGATTTCCCCTTCTACGTCATGGCAGGCGCCGTCGCGATCTTTCTGGCCGTTCAGCACGGCTGGTTCATCGACGGCAACCTCACGCTCGCCAACATGCTCCGCAGGTTCAAGGATGTTGCCGCAGCGCTTCTTCATCGCCGCATTGCCCCGTTCATCCTCGCAATGATCATGGCGTTCCTGATCGCCGGTCCGATGACGCATCAACTGAACATCACCGAAGGCGACGTGGTGACCATCGCCTCGGCGGCAACCAGTCTCGTCTGGCCCGCCTGCTTCGCGGGCGCAGCGGTCCTGGCGCTGGTTCTCTCACTGGGCTCGCCTGCGCCGGTCTTCCGCAAGGTCATGGCGATTCTGGCGCTGCTTTGCATCCACTCGCTGATCAATGTCGCCGTCTTCTCCGCGCGCTTTGATGATCAGACCGTTGAGGCACGGACCTCCATCTGGAACAGCTACGCCTTCAAACGCGACGACGTGACGCGCATCACCTACGAACGCCGCACCGCACGACGCAGCGTGCAACACCACGCCATCATCCATCAGACCAACGGCCGCACCATCAACATCGGCAGCGACATTCTCTCCTGGCGCGCCGTCGAGTGGATGCGCGACAAGTGGGGCGTCCAAGAGGAAAAATGGCGGTGAAGGCGAAGCGTGAACCCATTTGACCCGAGTTCGGGATAAGAGCCGCGACTCAACGAGTCGCGGACGTAAACAGCCTGAAGG
>CAZYPK010000218.1:0-6823 GCA_964649195.1 uncultured Phycisphaeraceae bacterium
GCCGAGCCGATTCGTTTGTGACGGCCCCGCTTTGGGGGCCTGAGCAAACGAAACTTGCGCGGCAGGTGAACCATCACGCACGATCACCGGCCTCGCGAGTTTCGTTTGCTTCAGCCCGCGGACGGGCTTCGCAAACGAACGGCTCGGCGGGAGCCTCGCCCTCCCGGAGCCTCGCCCTCCCCGGAGCCTCGCCCTCCCGAAGTCATATGCGTTTGAGGTCATGCGCCGCCCCCTGACGCCCCCGCCAATTTCTCATCGTCAATGCGGCAACGTCCGGGTAAACTGGCCTGTGAACTTTGCACTTCCCGGAGGCGCGACATGTCGCATGGCTCGATCGTATGGCAACGCTGGCTGATGCCGCTGATTCTCTGCGTCGGCTTCGCCCCGGTCCTGGGTGATGATGTCAAAAGCACGTTTGACTCGCTCTTTGCCCAACCACTGGCTGACGTGAAGAAAACACCCTCGCGAACCGATGACCTGGCGCTGGCCACGCGGATGGTCGAAGCCGGGCGGCAATCGGCGAATCAGCCCGAGCTGCTGGCGATGATGTGCGACCATGCCTTCGACCTGGCGCGTCTTGCGCCCGATGGCCACCCCATCGCCGCCGCCGCCTTGCAGACCCTGGCGCACCACGTGCCGGCCCGCCGCATCGAAGCGCTCGCCCGCCTCGCCGACCTGCATCAAGCCCAGCTCGCCCGCGCCAAACCCGATGATCGCCCCAGCCTCGGCGAGTCACTCATTCAAACGCTCATTCCCCTGGCGCAGACCCAGATGGAACTGTCCGACGACGCGGCAGCGCTCCTCTCCCTCCGCAGGGCGCAGACGCTCGCGCAGCAGTTGAAATCGCCAAGCCTCAATGAAGTGAAACAACTGACGCAACAAGCCACCGATCGGCAACGGATCAGCGCGGTGCTGGCACGTCTGCAAGCCAGGCTCAAGGCCGATGCGAACGATGCGGCAGCCGCGAAAGAGATGGTGATGCTTCACGTCATCTCCAATGATGATCCCGCTGCCGCGCTGCCCTATCTCGCAATCGCCAAGGATGATCTCTTGACCCGGCATGTGCAGGCCGCCGGCAAGCCGTTGTCCGAAGTCGATCCATCGGCGGCGGCGGACCTGGCGCTGTGGTACCGCGACCAGGCGGAGAAGGCCGACGCGGTGAGCAAGAGGCGACTGTTCAGCAGAGGGCTGGATTATGCCCAGCGTGCGGCGCAGGGCGGTGATGCGTCCGATGCCGCCACCCAGCAGAAGGCGAAGCTGATCGTGGTCATGATGACGCAGGCCGTGAATCAGGCCGGTGGATATGTGGCCAAGGGCGCCGCGGCGCAGGAGGCCAATGAGTGGATCGACCTGCTGACGATGGTCGATCCGAAGCCGCGCACGATATCGGGCGTATGGCACAAGCGCGGCAGGGAACTGACGACCGATGCCGTCGAACGCTCCCGCATCGAACTCCCCTTGGAACTGCACGGCTCCTACCAACTCTCCGTCACCTTCACGCGCTCGCGATCCAACGGCCCGGTCATGATCTGGATTCCCGTCGGCTCCGGCGTGACCACGGTGGCGCTGGGCGCCTCTGGCGGAAAGACACACGGCTTTCACATCCTTGACGGGCGGGCTGTCGGGCACGAGCCGCACAACCGTTTCGTCGATGACGCATTCCTCAACGATCGTCCGCAGACGGCGCTGATCTCGGTGGATGTGCAAGGCGATGCCGCTCATATCACCACGACCCTCGGCGACCGCACCGTGATCGACTGGCAAGGCCGGATCGAGCGGCTTTTCATCGATGGCACATGGCGTTTCTTCAATCGCCGCATGCCCGGCATCGGCGTGCGCGACGCCTCGCTGACGGTACACGAGGCCAAGGTGCGGATGATCGACGGCATGACCCGCCGGATCGACCGCACGCCTTTCGTCGGCGGCCAGGGCGGCCGCATCTTCAACGACACGCCCTTTGGCCCGGGCATCCTCATCGGCCTGCGCTACGCCATCGCGAGGGACCGCCCGATCATCAAGGCCGTCCAGCCGATCTACCTCACCCCGCAAGGCCGGCAGATCGGACGCATCTGGGGCGGTCCCGACACACCTTGGCGCGAGGCGCTCGCCAGGCCCGGTTATGCCGTCGAATCCATCCGCATGCGCACCGGCGACCGCCTCGACGGTTTCGAAATCACCTTCGCCCGGCTCACCCCCGCAGGACTGAGCAGAATCGACAAATACCAAAGCGACTGGCAAGGCGGCAAAGGCGGCAAGGAGTCCGCGCTCACCGGCAACGGCGCACCGGTCATCGGCATCCACGGCCGCTACGCCGACGACATCGACGCCTTCGGCCTGATCTACGCCACCACGCAGAACATGACCCTCTGGGGCGACACCGCCAGGCTGCGCACCGCCGCTGCCGCGAGCAAACCGGACGAGCAGGACGATGCGCAAACGCCGCCCGCCGTCGCAGAGAACCCCGCGCCGGTGACGGAGCGGGAAACGCCGCCGCCCAGACCCGAGCCGGGCAAGGGAACTTTCTTCGGCATCCCGACGGACTGAACGAGCCTTGCGAAAACCATCCCCATGTGCGCGGCGATCCGAACCGCCTTCGTTGGGAAACTCCAAATGACAAAGCTCAAGTTCCAAACAAGCTCCAAAATGCGGAAATGAAAAAAACAAGGAATTCGGATCACGCGGGCTTCCTGAATAACCTCACGTCCAAGCCGCTTGCGGCTTCGCGATCCCTGGTTCACGGTACATCGGGGGTTATTCAGAAGTCCCACGCATTATTTTCCGCTTTTTTCCTTTGGAATTGGAGCTTGTTTGAGATTTGGTGATTGCGATTTGTGATTTGATACCGCCCCTCAACCAGGAATTAAACGCCCCTGCGCTCCAGATGCACCAACACACCGTCGGCGGGCTTGGTGGAGACCGCCGCTCTCGCCGGGTTCTCCGCGTGTACCGCCTTGAAGCGGAACAGCTTCACGAACGCTCCGACGACCAGCGCCACTTCGAGTTGCCCCAGATGCTTGCCGGGACAGAAACGCGGGCCGTGACCGAAGCCGAAGTGGAGCAGATCCTTGGCGCCCCGGTCCTGCGAGGTGACCCGTTCCCATCGTTCGGGCACGAAGTCGCAGGCCCGGTGACCGGTGACCTTCACGCCCCAGAACTCCTCCTCATGATTGGCGTGCCAGACATCGAGCAGAACATGGGTGCCTTGGGGGATGAACAGCTTCTGACCGGCGGTCGTTTCGACCCAGGTGTCCGCCGTGGCCCGGCGAGGAAAGAAATAAAGCGACGGCGTCAGCCGCAATGTTTCATCGAGCGCATGGCCAAGATACGTCGCACGCTCCAACGCTTCGGGCGTGTAGGCGGCAATATCCTTGACCTCTTCGTACACCTTCTCCTGTGCCGCCGTGTTTCGCGCCAGGTGCGAGATGGCCCAGCTTGCGTAGGAGGTGGTCGCTTCCAGCGCCCCGGCAAGGAACACCTTGATGTTGCTGCGCAGCAGCTCATCGGGCGCTTCCGACTTGAACTGCCGCCACAGTCCTTTGCCTTCCTTGCGCGTGGCCAGCGTCAGTTCATCGAAGACCCGATGGGCGGCGCGAGTGGTATAAGATCGAACTTCATGGGCATGGACACATCATTCATCTTGATGGATGTCGAAGAGGCCTTCGACCTGCGCCTGTCGGAACAGGAGTGTGGCGATGTCCGCACCGTGGGTGATCTGCACGCTCTGGTGGCGGAGAAACTGCACGTGGGCGGCGAAGGGCCTTGTCTTTCGATGAAGACCTTTCACCTGCTGCGGCGAAATCTCATCGCCACCTGCGGCCTCGGACGCGAAGAGATTCGCGTCGATTCACAGTTGATGTTTCTGTTGCCCGGCCGCGGCAGAAAGGCGATGTGGGAGAGACTGGAGCACCGCATGGGTCTGAAGCTGCCGGAGTTGACGCTGCCGACGGTGCTCGCATCGGTCATGCTGGCTTCCGCGGCGGGCGCCTGCATCGCCATACCGGTGGGCGTCATCTCCGGCATGTCCGTCACCGCGGCGCTGATCACGGTGCTGCTGATATGCGGCAAACACTACGCGATGCACTGGCTCGCCTCGCCTTGGGCCAATCGGTTTCATGTGGGCATCCGAACGGTTGGCGATCTGACCAAGGCCATCCTTCGCAGAAACTTCGGCACGCTTTCGCGGCAGGCCAGACATGCGGGTGATCTTGAAATCTGGCACGCGGTGCGCGCCATCGTGGCGCAGAACATGGGCATCAGCGAAGAAGAAATCAAGCCGGACTCGCGGTTCGTGGAAGACCTGGGTGCCACGTGATCGGCAAAAGCAGTAGTCCGACCACTCTAAATCGGTGGGTACAGCCGCTTGAGCGCAGTTCGTGCGTCAGCGGTGGTCATCCGCCATTGGACCTTGCATGCTTCCTTGTTGCGTTGATCGTCCCACACCGCCAGTTCGTCGGCCAGTTGAGTCGCGCTTTCGATGCGGCGGTCCAGGCACTGACGCCGCAACACGCGCAATTCGATCTCCGCCATGTTCAGCCACCCCCGGGGCTGCCATGGCGCGGCGTGTGATGGAACGCCGGCCGCCGCGCCAGACGATGCGCCTCCTCGGCGGGAAACGCCTCGTACAGCGACGCGATGCCATGCGTGTTCAGGTTGTCGCACACCGGCTTCACGCGCGTGGCCGCGGCAGATCGCCACCAGGTGCGCCTCGGCCTTGCCGTCGATGACCGCCGGCGTCGGCGGGGTCGGGCGGGCCTTGCGGTTGATGGCCGGTGCCTCGCCTTCGAGCGCGAAGCGTTTGCGGATGCGATCGACGCTGTTGACGTGCATGCCCGGCGCCTGGGCGATCCGCGTGCGCGACATCTTGCCGCCGGGGCGGTCGGCGTCGCTCAGCAGCAGGACATGCGCATGGCGAATCTTCTTCGCCGGCGCACGTCCGTTGGGGGTGATGTCCTCCAAACGCCGACGTTGCTCGTCGCCGAGGCGGACGGGATACAGATGGGGAGTGGAAACAGCCATGATGGTGGGCCTCCTTGCCGGTGCCATCTGCCATCGGACGGTTAAAACCGGTGGCTTGAAAACCCACCGGTTAAGCATGGTCGGACTGCTACTTGCTTGCTTGCCACTTGCTCGAGCCGGGTTATGAGTCCGCGATGTTTCAGGGCGGCGGCCATGATCAATCCGAAAACATGGTGAACAACTCTTGCAGTTTCGATTCGCCGTGGATCGTGCCGTCGCTTTTGAACATTTCGATTTCCACCGTGCCGTCTTCGAGGATGTCCAGTTCCCACCGCTCACCGGGCACGGCGACGTCGATGGTGACGGCGCCTTCACGGTCGTGCCGAACGACGTGATGAATCTTCGCCCGACGCAGACGATTGAGCAGAAGGTGGAGGTTGTCCGTTTCGATTTTCATCGGCATCATTCATGCCGCGTCGTTCGTCCATGCGGTGGTGATCTCTTCCAGTCGGATCACATGAACGAGCGATATGTGCTCCGTGTGATCGGGGATGTCGCGTTCGCCTCCAACGCCGATGACGACACGCGAGCGCAGCGGCATCACCTGATCCGGATGAAGGATGTCATACGTCCTGCCATCCGTCACGTGGATGCGAAACGGCGCGAAGGGGCGTTTGCGCGTGAACTCGTGAAAATCTTCAGGTCTCATGTTCTTCCAATCCGTATGAAAGTCTCAGCGATGCGACGGCATCAGGCATTCTCGGATTCCACTCCCTTCAAAAACGGAACAGATGATCCACGATCCAGCAAAGCGAATAGACGAATAATCCGGCAAGCATCGCCAGGCTGATCGCAACACAGAATGCCCGTGCAACAACAGACATCGCATCACTCCTCGCACAGCGAGTAGTAGTCGGACTACTACTTAACTTACCGGGCCGAATACGGCCCGGCTCGCTGGGTTCACTCCCCGCGCAGCATCAGCGGCAGTTCGCCCGTTTTGTACGGGCCGTAGGGCTGCGAATAGACATCGGTGAACATCTCCTCCACGCCCAGCTCCGGCGAGTTGGTCGCGTATTCGATGGCTTCGATCGCCAGCTTCTGGGCGCGTTCGTCCATGCCGTCGATGTCCTCCTGCCTGGCGAGTTTGTTGTCGATGACGTGTTCGGTCATGCGGAGGATCGGATCGACGGCGCCGTTTTTTCGCATCGCGTCGTAGGTGGCCTTGTCGCGGTATTTCTGCGGGTCGGACATGGAGTGGCCGACGTAGCGTTCGGTCTTCACGTTAATGAAGCAAGGCCCGTGGCCTCGCTGTTCGAGACCAAGAGCCTTGGAGGTGGAGCCGCGGGTGAGTTCGATTTCGCGTTTGAAGACCTGGTAGGTTTCGATGGCGTCCATGCCGTTGCATTCGGTGTAACGCATGGCGTAGGCGGCGGCTTTGACGGAGAGGTCACCGGCGGCGGAGGTGCCGCGGTGGATGGCGGTGCCCATCGAGTAGCCGTTGTTTTCAAGGACGAAGAGGATGGGCAGGTTCCAGATGGCGGCGAGGTTCATCGCTTCATGGACCGCGCCCTGGTTGAGCGCGCCGTCGCCGAAGTAGCAGAGGGTGACTTCATCCTTGCCGGTGTATTGGGCGGCGAAGGCGAGTCCGACGCCCAGGGGGGCCTGTCCGCCGACGATGGCGTGGCCGCCGTACATGTGGTGCTCCTTGTCGAACAGGTGCATGGAGCCGCCCTTGCCCTTGGAGCAGCCGGTGATCTTGCCGAACATCTCGGCCATGGCGAAGTTGGGGTGCATGCCGCGGGCGATGGCGTGGCCGTGGTCGCGGTAGGCGGTGATGATGGGGTCGGTGGGCTGCGAAGCCGGC
>CAZYPK010000219.1:0-6807 GCA_964649195.1 uncultured Phycisphaeraceae bacterium
GCCTCGCCCTCCCGCGAAGCCCCGGCTCCCCCGGCTCCCCCGGCTCCCCGGCTCCTTTGGCTCTTTTGGCTCTTATTGGCTAACATATCCTCCCGACCTTCGATCTCCTCCCTGGATTCATTGCCTCATGGGTGTTCCGATTTCACAGATGTGGACCGTTGCCTCCTACGTCCTCAAGCAGAAGCTGCGCGGCCGTAAGCGCTATCCGCTGGTGCTGATGCTCGAACCGCTGTTTCGCTGCAATCTCGCTTGCGCGGGCTGCGGCAAGATTCAGTATCCCGCTCACATCCTCAAGAAAAATCTTTCCGTTGCCGACTGCCTCAAAGCGGTTGATGACTGCGGCGCTCCGATGGTCTCCATCCCCGGCGGCGAGCCGCTGATGTATCCGCACATCGTCGAGCTGGTCGAAGCCCTCGTCGCCAGAAAAAAATACATCTACCTTTGCACCAACGCGATCCTGCTCAAGGAAAAGATCGATCAGTTCAAGCCCACGAAGTATCTCTCGTTCAGCGTGCACATGGACGGTACGGAGGAGAATCACGACTTCGCGGTCTGCCGGGAAGGGACTTACAAGCTTGCGGTGGAAGGCATCCGCGAAGCGGTCAGGCGAGGCTTCCGCGTCACGACCAACACGACGCTTTTTGATACGTCGAACCCCACCGAGGTGCGCGAGTTCTTCGACGAGATGATGGCGCTGGGCGTCGAAGGCATGATGGTCTCGCCGGGCTATGCCTATCCCAAGGCGCCGGATCAGAAATCGTTCATGCGTGAACGATCCAGGACCAACGAGTTTTTCGAGATGATGCTCAGCAATCGCAGGAAAGGGTGGAAGTTCAACCAGTCGCCGCTTTTCCTTGAGTTCCTCATGGGCAAGCGCGAATACGAATGCACCCCCTGGGGCATGCCGACCTACAACCTCTTCGGGTGGCAGAAGCCTTGTTACCTGTTGCAGGACGGGTATGCGGATACGTTTGAAGAATTGATGAAGGAAACGAGCTGGGAAAACTATGGCCGCGCTTCGGGCAACCCCGGCTGCCAGCAGTGCATGGTCCACTCCGGCTACGAAGCCAGCGCGGTGAATCACACCTTCTCCAGCTTCGGCGGCATCTGGGGCAATCTCAAGGCGATTCTTTTCAGTCGCTATCTCAACCCCAAGGCGAAGCAGAAACTTGAAACGGTCGAAGCCCAGCACAAGAAGGGCAAGGACATGAAACTGCCGGTGCTGACGACGAATGCGGCGTGAGATGCGATGCGTTTTTGTTGACCGTTGCCACGATTCGCAGCCGCAGCGTCCTCGCTGCGCGTCTGCGGCATGAGGTGCGATGCGTTTTTGGTTGACCGTTGCCACGCCGCAAGCGGCGGAGAGTCACTTCTTCACCCAGACCGTGCGGCCATCCTCTTTTTGACTGATCGATTCGCTCAGCTTCTGCGCGACGCGCTCGATGCCGCGCAGCAGGTCGCGTGCCGAGGTGAAGGCGGGGCGGTTGGGGTCCTTGGGGCGAAGGATCGCATCGGTGAGTCGGGCCAGTCGCTGGGCCTCTTCGCCGTCGGGGTTGTGATCGATGAAGGCCGCCAGGTCGGGGTTGCTGTGCGGCTTGTTCATCTGCAAGGCGAGATAAAAGAGATCGACGGCCTTATCCACTTTGCCATGGGCATCGCAGATGAACTGACTGGTGACTTTGCCGGTCGTTTTCATTTTGCCCAGCAGCCTCTGAATCTGCGAGGTGGACATCATTTCGTCAAAGAGCGAATCAAGCAGCGGGTTCTTGGAGATGTCCTCGCCGATGCGGACCGCGGATCCGAAATCGACAAAGCCCACGCCTTGCGGCGTGACGACGATGTTATCCAGCCGCAGGTCCAGATGAATGATGCCCGCGTTTTCGTGCAGCGCCTGAAGCAGCACGGCGGCCTGATGGGCGAACTCGATCTGGGGCAGCCTGTTGCCGCCGACGCGAAGCCAGCTCATGACGAGCTTGCTCACCATGCCGTTGCGGTCCTGCTCCATGTGCAGCAGCCTGGGCACCCGTGATCGCAGGGCGGCAGGCAGATCGCGCTGGAGAATTTTCAGGAACGCCGCCTCGCGCGTCAGAAACACCGGAAAGATTTTCTCGACAAGCTTCCGCGCGCGATCCGCCATCAGGCTCGGCTCGGCATCGGGATGCCTTTCGCGCAGGCGATGCATCAGGTCCGCATGCGTGGGCACCTGCTTGAGCACGGCATATCCGCGCGGATCGCTGCGCGGCACGTGCTCGCGCGTGAGCCTGACCTGAAACGTGAAGCGGTCCGTCGTCTGCCCCGGTTGTATGAGCGCGATTTTGCGGGCGACGAAGTAGTACACCTTTCTGCCGACGCCCAACATGCGAAGCAGCAGCGGGCCGGTGCGCGTCGTTGTCGAAGCCTGTTCGATGACAAAGCCCGGATGATGCTCGAACTGTTTCTCAACGGCGCGCGACTGCCCGCGATCGCCGGCGAGGAAGAGGAACAGACCGCCCCATCTCATGCGCCGGAAAACTTCGGTGGGATTGTGTTCATCGTCGGCGGTGGCGAAGAGGTAGTCCACCAGATCGGTGGATGATGAACTTCGGCTGTCCTTGAGAAACAGGTGATCGGGGTCGTGTGCGACGACCTGCCTTTCAACCGCCTGCATCATGGTTGCGCGCTGGCGGCGAGGGATCGCGCCCCGGACATTGGCGCGGCCGATGTCGTTGGCGAGGGCCTTCTGCTGGGCGGTGAGCGTGGACATCAGTGGGAAAACTCGTGTGGCCGAAGCACGGGGGATTGTCCTATGGATAGATCGGCCATTGGGTGAATACGAATAACCATCCTACAATCGTAGGTTTCACGACCCAAACATGAGGGACTTCTGAACAACCCCCCGATGTGCCGTGAACCAGGGATCGCGAAGCCGCAAGCGGCTTGGACGTGAGGTTGTTCAGGAAGCCCATGACTCTTTTCCGCCGGATGAAACGCCGATGACGCAGCCTTACGATTCGATCCTGATCGTCGCCTTCGGCGGCCCCGAAGGCATGGCCGAGGTGATGCCGTTTCTGGAGAATGTCACGCGCGGACGCAACATCCCGCAGGAGCGGCTTCTCGAAGTCGCGCATCACTACGAAGGTTTTGGCGGTGTAAGCCCGATCAACCGGCAGATGCGCGATCTCATCGCCGCCTTGAAGGTCGAACTCGAAAAGCATGGCCCGAACCTGCCCGTCTATTGGGGCAACCGCAACTGGCATCCGCTGCTGACGGACACGCTCAGGCAGATGACCGCCGACGGCCGTAAAAGGGCGATCGCTTTTTTTGCCTCGGCATACAGTTCCTACTCCAGTTGCAGACAGTACCGCGAGAACATCGAAGCGGCCCGTGCCGCCGCCGGTGATGATGCCCCGCTCGTGGAGAAGGTGCGCGTCTTCTATAATCACCCCGGCTTCATCGAACCGATGATCGAGCGCGTCAACGAAGCGATCGCGTCACTGCCTGCCGAGCTGCGCGATGATGCGAAACTCATCTTCACCGCGCACTCGATCCCCGCCTCGATGGCCGCCGGTTGCCGCTATGAATCGCAGCTTCGCGAAGCGAGCCGGCTGGTGGCCCGGGGCGTGGGGCGAAGCGATTGGTCGCTGGTTTATCAGAGTCGCAGCGGGCCGCCGGGGCAGCCCTGGCTCGAGCCGGATGTCTGCGATTTCCTGCGGGAAACGAAAGAGAAGGGCGATGCGAACGCGGTGGTGATCGTGCCCATCGGTTTCATCTCCGATCACATGGAGGTGATTTACGATCTGGACCACGAGGCCAGGGAAGTCTGCGATGAAATCGGTCTGCCGATGGTGCGGGCCGGAACCGTCGGCTGCCACCCGCGCTTCGTTCAGATGATCCGCGAGCTTTTCGCCGAACGCATGGCCTCTCACGGCGATCGCCTGGTCTGTGGCGAACATCCCGCCGGCCATGATGTCTGTCCCGTTGATTGTTGCAGGCCGCCGGTCCGGGAGCCGCGACTCAACGAGTCGCGGACGTGAACGACAAGAATGGCGTGACCATCGCGCAGCGGATCACGGAACGCGAAAACGACCGGACGCCGATCGAGGCTGAAAGAAAAGGGTGTGTTCGGCCACCCTTTCAGGCTGTTCACGTCCGCGACTCGTTGAGTCGCGGCTCTTCGTTGAGTCGCGGCTCTGTCTTAGTGATCACTCCATCGTGAAGCGATGGAACACGATCGTTTCATAGGCGCGTTTTTCGCCGCGCTCGTAGAAGCAGGCCAGCGAGCCGTCGGAGAGGGCGATGAGGTTGGAATACGCGCTGGGGCCTTCATAAATCATCTTGGAATGGCCCCATGTCTTGCCGTCGTCAACGCTCAGTCGCACGGTCATGCGCGAGCGGCTGGTTTCGGAGGCGGGATTGCTGAACAGCAGCAGACCGTTTTTGCGTCCTCCGGGGTTGCGGACCGGGTCGTGTTTGATGTGAATCAGGCTCGCCTGGCAGATCGGCTCGATGAGCGTGGCATCGTAGGTGACGGGGGACCAGGTGGCGCCGCCGTCATCGCTGGCGCTGATGGCGCGGCGTTTGGCGTTGGGGGCCTTGGCGTAGTTGCGCAGGTTCATGAGCAGTTTGCCGCCGGGCAGCTCGACGACCTGGCACTCGTTGACGTGGGGTGCGATGGTGCCGCCCAGGGACCAGGTTTTGCCGCCGTCGTCGCTGTGGATCGAGTGCGATCGGTATTCGCCGTCGGGCGTGGAGTGATCGCAGGGGATGACCAGCCGGCCTTTGTGTTTGCCTTCCTTCATCTGAATGCCGATGCCCGGTCCGGTGGCGTACCAGCGCCACTCGGGGGCTTTGGTGGTTTCGGTGATGTCGGTTGGCTTCGCCCATGTCACGCCGTCATCGGTGGAATGGGAGACGAAGACGCGGCGCGTGTCCTTCGCGGTGCCGGCCTTGATTCTGCCTTCGTGATCATCGCCTCGGTTCCAGGTGAGCAGGAGGATGATGTTGCCGGTGGCTTCATCGACGACGGGGCAGGGGTTGCCGCAGGTGTGGCCCGCATCATCCCAGACGACCTGCATGTCGCCCCATGTCTTGCCGCCGTCGTGGGAGCGTTTGAGGACGAGATCGATGTTGCCCGCATCGCCGCCGCCATCCTTGCGGCCCTCGGCGAAGGCGAGCAGGGTGCCTTTCTTCGTGGCGATGATCGAGGGGATGCGATAGGTGTGGTAGCCGTCCTTGCCGCTGGTGAAGACGGGGATGGCGTCGTCGGCGGCGGCGGGGCGGATGATCGAAGCGATCAGAAGAAAAAGGATGAACAGGCGATGGGTCATCGGGAAGGCTCCGTGTTGATGATTCTGTTGCCCCAAGCCCGATGGCGAGTCCGCGAGCCGTCGGGGTATCGCATTGATCAGTTCACCGTCATACCCCGACGGCTCGCGGACTCGCCATCGGGCTTGGGGGAAACGGCAGCTTATCGCCCTGATAAAAATCTTTCAACACCCAAGAATAATTCTTGACAGATCGAGGCCCCTTGGTTACGCTGGTTTTCATATGGCGGTTCTGACAAGTGTCAAGCCGAGGGTCATGGCGCTGGCCGACTTGATCGAGCGGGACATCGCCGCGCGCGGGCTGCGGCCGGGGGATCCTTATCTGAACACGATCGACACGGCCCGGATGCTCAAGGTCAACACCACCCACGCGAACAAGGCTCTGCAACTGCTCGTGCAGCGGCGCAGGCTGCGCCGCAAACAGCGGCTGGGCACCATCGTGGCCGACCCGGCCGGCACGGCGAGGGAGACGGTTCTTCACTGCGTCCACCTGCTGGTGCATCAGAATTATCTTCAGACGGAGGGCCTGCTCGCCGACGGCGTGATCGTGGGCATGCAGCAGGAGCTGCCGGGCGTGAATGTGCGGTTTAATTTCCTTCCCGCCGAGGGGCAGACGGAATCGGTCGAGCGGGTCCTGTCGGAGGCGATGCGGTCCTCCGAGCCGGAGGGCTTCGTGCTGGTCCGCTCCTCGCTTGACGCCCAGCGTCTGCTGGCGCAGAGCGGACTGCCCACGGTGGTCTTCGGTTCGCTGCATCCTTCGGTGACCGGGCTGTCGCGCATCGACCGCGATCAGCGGGTCATCGGGGAGCAGACGGCGGGCCATCTCACAAGCCTGGACAAACGGCGGGTGCTGGTGCTGATGCGCGACCGCATGTTGCCGGGCGATCATCCGTTTCTCGACGGCATCAGGCGGACGCTGGCCCTGGCCGGGCTGGGGCTGGATGCGGTGACGATCCGCAACCTGCCTGCCGACCGCGAAGCGATCGCCGCCGAGGTGGCCAACGTGATCGGCGCCGGCGGCGAACCGTGGGGCATCATCGCCCGTTCGGAGCCGCTGGCCAACGGGGCGGCCAGGGCGCTGGCGAAAATGCCCGTCAAACGCCGGAAGATGATGAGCATGGTGATTTCGGATGTTTATCGGCGGGGCAACGAACGCGCCATCGCCTTTCCATTTGTGGCTTCGGCATGGAAGCCCGAAGAGATCGGCCACCGCATCGGCAGGATGCTTGCCGCGCAGGTCAGGAGCGGCACGGTGGCCGGCGAGGTTGAGATCATTCCGACGCAGCTTTGCGATGCGGGTGTCTGACCGCATCTTGTCTTGATGAGTTCCGTTTCGTGTTGTGCATCATCAATCCGTTTTCACGACCGCATTCGCCGGTCGTGTTGCCGTGTGTCCGGCCTGGTTCCGAACGTCCTGAAACCCAATTTTTCCTCAAAGGAGACTGTCATGAACGGGAAAGAAAAAATGATGCGTCTGGTGATGGCTGCGATGTTGTTGAGCAGC
>CAZYPK010000220.1:0-6789 GCA_964649195.1 uncultured Phycisphaeraceae bacterium
CTCCGCGACGTGTTACGTCGCGGACGTGAACAGCCTCAAGGGTGGTCATGCACACCTTGGGCGGTGGAACTCGAAAACACCAGGCATCGCATTCGCGGGCATGTGACCATCGGACGCATGCCGCTCATCCGCCGCGCCTTGGTTGCCGCCGCGCGATCGATGCCGTTCATCCATCGCAAGATCGACGCTCCTTCAGGCCGGACACGTCCGCGACTCGTTGAGTCGCGGCTCGCTCTTATCCCGACCGCTGCGCGATCACCGTCCGATGCCGACGATCGCCATGCCGATGGGCAGCCAGATGGGCGTGGTGAGGAGGCAGATGATGTTGGTGGTGAGGATGATCCGCATGGCGGTGGGCGTGTCGCCCTTGTAGTGCTTGGCCATGATGATGGCGAAGACGCCCGAGGGCATCGCGGCCTGCACGATCATGATCTGCTTGAGTTCCACCGCGGCGGGAATCAGCCACGCGACCGCCAGAATGCAAAGCGGTATCACGCCCAGCCGCAGCAGGTTGGCGGCGACAAGCATGTGCCCGCTGCCCCGCAGATTGGCCTCGTGAAGGTGATCGAAGATGGTCGCGCCGATGAGAATCAGCCCCAGGGGAATCGAGGCCTTGCCGACGAGCGTCAAGGCGTCGGTGAGTTCGACGGGGATGTGCGTTGAAAGGCCCGACCAGTTGGCGACCAGCGCCAGCACGATGGTGATGCTGGGCGGATTGATGGCCCGCAGGAGCGTGCTGCGCGAGAAGTGGCCGGTCATGACCAGCACGCCGATGGTCCAGAAGGCGAGATCGACCCCGACATTGTGAAGGAACAGCACCGCAAGGGAATCCACGCCGAACAGAACCACGGCGATGGGGGCCGCGATGTAGCCGTAGTTCTGGATGCCGACGGTGAAGATGAACGTCCGCTGGGCCGGCAGCGACATCGGCTGCGCACGATGCAGCAGCTTCACCGCCAAGGCGCCGATGATGAAGCCCAGCATGATCGTGCCGAACCCCACCAGCGGCGGGAGCAGCACGCGGATCGGATCGTGCAGTTTCGGATTGCCCGCGATCAAACCGAAGATCAGCGCGGGCATGAGGCCGCGGATGATCACCTTCAGCAGCGGCCTGTCCATGCGAGGCCCGAGCACGCGACCCCGGCGCAGCAGCGAACCCAGCAGCAGCAGTCCGGCAACGCCGACCATCGAAGCGAGGATTTTGAGGATGAGTTCAAACAAGGGAGGCAGGGATTGACAGGGGATTTCACCTGGCAGGTACGACCATCATAGAAGAACCCGCTTTCGCATTTTGGAGCTTGTTTGGAACTTGAACTTTGTCATTTGAAGTTTCCCAATGCAGGCGCCACGATCGGCACGACACCGGGGGTCAGCTTCACTTCAACAGGCGTCGAACCAAACCACTCGCCATCGATTTCAACGGCCACCGGCGGCTCGCTTTCAATGGTCACGCGCATCCCTTTCACGAAGACCACCCCGCGCCTGCCCGACAGCCTGCGACGCCACGCGGCAAAGGCGAATCCGACCAGCGACGCCACCGAACCTCGCTGCATGATGCAGACCTCCAGCCGCCCCGAATCCATGCGGGCCTGGTCGGCGACGCTGAGCAGCCCCGCGTAGTTGGCCGCATTCGCCACCACGACCATCGCCCCTTCGATGGCCTCCGCGCCATCCACACGGACGCGCAGCACCGGCGGGGAGTAGCGGCGGATGGTGCGCCAGATCGGCTTCATGTAGCCGAAGAAACCGAGCTTGCCTTTGCGGTTGTGGTGAATGTCCTCGATGACCATCGCGTCAAAGCCGCTGCTCATCACGACGAGAAAACGATGCCAGGGAGGCCGAGCAGTGACAGCGGCAGTGGCAGCGGCAGGCGTGGAACTGGAAGCAGTGGCGAGCGGGCGGGCTTCGCACAGATCGACGCGCCTGATGACGCCGGTGTCGATCAGTCGGGCGACGCCTTCGGGCTTCCAGGGGAAGTGCAGTTCGCGGGCCAGGACATTGGCGGTGCCGACGGGCATCTGCACCAGGGGCGTCCGCGCCGGATCGGACAGGCCGTTGAGCACTTCATTGAGCGTGCCATCACCGCCGGCGACGATGAGGCGTTCGATGTCGTCGGGCACATCGGCGGCCCAGGCGCGGGCGTCGCCGGCCTTGGCGGTCAGTCGGACTTCGACATGATGACCGGCGGCGGTGAGACGCCGCGCCAACTCCTCGATGCGCGGCTTCGCCTTGCCGCCGCCTGCGATGGGATTTCCGATGATCCGCAGCTTCATCGAGGCATCTTATCGTAGAATGTTCCCACTTCCTTTCGTTGGGTCCATGAGTCGATCACATCAGGGGCCGTGACATGCACGATCTTCGCGAGCGATGGAACCGTCTGTGGGATGCACTTGGCGCCAGGGGGACGCCCGATGCGGTCTTCAACGAATTGGCCGCCGCCTACGGAGCGCCTGAGCGGGCGTATCACAACCTGCATCACATCGCGGCTTGCCTCGATGAGCTGGAGCGCGCGGAATACCTCGCCGAGAAGCCGCGCGAGATCGAGCTGGCGATCTGGTTTCACGACCTGATTTACGACACGCACCGCCGCGACAACGAATCTCGCAGCGCCGCGCGGGCGCTGGAGGTGGCACGCGATGCGAAAATGGAGCGCATCACCGTGGCCGCCGTGCAGGACCTGATCGAAGCGACCCGGCATGACGCGGCACCCGCCACCAACGATGGCCGGCTGATCGCGGACATCGACTTGGCCATCCTCGGCCGGAAGGCCGATCGATTCGACGAATATGAGGCGGCGATCCGCAGGGAGTTTGCGTGGGTCGATGAGGCGCAGTTCAGGAATGAACGGGCGAAGGCGCTCAAGCGTTTTCTGCATCAGCCGCACATCTATCACACGGCGATGTTTCGAGGCAGGTACGAAAACACGGCCCGCGCCAATCTGCACCGCTCGCTGGCGAAGCTGAATCTCTGAAAACGTGTATGAAAAGGTCCAACCGACCGTCGATTTCGGAGAGCCGTTTTTACAAGGAAGGCAGGAAAGAAGGAAATGAGGGAAAAAACCGGAATCGCCTGCTTGACTCCTCATTTCCTTCTTTCCTGCCTTCCTTATAAAAAACGGATTGGCGATTTCTCATACACGTTCTGAGGAAAGCGCGCACCGGCCAAAGGCCTGATCTTTCCCCACATGTTGTTTGCGACCCATGATTGCAACCATCGCCTTTCGCCCCGGAGGGGCGCGGGACTGTAGCCACGGGTGCAGCGACGCGGCTTTGAGCGTCGCGCAACCCGTGGTCGATGATGATGTGCCGCACCCGCCCCGGAGGGGGCGAAGGAAGTCGCCGTGTCGCCCCCATGACGATTGATGGACACGCCCTTCCGCCGCCCCTGCCGGGGCGGAAATTTTGTCCACTCTTTTCCACGGGTTTCGCGGCGCCCTCGCGGACTCGGGCACCGCTTCACCCGTGGCTACAGTCCGTTGCCCCTCCGGGGCACAAGGCTGGCGACCCTCATGTCTTATCACGGCAGAGATGTGGGAAAAGATCAGGCCAAACGCCGCGGCCATCCACGATCACCCGCGGCAACCGAGCTTCCGCATGATCGCGTCCGTCTTCTCATAAGCCTCCGTCACCCATTCAACGATCCGCTCAGGCTCCGGGCTGAATTCCAGTTCGATGCTCACCGTGCGATCGAATCCGGTTTTCTGGATCGCTTCCAGATACTTGATGATCGGCACCACGCCGCGACCCGGAGGCAGATCGCCGTGTACTTTGCCGTTGCAGTCGGAAAGATGCACGTGAGCGATGTAATCCTTGAGCTTCGCAATCCCGGCGGGCTTGATTTTCATCAGATGCAGATGCGAGATGTCGCAGTTGGCCCGCACCGTGTCGTGCATGCCCACATCGTCGAGAAAACGAATCATCGTCTCGACGGTGTTGACCAGCGAAAGATCGAAAGGCTCCAGTTCGATGACGATCTCCAGTCCGAGCTTCTTTGCATACCTGCCCAGCTCGCGCACGCCGGTCACTCCCAGCCGCCATTGCTCGGCGGGCGGGATCACTTCCCGCTGCCAGATGTATTCGCCGACGACCAGGAGCAGGTTGTCGCAGCCGTATTCGTAGCAGAGGTCCAGATGTTCCCTGCACCGCCCGATGTGAAACTGCCGCACGCTGGGATTGAAGTCGATGAGACCGACGGCGACGCAGCAGATGCTTTTGATCGGCAGGCCCAGGACATCGGCGGTGTCCTTGATCAGCCTGCGTTCCCGGATGTCCATCGCCAGCGGGTCGGCCTGGATATCCACGGTGTCGAAGCCGATCTTCTTCGTCTGTTCGAGACCGAACTTCGCACCCTTGCCGGCTTGCGAGAAGGCGGAGTTGATGAGGCCGAGTTTCATGGTAGCGCAATCCAATATGAAGTGTCGGCGAATGCGATCATTCCCTACTCCCGCTTGGCCTTGCCGTAGAGATAATGATCCACGTTCTTTGCCAGATCACGAGGCAACCCTTCCCAGACATGCGAGGGAACGTCCGAGGTGATCTCCCGGGCAAGTTCCGCCATCTGCACAAGAGCATCCTTCCTTGCCTCATCAATCACGCGCCCCAACCGTTGGAGAACAGTCTCCGTTTCCAACGGACGCGATTTGCGCGCCACGCCCCGCTTCGACTGTTTCTTTTTTGAGAGGCGGCTCATATGCAGGCTCCGAATGGGAGGCATTCTATCATCACATTCCATCTATTTCCCGCATCTCCACCGATCGGTGTTCCCGTGCGGAGAGATAGCACGCCTCCACCAGCGCCATCGTTTTGAGGTTGTCCTCCCCGCCGATCTCCGGTTCGCGGTCCTCTTCCAAGGCGCACAGCAGCTGCGCCATCGTGCCGATGAAGGCGTCGGGGAACCAGACCTCCGGCCAGCGCGGCTGGAACCACTGGTTGCCCGCCTGCGTGGTGGCGAAGTCGAGCGTGCTGGGCGTGGGCGCGGGGTAGTCGGGCCAGCCGATCGTGCCGCGGGCCAGGCCTTGCGTGCCTTCGATGCGGTAGTGGATGCCGATGTCACCGCCGCCACCCCCGGAAGCGCCTTGGCGCGGCACAATGCCGTCGGGCACGGCCCAGACATCATCGCAGCTCATCGCGCGGAAGCCGTTCCCGTATTCGAGGATGTACATGGCGATGCCGTCTTCGTGATCGAATTTCCTCTGCGTTCTGGGGTCTTTTCGCACGCTGGCGAAGATGCGCGCCGGATCGCCGAACCAGTAACGGAAGGTGTCCAGATGATGGATCGACATGATGCGAAGCGTGACCCACCCCTGTCGCCGCTGCCAGGGCATCCAGTGCGGAATGGCCCGCATGTCGATCGTCGCCAGCACGGGTTCGCCGAGCAGGCCGCGATTCAGAAGCGTCTTGCACGCACGCACCGACTGGTCGTAGCGCATGTTCTGATTCACCGCCAGCGTGATGCCCGCCTTCCCGCACAGCTTCACCACCTCCACGGCCTGCGCGTAATCGACGCCCAGCGGCTTCTGCGCCAGGATGCCTCGGATGTGATTCCCGTGCTTCACAATGTCGCGGATCACATCGATCTGCATGTCCGGCGGCACCGCCACATCAACCACCTCCACGCTTTTGTCCTCCAGCATCTCCCGGTACGTCGGATACGCCTTGCGGATGTTGTGCCGCTCGGCGACGCGCTGCGCGTTGGCGTAGGTCTGTGAAGCGATCGCCACCGGATTGAAGCCCGCCTTGCGATAGGCCACCAGATGACAATCCGCCATGATGAACCCGCTGCCGATGCAGCCGATGCCCGGCTTCCTGTTGCGAGGCAGCTTCGGCAGGTGATCGAGATCGAGCGGGAATTTCAGTTTCGACATGGAACCTCCACATGACTCCGATCCTGGCCGGGGCTACACATTCAGACTCGCCAGCGCATCGCTGATCGGAATCTCCCACCTCGTGCGATCGAGAAACAGCGACACCCGCGCGTAACCCACCTCGCGCAAAATGTTCAGCGCCTTCGCAAAGCCATCGCCCACGCGCTTGGGAACATGGGCGTCGGCGCCGATGACCACCGGTATGTTTCTGGCCTTCATTTCAGCGAGGATCGTCACACCCGGATTCATCTCCGGAAGGTCCTTGTTCACGCCCGACGTGTTCAACTCCATCGCCATCCCCGTCCTGGCGATGCGGTCCAATGCAAGGCGGATGTCATCGATGATCGCACCGGCATCCCACTGCGAAGGGGCGATGTTCTTCACGATGTCGGGATGGGAAAGGCAGTCGAAGAAACCGGACTCTGCGGCCATCGCCAGGTGTTCGTAATACTGCCTGAAGAATGCGACGGCATCGCCCTTCCAGAAGGCCGCCTTGTATTCCTTGATCTGCGGATGCACGGAGCCGAGCACGTAATGAAACGCCTCTGATCGGACCTGCCGCTCCAGCCAGTTTTCGTAGCCGGGAAAGTAATCGCACTCCAGGCCCAGCCGCACATCAACGCGGCCGGCGTAGGCGGCGCGGGCCCTGGCGACCATCTCGACATAGCTTCCAAACTGCTGCGGCATCATGCGCACGTTCGCGCTGAAGCCGTCCGGCATCGGGTTGTGACAGGTGACGATGATCCCGCGCAACCCCCGCTCCAGCGCCGCGGCGGCATACTCCTCCGGCTCGCCGGTGGCGTGTTTGCACAGCGGCGTGTGCATGTGGGTTTCGTACATCAATGGCTGGGGCATGGCGTCTCTCGATTCGGGTCACGCAAAGGCACGCGAATGATAGCCGCCAGGGCAAAAGCATATGGCGGGAG
>CAZYPK010000221.1:0-6533 GCA_964649195.1 uncultured Phycisphaeraceae bacterium
CTTCGGCTGGCCGCATAAGAATTCTTGAGCATTTATAGCGTTGTAGTATTAAGTATTAAGTAATAAGCATTCGCCTTTCCCCCCGACACCCGACACCCGAAACCCGAAACCCGCTCCCATGCCCCAAGCCATCGCCATCGATCGTCCGCAGCGCTGGGATGTGCCCTTTGGTCCTGACATGACCGAGGCGGATGTCGATCATCTGCTGACCATCGCGCCGTTCAAGGAGATCGATCCGGGCAAGTTTCCCGAATCGACGCCGCTGCGGGGCATCCTGCTCAACGACACGCGAATCGTCTCCTACAAGTCGGGCGACCTGATCGTGCGCGAAGGCGATTACGGCCACTCGGCGTTCCTCGTGCTGCGCGGCACGGTGCGGGTGTCGCTCGACAGTCTGCCCCCGCGCCTCCTGGGCCGGCAGGAACGCAGGCGCAAGACCTGGCTGCAATCGCTTTCGCAGTGGTGGAGCAACCCGCGGCTGCCCGAGGTGCGCAGCGTCAGCAGGTATCAGGAAGCCAGAACCAAAGGCGGCATTGCCGAGCGCGGCAGCGGCGGGGAGACGCGCGTCTTTCTTCAGGATGTGCCGGCGGTGCTGGGCAAACACAAAACCGTCGAGTTGCAGGCCGGCTCGCTGTTCGGTGAACTGGCGGCGCTGGGCCGCATTCCGCGCACCGCCACGATCTTCGCCGAGGGCAACGCGGAGCTGCTCGAGATGCGCTGGCAGGGGCTGCGCGATATTCGCAGGCGCGATGAGGCGATCAAGAAGCACATCGATGCCCTCTACCGCAAGAACGCGCTGCTGTCGTTCCTGGGGGATAACCAACTCTTTGCGCACCTGACCGAAGAGCAACTGAAGGAGGTTGCCGCCGCGACGGAGTTTGAAACACATGGCGGGTTCGAGTGGTACGCCACGTACAAATCGGTGGCGCAGCAAAGCGCCAGTGAGAAGCTGGCGCAGGAGCCGGTGATTTCAGAAGAAGGAAATTATGCCAACGGCCTGGTGCTGATCCGCTCGGGTTTCGCCCGGATCAGCCAACGGTTCGGCAACGGGCATCGCACGCTGTCGTATGCCGGCGCGGGGCAGACGTATGGCCTCCAGGAACTGGCGCACAACTGGCGTGCGAAGGCGAGCCTGCCGCTGCAATCGACGCTGCGTGCGGTGGGATATGTTGATATTCTCCGCGTGCCCACGCCGCTGGTGGAGAAGTATGTGCTGCCTCATCTGAGGCCGGACCAGTTGCCGCCGATGATCCGCCAGGCGGATGATGAGCCGCTGAAGAAGGCGAGAAGAATCTCGCTGCCGCTGGCGGGACTCACCCGCTTCATCGGCAGGAAGAAGGACAAGCAGATCGAGACCGGCCTGCTCGAGTTCCTCGTCGAGAACCGCTTCATCAACGGCACCGCGGCGATGGTGATCGATCTCGATCGCTGCACGCGCTGTGATGATTGCGTCCGCGCCTGCGCGGCGGCGCACGACAACAACCCCAAGTTCGTGCGCCACGGCCAGCGGCACGACCACTACATGGTCGCCAATGCGTGCATGCATTGTGCCGACCCGGTCTGCATGATCGGCTGCCCGACCGGCGCGATCGGCCGCGAACCGACCAGCGGGCAGGTGGTGATCAATGACACGACCTGCATCGGCTGCGCGACCTGCGCGAACAGTTGCCCGTACAACAACATCCGCATGGTGGAAATCCGCAACGAGAAAGGCGGGTTCATCCTCGATCAGAACAATGCTCCGATCATCAAGGCCACCAAGTGCGACCTGTGCGTCGATCAACTGGGCGGACCGGCCTGCGAGCGCGCCTGCCCCCACGATGCGATGAAACGCGTCGATATGCGCGACACGGGTAAGCTGGCGACGTGGGTGAGCAGATGAAGGTTGGCCGCGTGCGGAAGAGAGCCATGGTCAATAGGCATCAGGCAATGTTTATGGATCAACGCCGATGGCACCGCACCTTGTTGATCAATGACCCATGCCTGTTGCCTATTGACCCATTTTCCTGACTTTGCACGTTCAGCATCAAACTTCTGACTTCATGCAGACCTTCTCGAAACGCCGCCGCCATGCTTTCATCCTCACGCTGCTGATCGCGGCGCTGCTGGTCTTTTTTTTCTGGGCCGACAAGCAGCGGCTGGCCGGCAACGCCTTCGTCTCCGGCTGGATTCTCTTCGGCATCATGCTCGTGCTCACCGCCTACAACCTCCGCAAGAAAGTTCCCTTCCTCCCGCTGCTGCGCTCGGCGACGTGGCTTCAGATTCATCTTTACCTGGGCCTGCTCACCGTCGTCATCTTCCTCATGCACGTGGGTCTCCGCGTGCCCAACGGCAACCTCGAAACCATCATCACCGTCCTCTACGCCGTCGTCGCGGGCACCGGGTTTCTGGGCATCTTCCTGACCCGCACCTTTCCCAGACGGCTCACCGTGCGCGGCGAGGAGGTGCTCTTCGAGCGCATGCCCATCTATCGCAGGAACCTCAACGAGCGCGCCGAGAAGCTCGTGCTCGACGCCGTCGCCGAAACCAACACCACCACGCTCGCCGACTATTACAAGCTGCGGCTGGCCGGCTTTTTTTCGGGCTTCCGCAACTACTGGCATCATCTGTTCGAGTCCAAGAGGCCGCGCCATGTCTTCGCCACCGAGTTCGGCGACCTGGACCGCTACCTCAACGATCGTGAACGGCAGATCGTCTCCGAACTGGCCGAGCTGGTTTACATCAAGGACGACCTGGACTATCAGCACGCCTTGCAGATGACGCTCAAGGGCTGGCTCTATGTCCACATCGCGGCGACCTACAGCCTGCTGCTTTTCGTGGTCACGCACATCGTCGTCGTTCACGCCTTCGTGGGAGGGCTGCGATGAGCCATCCGAAAATCAAGCTCCAGCAGTTCGGCTTCCAGGAGAGCCAGTACGAGCGCCCCAACCAGCCCTGGGTCTGCGGCCACCTTTGCGAAGGCAAGCCCTGCCACATCGGGCCTGACGCCAGGGGCCGCTGCCTGGCGACGGCGGAATGCCGTCCGGTGAAGAAGGGGGATCGGTATCACTGCACCCGGCCGCAGTCGCAAGGGGGGTTGTGCAGGGAAGGGCCGCTGCCTGATGGAAGCTGTTGCAGGCCGGTGCCGCCCTGTCAGCCGGTGCGCAGCGTTCGCAGCCGGCGCGGGCAGGTGGTGTTCTGGTCGGTGGCGCTGACGCTGGGCGTGTTGTCGTACATGCTCTTTGGCCCGCAGCGGATGAACTTCATCAAGCCCGGCGAGCTGAGCCAGGCCCACGGGCAGGTGCTCAAGGACGCCAACAACGCCAACTGCTCGGTCTGTCACACGGCGGCAAAAGGGAACAACAGCGACGGCGGCGGGTCCACGCCCGATGCGTGGATCAAGTCCGCCTTCTCCGCCGGCGCCTCGGCGATCGTCGAAAGCCGGAACTGCCTGGGCTGTCACAGGAACACGCCGGGTCTGCGCGAGAATCCGCTGAATCCGCACAGCTTCGATCCGAAGGCGCTGGCGAAGGCTTCGCCCAGGCCGCTGATCAGGCCCAAGACGCCGCTGCGCTGGCTGCTGGCATCGGTCGGGCCGGATGTGCCGCTGACGGCCGACAGGCAGATCGCCTGCGCCACCTGCCACGTCGAGCACCGGGGCCAGGAGCACAACCTGGCGCACATGAGCAATCATCAGTGCCAAGCCTGCCACACCACCAAGTTCAACAGCTTCGCCAGCGGCCACCCCGACTTCAACCGCTTCCCCTACGAGCGGCGGACCCGCATCAAGTTCGATCACGCCGGCCATCAGGGCCACTTCGCCAATCGCAGCGCGCAGTTCGACTGCGCCTCGTGCCATCAGTCCGATGTCAGCGATCGGCACATGGTGACGGTGAACTTCGCAAGCAGTTGCGCTTCGTGTCATTCCAAGGATGTTGACAGCCCGGAGGCGCCGCTGAAGGTGCTGCACCTGCCGGGCATCGATGTGGAGGAACTGGCCGCCTTCGCCGAGGCGGGCGGACCGTGGATCGGCGCCTGGCCTCGCGGCGCGGATTACGACATCCGCGGCGAGCTTTCGCCTTTCATGCGGGTGCTGCTGGCGGGCGATCCGCAGGTGGCCAGGGCCTTGAGCCTGCTGCCTGACAAGTTCAAGCTCAACGATCTGACCAGGGCCGGCGATGCGGAGAAGGCCGCGGTGGTTCGCGTGGCGTGGGGTGTGAAGGAGTTGTTCCATGATCTGGCGACCCGCGGACAGGAGGCGGTGCGCGACCGCATCAATGCCGCCCTGGTGCAGGCCGGCCCGATCGATGGCAGACAGCTTGCGGAACTGACGGCGCAGTTGCCCATCGATGCCATCAGCGTGGCGCAGAAGAAGTGGTTCCCCGATGTGCTCGAAACCGTGCCGCTCTACCGCGCCGGCCGGCCGCTGCCGGGCGCGCCGGCGGTCAAACCCAAGCCCCCCGGAACAACCCCCGGAGTCACCCCCGGAGTCACCCCCGGAACAACGCCGACTCCCAAGCCCAAGCCGGATGATCTTTTTGGTGATGATGAGGATGATGCGCCGGCCAAGCCCAAGGTGGCCGATGACCTGTTCAATGACGATGAGGATGACCCGCCCGCGCCCAGGCCGACGACACCGGCAACGCCGACCACGCCAACGGTGGCGGACCCGGTGCAGCCCAAGCCCAGGCCGGATGATCTGTTTGAGGATGATGATGACGCCGACGCGATCGTGCTGTTGCCGGTGGCGCCGAAGGAGCCTGAAGAGCCTGAAGAGCCTGAAGAGCCGAAGGAGCCGAAAGAGCCTAAGCCGGAGCCGGTCAAGCCTGTGGAACCGGCGGGGCCGTTGCCGTTGGAACCGGTGAAGAAACCGGCCGGTGGCTTCAAGGATGACAGCCTGTTTGATGACACCGATGATCGCTCGGAGGTGAAGGTGCCAATCGCACCACCACCGATCCCCGAACCGAAACCGGAACCCAAACCTGAACCCAAACCTGAACCGAAGCCGGAACCAAAACCCGCTCCGCAGCCTGCGCCCAAGCGGCCGGGGTTGCTGGATGACACCAAGCCCGCCGCCGCCGCGCCTTTTGCCCGCATCACGGAACTGCGCGGCAGCGTGCAATATCGAACCTCCGCGACCTCGCCTTGGCGCTGGGTCGATGTCGGTCAGGCATTGCCGCCCACCGCGCAGTTGCGCATCGGTCTTAACTCGCATGTGACCGTCGTGGTCCTTCCCGACACCAGGCTGACCTTCGACAAGATCAGCGTCATCTCCCTCATCGAGCACGTTCACCAGCGTTCCGCACTGCCCGCGATGCCCGGCGACACACTGGCTTCATATGGCCTCGACCTTGGCCGGGGTGAGCGCACCAATGTCAGCGCCGCTTCCGATTCCTCATCAGCCTCCGCGTCAACATCGGCAGCATCAACATCCCCGCAAACCACCCCGGCCATATCCGTGACGACCTGGCTGTTGCATGGCACGCTGCCCGCCAACGACCTGTTCGATGACAGCGATGATGCCCCCCCGGCGCCGCCCCCGCCGGCCAAGACGCCGGCGAAGAAGAATGATTCGCTCTTCAATGAAGATGAGGATGATGCGCCCCCTGCGAAATCGACAACGCCCCTCGCGCCCCCGGCACCAGCCAAGCCGGCCGGCGGCGGACTATTCGATGAAGATGAAGAGGACCTGAAGCCGCCCCCGTCAACAACGACACCCCCGGCACCCCCGGTCCCCGCGCCCGCCCAACTGCCCGCCACGCGGCTGCTCTCACCCTCGGAACGACTGGTGGCCGGCGGGTGGTATGTCGATGAGGAAAACTTCGCCATCCTCTATCGCCCGGTCGGTCATGCCAACGTGCTGCTCAAGCAGTGGCTCTCGCTCACCGCCCGCGCCGCGGTGCAGCCGCGCAAGGGGACGCCTTCGATCGGCAAGGTGGCGTTCGAGGCTTTGCGCCATCCCGACTCGCGCATCGCCTGCTTCAAGTGTCACAGCGTGGAGGCGATTCCGCCCGCGAAGGAAGCGGGCCTGCTGGAAAAAGCCTTCGCATGGGCCGACCCATCGGGCCACGGCCCGCTGATGATTCCGTGGGAGGCCAAGCAGCCGGAGGTCGAGAGCCGTCCGTTTGTGAAGTTCAGCCATCGCCCGCACCGCAGCCTGCCCGAACTGGCCGATTGCAAGATATGCCATCAGATCGCCAGGGGTGACATGGCCAAGTACCGGTCGCTGGACCCGCACGATTTCACCGCCGGCCAGGTCGGTTTTGAAAAGCTCCGCCGCGAGAAATGCACGACCTGCCATCAGCCTCAATTGGCGGGCGACAGTTGCCTCAAGTGCCACAACTATCACATCGCCGATTCCTTCCGCGCCTGGAGATGAGCCGCGACGTAACACGTCGCGGACGTGAACGACAAGAATGGAGTGGCCATCGTGCAGCGAATCAGGGGATGCGAAAACCACCGGGCGCCGATCGAGGCTGAAAGAAAAAGGTGCGATGGGCCACTCCTTCAGGCTGTTGACGTCCGCGACTCGTTGAGTCGCGGCTGAGCCGCGA
>CAZYPK010000222.1:0-6530 GCA_964649195.1 uncultured Phycisphaeraceae bacterium
GCACCACCGGCGAGCTTTGCACGAAGGTGTGCCCGTGGTTGTGTACGAAGAAGTCGATGAACTGCTGACGGATTTCGCGGCTGGTGAGCATGGATGGATTTCGGATTTGGGATTTCGGATTTCGGATTGCGGATTGTTGGGAGGGCGAGGCTCCTGCCGAGCCGTTCACTTGTGAAGCCTGTCCGCAGGCTGAACAAGTGAACTTTTGAGGCCTCGTGAAGAACGGCTCGGCGGGAGCCTCGCCCTCCCTCCATCACCGCCTTGCGGAGAATCGGTTAGTATAACCCTCGTTTGATGCGGGTTCGACTGGGCGGGATCGCGGCGCAATGAAGCGCCAAGGTCATTCGTCGGCCCCTCCCTCCCCCGGAAAAGAGGAACGGAAGTTTTTCAGACCCCTCTGAGGCAACACGCATGGCGTCGGTTTGTTTCTATTTTCAACTTCACCAGCCCTACCGGCTGCGACGGTACAGCGTCTTCGACACCGGCACGAACTACTTCGACGAGCATCGCAACCGGCAGATTCTCGACCGCATCGTCCACAAGTGCTACACGCCGGCCACGCGGCTCATCCTCGATCTCGTCCGCAAACACGAAGGCCGGTTCCGCGTCGCCTATTCGCTCACCGGCTGCATCCTCGAACAGCTTCGTGATCATCACCCGGCTGTCCTGAAAATCTTTCAGGACCTGGCCGCCACCGGCTGCGTCGAATTCCTCGGCGAAACCCATCACCACTCCCTGGCCTTCCTCTACAGCCGCGATGAGTTCAAGGCCCAGATCACGCTGCACACCAAACTCGTGCAGGAGCTGTTTGGCCAGACGCCCACCGTCTTCCGCAACACCGAACTGATCTACAACAACGAACTGGCCCATCACATCGCCGGCCTCGGCGGATACCACGGCGTGATCGCCGAGGGCGCCGATCACATCCTCACCGGCCGCTCGCCCAACGTCGCCTATCGGCCGCCCAATGAAGACAAGGTGCGGCTGCTGCTGAAGAACTATCGCCTGAGCGATGACATCGCCTTCCGCTTCTCCAACCGCGCCTGGGCCGGCTGGCCGCTCACGGCGGACAAGTTTGCCAGGTCCATCGACGCGATCAATGGTGAAGGCACGATGTGCAATCTCTTCATGGATTACGAAACCTTCGGCGAGCACCAGTGGGCGGAGACGGGCATCTTCGATTTTCTCAAGGCGCTGCCGGATGAGGTGCTCAAGGCGAACCCCGGCGCCAATGAGTTCCTGACCCCCAGCGAGAGCATCAGGAAGCATGAGCCGGCGGCGACCTACGATGTGCCTCACATGATCAGTTGGGCCGACACCGAGCGCGATCTCTCCGCCTGGCTGGGCAACGCGATGCAGAGCAACGCCCTGCACGAACTGTATAAGCTCGAAGAAATGGTCAAGGCCACGGGCGACGAGCAACTGCTCCGCGACTGGCGCAGGCTGACCACCAGCGACCACTACTACTACATGTGTACGAAATACTTCGCCGACGGCGATGTACACAAGTATTTCAATCCGTATGAATCGCCCTACGACAGCTACATCAACTTCATGAACGTGCTGGACAATCTCAAGACGCGGGCGGAAGCGAAAGGGTGAACCGGGTGCGCCCAATCTTTTGTGGCAAGATATGATTCCGGGGGATTCCGGGGGATTCCGGGTGGCTGGGGCTGAGGCTTTGCGAAGCCCCGGCTCCCTCGGTTCACCTTGCCGGGGCTTCGCAAAGCCTCAGCCCCAGCCACCCCAAACTTCTCAAACCCCGGTCCCCGGAAGCGGGGCTTTGCGCTGCCACAAAAGATGGGCACGCCCGAATAAGTCCGAGTTTGACTTTTCCCCCGTTTTCCCTACCGTACCCGGCTCTTCCCGGCACACTGCCGGGACGCATGCCGCCCGGCGTGCTGATGATAAATCTCTTTCCCCCCAACACCCGGATCATCCCCCGGTCTTTCTGGAGACTCGAGCAATGGCTCTCAAAGTCGGCATCAACGGTTTCGGTCGCATCGGTCGCCTGGTCATGCGGGCCGCTTTCGATCGCAAGGCCCCCATTCAATTCGTCGGCGTCAACGATCTCGTTGCCGCCGACAACCTGGGCTACCTGCTCAAGCATGATTCCATCCACGGCCGGTTCAACGGCACCGTGGAAAACAAGGGCGAAACCACGCTCGTCGTCAACGGCCAGGAAATCGCCACCTTCTCGCAGCGCGACCCGGCGCAGCTCCCCTGGGCCGCGCAGGGCGCGGATTACATCGTCGAATCCACCGGCCTGTTCACCGATGCCGAGGGCGCGGGCAAGCACCTGACCGGCGGCGCCAAGCGCGTCCTCATCTCCGCCCCCACCAAGACGCCCGACATCGTGCCCACCATCGTCATGGGCGTCAACGAAAGCGTCTTCGACAAGAGCAAACACACCATCGTCAGCAACGCAAGCTGCACCACCAACTGCCTGGCGCCGCTGGCCAAGGTCGTTCATGAAACCTTCGGCATCGCCGAGGGCCTGATGACCACCGTTCACGCCATCACCGCCACGCAGCCCACGCAGGACGGACCGAGCAAGAAGGATTGGCGCGGCGGCCGGTCCGCCGGCGTCAATATCATTCCTTCCTCCACCGGCGCCGCCAAGGCCGTCGCTTTGGCGATCCCCGCGCTCAAGGGCAAGCTCACCGGCATGGCGTTCCGCATCCCCACGGCCAACGTCTCCGTCGTTGACCTGACCGTCAAGACCGAAAAGGCCACCACCTACAAGGACATCTGCGCCGCCCTCAAGGCCGCCGCCGGCGACGGCCCGCTCAAGGGCATCCTCGGCTACACCGATGAGGAAGTCGTCTCCACCGACTTCATCCACGATCCCCGCAGCTCCATCTTCGATGCCGGCGCGGGCATCGAACTCAACAGCAACTTCTTCAAGCTCGTGAGCTGGTACGACAACGAATGGGGCTACAGCAACCGCGTCGTCGATCTGCTCCTGCACATGGCCAAAGCCGACGGCCTGGCATAAGCCGCTCGCGGCTTCGCAACGAACACCCTCATTAAACGAACGCAAAACCCTCGGACAACCGAGGGTTTTTTCATCCTTTGACTCACCCCTGCGCGTTCGTCCGCCGAGGCGGACGGCCAAATACCCGGCCGCTTGCCGTCCCGTCATTCCCTCCCCTCAATCTCCGCGTTGCTTGTGTCGATGAACACAACAGCCGCGGCCGGGTCCACTTTCAACATCGCGCCCGGCCGACCAACGAACGAAGGAGCCTTCCGTGGCGCAGCCGACCAAAGACATCCGCATCGGGCAGATCCTCATCGAACGCGGCGTGCTCACCGAGCAGCAGGTGTTCGAAGTCGTCCGGCAGCAGCGCGTGCGTGGGCTGCCTTTCGGCGTGCTTGCCGAGCAGATGTTTGATGTCACCGTCGAATCGATCGAGCAGGCCTGGATCGAGCAGTATTTCCGCATGACCGGCGAGTACGAGCTGCGCGAGAAGGACATCGACCTCCGGGCCTTGAAGCTGATCAACCGCCGGCAGGCCTGGCAGTTTGAGATTCTGCCGCTGCGCTTCGAGCAGAGCGGCGAGCTGCTGATGGCGGCATCGCGGCATCGGCTGGCGCGGGCGGTGACCTTCGCCGCCAACCGCATCGAGCCGGTCGTTTACTTCCGCATCGCCAACAGCGATTCGCTCCGCGATTTTCTCCGCAGGCACTACCCGATGCCGGAGGTGACGGAGGAGATCATCAAGCGGGCAAGAGAGATGGCCTACGATCGCGGGGATGGGAAGTAAGAGCGAGCCGCGACGTAACACGTCGCGGACGTGAACGGCCTGAAGGGGGCGCGAGACGGCGCAGTGGATGGACGGCCTCTTGTCCCACGGCCTCCGTCCTGTATCCCACGGTTTTCGAGGCATTTCACCGCCGCGCGACTTTCCCCTCCATCAGGCTGTTCACGTCCGCGACTCGTTGAGTCGGGGCTCTGTCACCGGCTCTGGTGAAAACTTCAGCCCTGCTGCGATTCGATGGACTGAGCCGCCTTGGCGGCAAAGGCGCGGACATCAGGGTTGATCTTCTCATCCCCGGCGATGACTCGAACGCGCGGCAGCAGCGCCTGGGCGTCGGACCCGCCGATGTTCACCGCCATCGCCAGCGCTTCCATCTTGGTCTGGTCATCGGGATGCGTGAGCGTGTCGGCCAGTTCGAGCAAGGCGCGGTGGAGTTCGGCATCGGCGCTGCTCTTGGTGGTCTGCGTCCACTCGAGGGTGTTGGTCATGCGGGTATGCCGCGCCTGCCACAACTGCATGCGCTTGTTGGCGGCTTCAAGTTCATCCATCTGCCGCTGATACTCGGCCGCCTTGGCCGGCCGCTCCTCGACATACTTGCGGAAGAAGGCGACCTCTTCATCGATCTTCACGATGGCTTCATCGATCTGGCCCTTCGTCGCGGCATCGGTGGCTTCGCCGGCGGCCTTGGCGGCGCGTTCGCGCGAGCGGAGCATCGTGTCCAGGGCCGACTGAATGGCCACGGGCTGATCCGGCGCCAGCCCGCGATGGTCCTGCATGAAGGTCGAAACCCATTTCACAATGTCCTTGGCCCGGCGTTCTTCGAGGTTGTACATCTTCTCGTTGAACTGGAGCAGGGCGATCATCACTTCCTTCTGCCGCGCCGCCGTCCGCTCCACCGGCTGCACCGGAGGCAGGATGATCACGCCGGCCCGGGCGGTGTCCTCACCCCTGTGAACCGATCGGGGGGTGCGGTCGGTGTAGATTTCATACTCATCGGGGCCATGCCCCATCGGATCGCTCTTGAAGACGTATTCCTTGCCTTGCTTGTGGGTGCAGCCCGCGGAAAAAAGCCCCAGGCAGCCCGCCATCGCAAGCACCCGCACTTTGCCCATCATTGACATGCCATTCATGATCAAATCTCCACTGGCGAAATCGACATCGACAACCATACGTTCGAGCAACCCGAAAAGATCGGAAAAGCTTTCAGCGGTCAGCTAAGCCATCAGCCATCAGCGATCAGCCTTCAGCCATCAGCTTTCAGCCTTCAGCTTTCACGGTCCCGGAACCACCACTGTTCCCAGCGACATGCTTATCTGCCTTACTCTGGCTGATAGCTGACGGCTGACGGCTGATAGCTGCTCCGCAATCTTTATCTTCGTCGAATTACGCAGGCAACGTGAGTTGCCCTGGGCTGCCGCCATGTGTTGAGGTGCATGACCTCTCACGCGGCTGCCTTATCAGAGCCGGACTCTGCGAGCCAAGTTTTCACAAACCCGACCCGGTTCGCAACTTACATGTTAATGACTCGAAAGACCTGAGTTTACGGCAAGCGAGTCGTGCCGAGTTGTTCCCAGTCATTCCTCGTTATCGAGGCGCGCCACAGGGACAAGAGGGGGACAACTCAAGCGCAGCACAGGAAGGTGTGTTAACCCGGCACCGGTCCTCTACAACTCATCCCGCCACCTTGGCAACCATTCTCAGCACCGCCATGGTTTGCGGGGCGGTCGCGCGGAACGGCCGTAACCGCGGCGCGATCTATGCCCGGTACTCCAGCCGCTTTCAGCAATCGATTGAGGATCAGGTTCGCGTCTGCCGGGAATGGGCGGAGAACAATGCGATCAGTGTCCTTGACGAGCACATCTTCGCCGATCGTGCGAGAACCGGGCGAACTCACAAACGCAAAGGCTTCAACGGCATGCTGGCCGCCATGCGCGCCGATGAAATCGATGTCGTCATCACCTTCGCGACCAATCGCATCTATCGCAAGGTTTACCGGTCGCTTCAGTTCGTTGAAGAAGAGATCATGGATCGCAAGAAACGATGCGTTTTTGTCGCCCAGAACATCGACACTTCAAAGAGCGAATTCTGGCGTGCGTTGCTTCAGGTATTCGCCATGCTCGACGAGATGCAGGTGCAAATCACGGGCGGGCAGGTTCAGGCTGCCCATCAGGGGTTGGCGCAGCAGGGCCGCGTTTGGGGTACGACGAGTTTCGGTTATCGACGCGTTCCGATTGAGGGTGCCCCGGCTCGAAACGGCAGGAAGCCAAAGACCTGGGAATTCGACGAGGAGCAGGCCGAGTGGGTTCGGAAGATCTTTGCGTGGTACATCGATGGCGAATTGTCCATGGAAGGGATCGCCCGTCGGCTGAACACGGAGAACGCTCCGCTGCCGCCGAAGGCCAACCTGAAGCTGTGGACGAAGGCCTCAGCCCGAACGGTTCTTACCAATCCACGGTACGTTGGCGACTGGAGCTATGGCCGATCGAAGGGCGTATGGATGAACAAGGCTGGCTACACGCGACACTTCAAACGCGACGAGCCACTTCTTGACTGGCGTGACGAGCGCCTGCGGATCATTGATGACGAAACGCTTTTACGTGCCCAGGCTCGCCTGGCCGAGCGAAATCGTGGCGGCGGGCGAAAGAAGGGTGACGGGTACGACAGGGTGTAGGGTGTGGCAAAACTTTCCGGCGCATTCTTAGTGTTGACGTTACAGTGAGTTGGGGATGTCCGCGTGTGTCGGGGGTTCCCGTTCCTTTTCGGCAAGGA
>CAZYPK010000223.1:0-6500 GCA_964649195.1 uncultured Phycisphaeraceae bacterium
TCGCGCGGCCGGCGATCATGCCTGGATCGTTCACCTGCCGCGCGAGTTTCGTTTGCTCCGGCCCCCAAAGCGGGGCCGTCGCAAACGAATCGGCTCGGCGGGAGCCTCGCCCTCCCAGCGGGAGCCTCGTCCTCCCAGCCGGAGGCTTCCGCCCTTCCATATGCTTTTACCCTGTTGCGCCGCCCCTTCATCTCTTCGTCATCATCGCTCAGTTCTTCTTCACCTTCACCGCGTGAAGCTGGCGGGTGTTCCACGGGTTGGTGTTGAGGTTTTCGACCTTGGCCTTGTCGTAGATGTTGATGTGGATGTATTGATAGATCGGGGCGATGGGCTGTTCGTTCAGGAGGATCGCTTCCGCTTCGCGCAGCAGGGCCAGGCGTTTCACCGGGTCGGCTTCGTCGCCTGCCGCGTGGTAGAGTTCGTCATATTTCGCGTTGCTGTAGGCCGAGGTGTTGTGGCCGTCGCCGGAGAGGAACTGTTCGAGGAAGGTGGTGGCGTCGGGGTAGTCGCCGTACCAGCCGCCGCGGGTGATGGTGTAGTCGTGCTTGCGGCGAATCTCCATGATCTGGCTTTTTTCCGCGCCTTCGAGGGCGACCTTGACGCCCAGGATTTTCTCCCAGTCCTGCTGAATCTGCTGGGCGACCACCTCGTGCCTGCTGCCGGTGTTGTAGGAGATTTTCATGTCCTGCGGAAAGCCTTTGCCGCCGGGGAAGCCCGCCTCGGCCAGCAGCTTCTTGGCCCCGTCGGGATCGAACTGCGCCCCGGCCTCCACCGGCGGCTCGTACCCGCCCACGCCCACGTTCCGCGGCGTCATGCTCAGGGCGATCGGCTGATTCAGCCGCGTGATCTTCTCCACGATCGTCCTGCGATCGATCGCCATCGACAGCGCCCGCCGCACGCGCGGATCGGCCAGCACGTTGGGCTTGCCCTTGTATTCCTTGTTGCAGTTGAAGTGATAAAAGTACGTCCCCGCCCCCAGTTCGATGTGAACATCCTTCCGCTTGCCCTGCTTCTGCTGCTCCAGCAGGTCCGCCGCCAGCGGCGATGTCGTGGGGATGTCCGGCAGCCAGTGGGCGTTGCCCGCGTTGTATTCGAGCAGCGCGGTGTTTTCGTTCTCGATCACCCGCACCAGGATCGACTGGTTGCCCATGTTCGCCTTGTCCCAGTAGTGCGGGTTGGCGGTCAGCAGCGTGTATTCCTTGAAGTTCCGCTGCGCCAGCACGTAGCCGCCGTTGGCGATGGCGCGGGAAGGATCGCTGAAGTATTTCGCATCCATCACCAGCGAGCCTTCGGAATCGAGCTTCGTGGCGGCCTCAACGCTCCTGCGGTGCACCGGGGCGTAGGTGTTGAAGGCGACCAGGTCCAGGAAATAAGGCGTCGGCCGTTCGAGGGTGACCATCAGCGTCCGGTCATCGAGGGCCTTGAGGCCGACGTTGGCGTCGAAGTCCGCCAGGGTCCGCTTCAGAAGCGCGGCGGCCGCTTCGGGGGTTCGCGTCGAACCGGCGGCATAGGACTTCAGGTCCGCCTTGCGTTTCTCGTGGAACGCCTTGGCGCCTTTGATGTGCATGTGCATCGTGGCGTACTGCGTGTTGTGGTCCGGCAGCATCGCCCGCTGCCAGGCGAAAATATAGTCGTGGGCCGTCACCGGATCGCCGTTGCTCCACCTGGCCTCGGGGCGGATATGGAAGGTGTAGGTGAGCTTGTCCTCGCTGATTTCCCACTTGCTGGCGGCGGCGGGCTCCAGCTTCATGGTGAGCGTGCTTACGCTCACCAGCGGCTCGTACATGCACTCGATCACCCGGAAATCCACCAGCCAGCTCGCCTGCTGCGGATCGAGCGTATCGACCTCGGCGCCGGAGATGATGATGAAGTCCGCCTCAGGCAGCTTCGATGAAAACATGAACCAGCCCGCGACGACCAGCACGATCACAAGAAAAAAAGCGGCAAGGATTTTCATCGACGATCTCCAAAGGCACGAATGGACAAAATGAACTCATCATTTGGCGCCCGCCCCAGGGACGGGGCTTTTCCGCAAACGACGACCCGATGATCAAACGCACCGTGCAGTGTACCCAAATCAAAAACCTGTGGAAGCGCCACCGCGCCAGGTTCCGCAGGGAGAAACGCGGTTTTCCGCCGGGACGCATGAGGCGTCGCCGGGCTATACTCTTTTCATGATCATCGCCGCGGACATCGAGCGATTTGTGGACCAGGTCGTGAAGCGTTTTGCGCCGGAGCGCGTGATCCTTTTCGGTTCCCACGCCTATGGAGCGCCCACGGCGGATTCGGATGCCGACCTTCTCGTGGTGAAGTCTTACCGGGGGGCAAGCCAGGATGCGGCGGCGCGCATCAGGCAGGCGATCCCCGCGTCGTTTCCGCTTGACCTGATCGTGCGCTCCAGGGCGGAGATTGCGCGGCGGATCGCGGGGAATGATTTCTTTCTGGCCGAGGTGATGGACAAGGGAGTGGTCCTTTATGCTGCCGATAACGCAAGAGTGGGTGAGCAAGGCCGAAGGCGATTACGACGTCGTTTGTCTGCTCCTGCGGTCGCGTAAGGCGAGCCGACTCGACCCGTTGTGCTTTCATGCCCAGCAGTGCGTCGAGAAATACCTCAAGGCGATTCTGACCGAGGCGGGCATTTCATTTCCCAAGACTCACGATCTGCCGGCGCTGTTGCAGCTTGCGGCGGCCGTCCAACCGGGTTGGAGCGCGTTGGCGGGGGCGTTTGCGATTCTGAGCATCTCGGCGATTTCGCCACGATATCCCGGCACGAGTTCGACGCCGGCCAATGCCCGTGAAGCCGTGAGGATTTGCCGGCGGTTTCGGCTCATGGCGCGCGGCAGTCTCGGCATCTGATCCTTTTGATGCCGCCGGCGAGCGGCGCGGGCTGCCGAGCGGCCCCGTTGCGCGGGCAACGAAGATTTGAAACGCCTACTTGAGCACCACAAAAAGCATTGCCACAATGATTGCGAACGCCAGGAGCGCGAAGTCGATCACTGTTATGATAAAGTGCTCGGCTGCATATAACCGCTTTGGCTTGGGTCTTAACAGCAGGGAAACAGCGGCAAACAGTCCGCCGCCAACGACATACAGTGCAAATCCGAATGCTGTCGCATAGGTTGGAACGCTCGCGCCTCCGGCGAAGCCAAGCCCAAGTATGCAGCATATAAATCCGAATGCCGCTGTTGCAAACCCCCATATTGGATGCCTGTTGAGGTCATTCATTTGAATGGGCGCTCAATCCGCGATCTGGATATGCGATCGCATATGTCAAAATGCCCCGAACGATTCGAGGGTCACCAATATGCCAAGGAGCAACAATATCATACCCATGACTCGAACCTTCCAAATGGATATGCGCCACTTAAACATCCCTGTAAGCTTCTCAGGCATTACAGAAGTGTTGTAGGTCAGCATATACAATCCAAACATGGCCTGAAATATGCCGCAAAGCGCCATGGACCAAGCGGGAAACATGCTTTGCCTTTCGTACATTTCAGCATTATCGCCAGTGGGACTTCCGAACAACCCCCGATGCACCGTGAACCGGGGTGCATCGGGGGATTGCTACGCCGCAAGCGGCTTGGACGTGAGGTTATTCAGGAATCCCCACTGGGAAACTGAATGTTTTTCTGACCTCTGACTGGTCTGTTGAAAACGCCAAGCCCGATGGCGAGTCCGCGAGCCGTCGGGGTATCAGCCACGGAATACCCCGACGGCTCGCGGACTCGCCATCGGGCTTGAGCGTGAAATCAGGATGTTTTCAACAGAGCAACCTCCGACCTCTTCAACGGGCTGAATCTCACGGCGCCTTGGGCAGATTGATGGCGGACTCGATGCCCAGGAGTTCGACTTCGAAGACGAGGACGGCGTTGGGTCCGATGGTGCCGTCGCGGGTGCCGCGTTCGCCGTAGGCCAGGTCGGAGGGGACGAACAGGCGGTACTTGGAGCCGACCTTCATAAGCTGAAGGGCTTCGGTCCAGCCTTCGATGACACCGCCGACTTCGAACGTGGCCGGGGCCTGGCGCTTGTAGCTGGAGTCGAACTCGGTGCCGTCGAGCAGGGTGCCCTTGTAGTGGGTGCGGACGGTGTCGGTCGCCTTGGGGACGGCGCCGGTGCCTTGGGTGATGACTTCGTACTGGAGGCCGCTCTTGGTGGTCTTGATGCCTTCCTTCTTGCCGTTGGCGGCGAGGAACGCATCGCCATCCTTCTTGTTCTTGTCCGCGGCCGCCTTGCGCTCCTCGGCGGCCTTGGCCTCCATGGCGACGGCCTTTTTCTCCATCTCGGCCTGGAAGGCGATGATCACTTCGCGGATCTGCTCCTCGGTCAGGAGCGGCTTGGCGTCCTTCTCCGCCAGCGCCGCCTTGATGCCCGAAGCCAGCAGGTCGGCATCGATGTCCACGCCGTCGCGCACCATGTTGCGGCCGATGTTCAGACCGATCGCGTAACTGACCTTGTCCTTGAGATTCTTCAGCGGGCCGACGGGGTCGTTGATGCCCGGCTCTTTCGGAGTTTCCTTGGCATCATCCTTGACCGCGTCCTTGGTCGCTTCCTTCGTGACCTCCTTGGCGTCCTCCGCCGCGACGGCAAAGCCGGTGAGGAGGCCGACCGCACACAAGAGCATCCACATCCGTTGCATACCTGATCCTTTCACTGGGTTGATGGTCCGGCAATGCCCATGCAATGGGCCAAGTCCGCCAGTATAACGGAGGCGATGGACATTGACGAAATGTCACATGCCCCGGCGCCAGGGTCGTTTAATTCTCGGCACCCACTCTGTGGGAAGTTCCAAATGACAAAGCTCAAACTCCAAACAAGTTCCAAAGAAAAAACGCAATCAAACAGAATTCGGATTCGGATCGGTTTTGCCCGGTTCGGCTCGCTTTCGAGTTTGTTTGGGATTTGGATTTTGTGATTTGGAACTTTTCCTTCCGGTGATGGGACGGAGAATCAAACGGCCCTGACGCCCCATCGCTTCACTCTCGGATCATCCGGATGCCCGTGGTGCAGCCTCGCCAGTGATACGTAGTGCGGCGCCAGCCATGCAAGATATTCACGTTCCTTCGCCGAAGTCTCCCGCACCACCTTGCCGGGCACGCCCATCACCACGCTGTCATCAGGCACGATCAGATTCGGCGGCAGCACCGCGCCGGCGGCGATCAGACACCGCCTGCCGATCCGCGTCCCGCCCAGCACCGTCGCCCCCATGCCGATGAGCGTGCCATCGCCCACGCCGACGCCATGAACGATCGCCCCGTGACCGATGGAGACATGGGCGCCGATGATGTTGGGCACGTGGGAATCGCAATGAATGACCGCGTTGTCCTGCACATTGGAACCGACGCCGATGGCGACCCTGGCGACATCGCCGCGAATGGCCACGCCGAACCAGATGGAGACATCGGCTGCAAGATCGACATCGCCCACGACCCGGGCGGTGTCGGCAATGTAGCAATCGCCAATGCGCTGCATGAGAGGTGAAGCCATCGGCGGATTATAAGTCGGCCGTTCGCCTTGGGGGGAAGGCACGGAGGCACGAAGGCACAGAGGCACGGAGGGGGAAGAGGAAGGCAATGAGGCACGTCGGGTGGCTGGGGCGGAGTCTTCGACGCCCCGGCGCCCCCCGGCACCCCCCGGCGCCCCGCGGAGCCCCCGGCGCCTTGCTGTTTCATCGGGCCGGGGCTTCGCGGACTCAGCCCCAGCCACCCGGATTCAAACTGAGCCACCACCGAAATCTGATGCAATGAAAAGCGACCGATGGCGGTTATACTGTTCTCATGCAATCGCGTTGGCTTCGCATTCTGCTCATCGGCGTGTTCAGTTTGTGGTTCGGCATCATCGTGCCGGGCCACGAGCGCGGCGCGATCCGCGTGGCCGGCGCCAACGCCCTGCCGGCGAATGGTTCCGCCGGTGATTCGTGCCATGCGACCGCCCCCGCCGCCAAGCCGACCTGCGGCCACTGCCCGGTCGGCGGACCCGCGGAAACGGAGAACACGCCTGCACCATCGGGCGATGGTTCCAAGCACTGCGCCATCTGCAAATTCATCGGCGTGCTCGATGCCCCGGTGATGGTCGCTTTCGACCTGCCTCACTCCTACCAGCTTGCGACGCTTGAGCCGCTGCCGGTCCGGGCCGTCGCATCGCTGATGCTCCTTTCTTCGCACCGCGATCGCGGGCCGCCTTTCCTTTTCATCTGATGGTCGTTGGTTCGCCCCGCCGCGCGGTGAAGCCTTGCGCTTTCACCTCGCGCATGGCGGCGAATCCCGTTGCTGTTCATGAAGCCCGTGAACAGCCATTGCCGGCGTCACGCAGTCAAACTGCGCCGGTCTGACTTCATCACGAAAAGGAAAAAACCATGCGCTTTGTTTTTCAAGCGTCTTCGCGCCCTTGTTGTCCGACCGTTGAGGCACGATGCCGCCGCGCCTTCACGCTCGGCCATCCAATGCTCCGTTCGCCAAGGCGAACGGCTAAATGCGCCGCCGCTGCCTTCACCCTCATCG
>CAZYPK010000224.1:0-6462 GCA_964649195.1 uncultured Phycisphaeraceae bacterium
ATTTTGCATTTTGCACTTTGCAATGGCCATTGGATATTTTCTTCCCTCCGTGCCTCCGTGCCTTCGTGCCTTCCCCCCCTGCCTTTCAACTCAGAACTCAGAACCCAGAACTCAGAACTTATTCCCCCTACAATCCCCCCATGCTCACCGCCAAGTTCGCCAGTTTCGGTCAGCGCATCGCCGATGAGTTGGAAGGCTTCGGGCGGTTCACCCTTTTCTCCTTCGCCACCGCCGGCTGGTTCTTCCGGGGCATCGGCAGTTGGACGCGGCCGTCGCAGCTCATGCCGCTCTTCTATCAGATCGGCACCAAGAGCCTGGGCGTGGTCATGATCGTGGGCATGTTCATCGGCATGGTCCTGGCCATCGAAGCGTACAACCAGTTCGCCTCCATCGGGCAGGAAGCCAGGCTCGGCGGCATCATCGGCATGTCGGTCGTGAAGCAGATCGGCCCGGTCCTGGCCGGCGTCATGATCGCCGGCCGCGTCGGCGGCTCCGTCTCCGCCGAGCTGGGAACCATGCGGGTCACCGAGCAGATCGACGCGATGCGCGTCATGGGCGCCGATCCGATCGCCTACCTCGTCGTGCCGCGCGTGCTCACCTGCGTGCTCATGCTGCCGGTGCTGACCATCTTCAGCAACCTCATGGGCGTCGCCGGCGGGTGGTACATCTGCGTGCGGGGCTACGGCGTCAATGCCGCCGATTACTGGGACTTTTCCGCCCGCTTCGTCACCAACTACGACATCATCAGCGGCCTGGTCAAGACCGCCTTCTTCGGCCTGGCCATCGGCCTGATCAGTTGCTACAAGGGCTTCAACTGCGACAGCGGCGCGGCAGGCGTCGGACGCGCGGCAACCCAGGCCTTCGTCACCAGCTTCATCGTCATCATCATGATGAACTTCTTCCTCGCCAAATTCCTCCGCGACTTCTACTTCCTCCTCTTTGGCCACCCCAACGTCGGCGCATTCTCCGGCTGACCCCCGGAACCCAAAGCCCCAAAGCCCATGCACTCCCGTGCATGGGTTCGCGCCTCTCAATCAACCGATACGATCACCATGCCTGCCACAACAGACACACAGGACATGCTCGACTGGATCGACGCCCGGCACGATCGCATGGTTCAATCCGTCATCGCGCTGGCCAACATCAACTCCGGCACGATGAACCTCGCGGGCCTCGCCGCGGTGGCTGCGCAACTGGTCCGGCAATTTGATTCCCTGGGCGCTCCCGCCGAGCAGCTCGACCTGCCGCCGCTGGTCGAAATCGACTCGACCGGCAATGAAATCGCATCACCGCTGGGACAGGCTCTTCGCTTTCGCAAGCAGGCTCATCGTTTCAAGCCCGGCTCTCCCCGCGTTTTTCTCTGCATCCATTACGACACCGTCTATCCCGCCGATCACCCCTTTCAGCAGTGCGATCGACTCGATGCCAACACCCTGCGCGGACCGGGCGTCACCGATGCCAAGGGCGGCATCATCGTCATGCTCACCGCACTCGAAGCCATCGAACGCAGCCCGTGGCGCGACCGCATCGCATGGGAGGTGCTGCTCAACCCCGATGAGGAAATCGGCACGCCCGGCTCCGCCGCGATCCTGCGCGAAGCCGCATCGCGGCACGACCTCGGCCTGCTCTTCGAACCCGCGCTCGAAACCGGCGGCTTCGCGGCGCCCCGCAAAGGGTCGGGCAACTTCACGCTCATCGTGCGCGGCAGGGCGGCGCATGCCGGCAGGTCCTTCGACCAGGGCCGCAACGCCATGCACCTGATCGCCCAGGCCGTCACCGAACTGGCCGCCGTGAATGAGATGAAAAGCGAGCACCCCGGCCTGACGCTCAACGTCGGCAAAATCGAAGGCGGCGGACCGGTGAACATCGTCCCCGACCTGGCCATCGCCCGCTTCAACTGCCGCGTCGCCACGCCGCGGCAGCAGACCTTCGTCGAAGAAACGCTCGCCCGCCTGCTCGAAAAACTGAACCATCAGGACGGCTATCAGGCGCAGCTCGACGGCTACTTCCACTCGCCGCCCAAACCGATCGATGAGAAAACTTTACACATGCTTGAAACCCTGCGCGATTGCGGCAAAGAGCTCAACCTCCACCTCGACTGGCAACCCACCGGCGGCGTCTGCGACGGCAACAAACTCGACGCCGCCGGCCTGCCCAACGTCGATACCCTCGGCCCGCGAGGCCACTCCATCCACAGCGAAAACGAAACACTATTCCTCGACAGCCTCACCGAACGCGCCAAACTCACGGCGATGTTCCTGATGAAGCTTGCGGATGATGGACGATGAGTTGAGATTTCGGATTTCAAATCTCAAATTTCAGACTTCACACTTCAGCCCTCAGCCTTCAGACTTCACACTTCAAATTTTCTTTCGAGTCCCCCATGTCCACTCCCCTTCTCGCCGAACGTCTCGCCGCCGACCCGCGCATTGCGCAGGCGAAGCAACTGTTGCTCGCCGCCCTCGCCGATCAGCAGCAATCCATCACCGGCCCGCGACCTGCCGATCCTGCGCGCAGGCAAAGCTACGACGAGATGCTCGCCCGGTTCGCCGCCGCGCGTGGCGGCCCGCTTTACTTCCCCTACCTCGGCAGCGGCATCGGGCGCGGGCCGCTCGTCGAGCTGGCCGACGGCTCGATCAAGTACGACTTCATCACCGGCATCGGCGTTCACTTCCTCGGCCACAGCCATCCTGATCTGGTCAGCGCCGCCGTCGATGCCGCCGTCAGCGACACCATCATGCAGGGCAACCTCCAGCAGAACGTGCCTTCCGTGGAAGTGGCCCGCGCCTTGATCGATCACGCCAACGCCGGCGGGGCGGGTCTCAACCACTGCTTCCTCACCACCAGCGGCGCGATGGCCAACGAGAACGCCCTGAAGCTCGCCCTTCAAAAAAAATCCCCCGCCTCGCGCATTCTCGCCTTCGAGAATTGCTTCATGGGCCGGACGATGGCGCTTTCGCAGATCACCGATCGTCCGCAGTACCGCGAAGGATTGCCCGTCACGGTCAACGTGGATTACGTGCCTTATTTCGATCCTTCGCGGCCCGAAGAATCGATCGCACAGGCCGTGCTCGTTCTGAAACGGCACATCGCCCGTTACCCAGGCCAACATGCGGTGATGCCGATGGAACTGGTCGTCGGCGAAGGCGGCTACATCGTCGGTTCGCGCGATTTTTTTCTCGCCATCATCGAAGTGCTCAAGGCCGGCAACATCGCCGTGTATGTCGATGAGGTGCAGACTTTCGGAAGGCTCACGAAACTCTTCGGCTTCCAGGCGTTCGGCCTCGATCCCTATGTCGATATCGTCACCATCGGAAAGCTCAGCCAGGTCTGCGCCACGCTCTTCACCGATGAATACCTGCCCAGGCCCGGCCTCATCAGCCAGACCTTCACCGGCGCCACCGCCGCCATCGCCGCGGCACGGGTCATCCTCGATCATCTGACCACCGGCGATTACTACGATGCCGGTGACGCAAGCGGACGCATCGCAAAACTTCATCACCACTTCACCGCCAACCTCGACGCCATCGCCGCCCGGCGCCCCGGCTGGATTCGCGGACCCTACGGCATGGGCGGCATGATCGCCTTCACACCCTTCAAGGGCGCCGCCGACGATGCCAAAAAACTCACGCTCGCCCTGTTCGACGCCGGCGTGCTCGCCTTCGTCGCCGGATCAACCCCGGCCCGCGTAAGATTCCTCATGCCGATGGCGGTCGTGACAGAGGAAGACATCGACGCCGTGTGTACGATTCTCGAAGAGACGATGGAAAAGATGGCGAAGGCAAAATCCGAAAGCAGCGGCAGTGGCGGCTAAATCCGAAATCCCAAATCCAATTGAGTTTCTCATGGTCGTACTCCGCCCCGTTTCCCTTGCCGATCTCGATCAGCTTGTCGCGCTTGTCGCCCAGGCGGGGTTCGGTCTCACCACCCTGCCCGCCGATGCGAATCTGCTGCGCCAGCGCATCGAAGGCTCCATGCGCGGCTTCGAGAAGCTTCAGAAAAAACCGGAAGGCGAACCCTACCTCTTCGTCATGGAAGACCTCACCACCGGCAAGGTCGTGGGCACCACCGGCATCTTCTCCAAGGTCGGCGGCTTCGAACCGTTCTACGCCTACCGCATCGAAACCTCGGTCCACGAATCGAAGATGCTCAAGGTCCGCAAGGAAATTCAGACGCTCCACCTCTACGCGGAACACGACGGCCCCGGCGAAATCGGCAGCCTGTTCCTCGCCCCCGAATATCGCGGCGGAGGCAACGGCAGGCTGCTCTCCATCGGGCGGTTCCTCTTCATGGCACAGTTCAAAAAGTTCTTCGACCCGCTGGTCATCGCCGAGATGCGCGGCGTCATCGATGATCAAGGCCGCTCGCCCTTCTGGGACGCCATCGGCAGACACTTCTTCGAGATCGACCTGCCTCGCGCCGATTATCTTTCCATCATCAACAAACGCTTCATCGCCGACCTGATGCCCAGGCATCCGATCTACATCCCGCTGCTGCCGCAGGCGGCGCAGGAGGTCATCGGCAAGGTCCACCCGCAGACCGCGCCCGCGCTGCATGTGCTGGAAACGGAGGGTTTTTCCCTCAACGGCATGGTCGATATCTTCGAGGCCGGGCCTTGCGTCAGCTCGCCGCTGCGGAAAATCCGGGCGGTGAAGGAAAGCGTGCAGGCCCGCATCGCCCAGATCGTCGAAGGCCCCCTCGAGGCGAAGGCTTACATCATCAGCAACACGCAGCGCGACTTCCGCGCCTGCATGGGGCCGTTGATGGCGGAGAAGGATGAAACCGCGATCATTACCAAACTCACCGGCCTGGCGCTGAAGGTGAAGGTCGGCGACACGGTGCGCTACGTCACTACAAAACCCGGTTAACCGTTCGCCTTGGCGAACGACGTTGTTCCGCATCGCCATCATGCCCGACCCAACGACAAAATCCGATGCCTTTGCCCACGGCGCGCCATTCACCGCCATCAACCCCACCACCGGCCAGCCGAGCTGGCAAGGCCGGTCCGCCGATGCGGAGGACATCGATCGTGCGATCACCGCTGCACGCAACGCATTCGAAGGCTGGGCCGACACGCCGCTTCAAACCCGCATCGATCGTGTGACGGCTTACGCGCAGGCGCTGAAAAGGCATGAAGATTCGATCGCGGAATCCATCTGCCTCAGCACCGGCAAGCCGCGCTGGGAGGCGATGCAGGAGGTCGCCGCGATGATCGGAAAGGTGGCGGTCTCGATCGAAGCCCACGGCGAGCGGTGCGCGGAGAAGGTGCGCGACATCGGCGGACAGAAGGCGATCACCCGCCATCGGCCGCATGGGGTGGCGGCGGTGCTGGGGCCGTTCAATCTGCCCGGCCATCTGCCCAACGGCCACATCGTGCCGGCGCTGATCGCGGGCAACACGATCGTGTTCAAACCCAGCGAACAGACGCCGCTCGTCGGCGAGCGGATGATGGAAGCCTGGCGGGAGGTTCACCTGCCGGCGGGGGTGTTGAACATGGTGCAGGGTGGCCGGGAGACAGGCATCGCCCTGGCGCAGCATCGCGGGATCAACGGCCTGTTTTTCACCGGCAGTTTTGGCGCGGGGCTGGCGCTGAGCCGGGCGTTTGCCCAGACGCCTGAGCGCATCCTCGCCCTGGAGATGGGCGGCAACAACCCGCTGATCGTGCATGATGTGAACGACTTGCAGGCGGCGGCGTATCACACGATTCAGTCGGCTTACATCACGGCCGGCCAGCGGTGTACGTGCGCCCGGCGGCTTATTCTGATTGATGGCGATGAGGCGGATCGCTTTCTTGAAGCGCTGCTGCCGATGATCGGGAAGGTGCGGGTGGGCAGGTGGGATGATGAGCCGCCGCCGTTCATGGGGCCGGTGATTTCGAAGCAGGCGGCGATGGACGTGCTCGGGGCGCAGGAGGACCTGCTCAAGCGCGGGGCGGTTGCTCTGCGACGTTGCGAAGCCGCAAGCGGCTGCGAGGCGATGCTCGCGCCGGGGCTGATCGATGTGACGAAGGTGGCGCCGCGCGAGGATGTCGAGATCTTCGGACCGCTGTTGCAACTGATCCGCGTGAAGGATTTTGAGGAGGCGATCCGCGTGGCCAATGACACGCAGTACGGCCTGGCGGCGGGGCTGCTTTGCGATGACCGCGGCAAGTACGAGTTGTTTCATCGCCGCTGCCGGGCAGGGGTCATCCAGTGGAACAGGCAGACCACCGGCGCCAGCGGCCAGCTTCCCTTCGGCGGCACCGGGCACAGCGGCAACCATCGGCCCGGCGGCTATTTCGCGGCGGATTACTGCTCGTATGCGACGGCGGTGTATGAGAGCGAACGGGTGGCGATGCCCGGCACACTGTCGCCGGGGGTGGAGATTTAAGACTGCGTTCGCCGACGGGTGGCTGGGGCCGCTTCGGGTGGCTGGGAGGGCGAGGCTCCCGCCGAGCCGTTCGTTTGCGAAGCCCGTCCGCGG
>CAZYPK010000225.1:0-6462 GCA_964649195.1 uncultured Phycisphaeraceae bacterium
GGGGCCTGAGCAAACGAAACTCGCGCGGCAGGTGAACGATCAGGCATGATCGCCGATCGCGCGATTTTCGTTTGCTTCAGCCCGCGGACGGGCTTCGCAAACGAACGGCTCGGCGGGAGCCTCGCCCTCCCAGTGGGAGCCTCGCCCTCCCGGGGCGAGGCTTCCGCTCTTCCGCCATATGCTTTTGCCCAGACCCGCCATCGGCCGCGCTTGACGGAATGGGGGCTGAAGCGTACGCTGTACGAAGCGTATCGTACATTGTACGGTCCGGCGGTCGGGCGCCGGGTCTGGGCGGCGGGACACCGAGTGTTTTTATGAGACGGACACTGATTGACGTTTGTGTGGTGTGCGTGGTGATGGCGTCGCTGCCGCTGCTTGCCGGCTGCGGGCAGGTGACCGGCTCCACCCCGGCCCAGCAGCAGGCCGCTCCGCCGCCGCTGCCGGTCACGGTGAGCAAGCCGGTTCGCCGGGAGGTGATGGAATGGGATGTTCACAGCGGGCGGCTGGCCGCGGTGGATGTGGTCGAGGTGCGGGCCCGGATCAGCGGGTTTCTCGACACCGTTCATTTCGAGGAAGGGGCGTTGGTCGAGCAGGGCAAGCTGCTTTACAAGATCGATCCCAAGCCTTTCAGGAATGCGCTCGACGCCGCCGATGCGGAGGTGAGCCGCCTTTCGGCGCAGCTCGAGTTCGACCAAAACGAGGTCAACCGGGTGGAGCAACTGGCGGCCAAGGGCGCCGCGACGCCCAAGGAACTGAGCGACGCCCGGCTGCTGTTCCAGCGGTCCACGGCGGCCAAGAGCGGCGCGGAGGCGTTGCAGAAGACCGCCCGGCTCAACCTGGGCTACACCGAGGTGACGGCGCCGATCTCCGGCCGCATCGGCAGAAAGCTGGTGTCGCCGGGCAACCTGATCTCCGGCGGCGCCGGCGGCAACCAGACCACGCTCCTGACGACCATCGTTTCGATCAACCCCATCCATTGCTACGTCGAAACCGATGAGCGGACGGCGCTCAAATACCAGCAGTTCGCCCGCGACCGGCTCCATGAGAACGCCCGCAACGTGCGCATCCCCTGCTGGATCGAACTGGCCAACGAGACGGACTTCCCGCACGTCGGAACGATCGATTTCGTGAACAATGCGGTGGACCCGGATACAGGAACGATGATGGTGCGCGCCGAACTGGGCAATCCCGACGGGAGGATGACGCCCGGGTTGTATGCCCGGCTGCGCGTGGCGGGCAGCGACCGTTACCCGGCGCTGCTGGTGCCTGATCCCGCGGTGATGACCGATCAGAATCTCAAGTATGTGTTCGTGATCGATGCCGAGAACAAGATCCAGAAAAAGCACATCGAACTCGGCCCGATGTATCGCGGAATGCGGGTGGTCGCCACCGGTCTGGCGGACGCCGATCAGGTTGTGATCAACGGGCAGGCCCGTGCCCGCGAGAACATGGTGGTCGCACCCACGCTGGTGGATATGCCGGTGCCCAACGGGTTCATGCTTGAGGACTCGCGCGAGAAGGATGCGGTGATGACAAAGAAGGCGCCCGCGACTGCGCCCCCGGTTCCCCCGGTTCCCCCGGAACAACGAACCCCGTCTCTTCCTGTCGCTGACGATGACCAGGCGAAATCTCCCGCCAGGCCCGATGCAACCCCGGAGGGTCAGCGGTGAACATCGCACGCTTTTTCACGGACCGCCCGGTTTTCGCGGCCGTGCTTTCCATCGTCACCATCCTGGTCGGCGCCATTGCGATGGCGACGCTGCCGGTCGCGCAGTACCCGGAGATCGCGCCGCCCACCGTGGTGGTTTCGGCGCGCTATCCGGGGGCCAACGCCCGCACCGTCTCCGAGTCGATCGCCACGCCGATCGAGCAGCAGCTCAACGGCGTGGAAAACATGTTGTACATGTCCACGCAGTGCAACAACGACGGCTCGATGCAGCTCACCGCGACGTTCGCCCTGGGCACCAATCTCGACACCGCCCAGGTGCAGGTGCAGAACCGCGTCGCCCTCGCCCAGCCGCAGCTTCCGGAAGAAGTCCGCCGACAGGGTGTCACGGTGCGCAAGAGCTCGCCCGACCTGACGCTGGTGGTGCAGGTTTACTCGCCCAACAACCGCTATGACCGCCTCTACCTGAGCAACTTCGTGACGCTCGCGGTGCGTGACCAGCTTGCCCGCATTTACGGCGTGGGCGATATCCGTGTCTTTGGCGGCCGCGACTACTCCATGCGCATCTGGATCGATCCGCAGAAGCTCGCCGCTCAAAACCTGACCGCCGGCGACGTGGTGAGCGCGATCCGCGAGCAGAACGTGCAGGTCGCCGCAGGCGTCGTCGGCGCGCCGCCTCTGCCCGCCGGCGCCACCGACTTCCAATACACCGTCAACGCCCAGGGCCAGCTCAGCGACCCCGCGCAGTTCGGCGAGATCGTCGTCAAGTCCGGCGGCGGCACGAGCCTCACCCGCATCAAGGACGTCGCCCGCGTCGAGCTTGGCGCCAGCGACTACAGCGTCGCCAGCAGCCTCAACGGCCAGCCCGCCACCGGCATCGGCATCTTTCAACTCCCCGGCTCCAACGCCGTCGCCACCGCCAACGCCATCTACGCCCGCATGGAGGAACTGAAAAAGTCCTTCCCCGACGGCATCGATTACAAGATCCCCTACGACACCACGCTCTTCGTGCGCCAGAGCATCAAGGACGTCATCAAAACCCTGCTCGAAGCGGTGGCCCTTGTCGTGCTGGTCGTCGTCGTCTTCCTTCAAAGCTGGCGGGCTTCCATCGTCCCGCTGCTGGCCATCCCCGTTTCGCTCATCGGCACGTTCGCGTTCATGAAGGTGTTCGGCTTTTCAATCAACAACCTTTCATTGTTCGGCATCGTCCTGGCCATCGGCATCGTCGTGGATGACGCGATCGTCGTCGTTGAGAACGTGCAGAGCTGGATCGAACGCGGCCTGCCGCCGCGCGAGGCGACCTACAAGGCGATGGATGAGGTCACCCCCGCCGTCATCGCCATTGCCTTCGGCCTGTCCGCCGTGTTCATCCCCGTCGCTTTCGTCAGCGGCATCACCGGGCAGTTCTACAAGCAGTTCGCGCTCACGATTTCCATCTCCACGCTGCTCTCGGCCTTCAACTCGCTTACGCTCAGTCCCGCGCTCTGCGCTCTGCTGCTGCGACCGCACAACGCCAAGCGCGACTGGCTCACCGTCATCATCGACTTTCTTTTCGGCTGGTTTTTCAGGCTGTTCAACTATTCGCTGGGACTCTTCACGCGCGGCTACGTCGGCAGCGTCCGCTGGGCCGTGCGTCTCTCACTGATCGTCCTCCTCGGGTACGTCGGTCTCGCTTATGCCGGATATCTGGGATTCAAGCAGGTGCCCACCGGCTTCATCCCCACGCAGGACCAGGGCTACATCTTCGTCAATCTGCAACTGCCTGACGCGGCGTCGCTCGAGCGCACCGAAAAGACCGTCGCGCACATCGCCGACATCGCCCGCGCCATCCCCGGCGTGCGCGACACGCTCGCCATCTCCGGCTTCTCGTTCCTCACCGGCGGCAACCAGTCCAATGCCGCCACCATGTTCGTCACCTTCCATCCCTTTGACGACCGCAAGCACCACCCTGAGCAGTCGATGTTCTCGATCATGGGCAAGCTCAACGCCCAGCTCGCCACCGTGCAGGAAGGCGTCGCCATCGTGTTCCCGCCCCCGCCGGTGCGCGGCATCGGCACCGCCGGCGGGTTCAAGATGCAGGTGCAGGATCTCACCGGCAGCGGTGATTCGCAGAAACTACAGGCCGCCACGGACCTGCTGGTCAACGCCGCCCGCGGTCGCCCCGAACTGGTCAATGTCTTCAGCGGCTTCCGCGCCAACGTCCCGCAGCTCGAGGTCGAAGTCGATCGCACCCGCGTCAAGCAACAGCAGCTCACGCTGGGCTCCGTCTATGAAACGCTGGGCGTCTTCCTCGGTTCGCAGTACGTCAACGACTTCACCTTCCAGGGCCGCGTGTTCCGCGTGATGGCGCAATCCGAATCGACGTTCCGCACCACCGCCGGCGACATCACCCAGTTCAAAACCCGCAATCAGAACGGCCGCATGATCCCGCTGGGCGCGGTTCTGGAGGTGGAGGAAACCACCGGCCCCGATCGCATCCCGCGCTACAACCTCTACCCCGCCGCCGACCTCCAGGGGTCCAGCATCCCCGGCGTCAGCAGCGGCGAGGCCATCAACATTATGAACGAGCTCGCCGCCCAGACCCTGCCGCAAGGCTACGGCTACGAGTGGACCGAACTCGCCTACCAGGAGAACCTGGCCGGCAACACCATGCTCTTCATCTTCCCGCTTTGCGTGCTTTTCGTCTGGCTCACGCACTCGGCGGAATATGAAAGCTTCTCGCTCTCGACGGCGATCATCCTCATCGTGCCGATGTGCCTGGTCGCGGGCATCGGCGGCGTCTGGCTCTCCAACGCGGAGAACAACATCTTCACCCAGATCGGGTTCATCGTGCTCGTCGGGCTATCGGCGAAGAACGCGGTGCTGATCGTCGAGTTCGCCAAGCAGAAGGAGGAGCAGGGCGCCACCCCGCGCGACGCCGCCGTCGATGCCGCCCGCCAGCGTCTGCGCCCCATCCTCATGACCAGCTTCGCCTTCATCCTCGGCGTGCTCCCGCTGGCGCTGTCGACCGGCGCCGGCGCGGAGATGCGGCGGGCCCTGGGCACCGTGGTGTTCTGGGGCATGATCGGCGTGACGATGTTCGGCCTGATCCTCACCCCGGTCTTCTACGTGGTCATCCGCAAACTCGTCGGCGGCAAGCTGCGCCACGCCGGCGCGGCGGCCCACGAAGCATCGCATCCCCCTGTATAAACCCATGACATCGGGAAAGCAGGGAAGCGCGAAATCGACGCGGGGCACACGATATTTTCAGTGTGCTATCTTCTCCCGATGGCTTCCGCATCACTTCCGAAAAAATCCTCCGCCCGTTACGTCGCCGCCCGCGCCATTGCCGAGGCGGCCGGTCATTTTCCCGACATCGACGCCCAGCCCCTGACGGGCGATTCGCTCGATGCCCGCGAGGGTCGATTGGCCCTGGCCATTCACCGCACGGTGCTTCAGCGATGGCTCACCATCGAGTACCTGCTCAACGGTTATCTGCGCAAGCCGCTGCGGAGCATGGAGCCTTCGCTGCAAGGCGTGCTGCTCACCGCCGGCGCCCAGCTTCTTTTCATGGATCGTCTGCCTGCCCATGCGGTGGTGGATGAAGCGGTGAAGCTGGCGCGCGGCCTGGTGCGTGTCGGCGCCACCGGGTTGGTCAATGCCGTGCTTCGGCGGATCAGCGAACTGACCGATGCGGCGGTGCGGGGCAGGTCCTGGACGCCTGCTGCCAACCGCCTGCCGCTGGAAGATGGTTACGTGCCGCTGCGCGATGCGTGTCTGCCGGAGTTCGAAGCGTGGGAAAATGCGAAGGTCGGACATGATCTTCACGACCTTGAAAAACATCTGGCCATTGCGACGAGTCACCCGGCCCAGCTTGTTCGCCGCTGGTTCAAGGAATATGGGGTGGCGAAAACGATCGAACTCACCGCCGCCGGGCTGCGCATGCCGCCGATCGTGGTGGTGGTTGAAGAAGGCTTTGCGGAGTCGCCGCTGGTGGAAGGCGAGGAGACGCCGCGCTGGGCTGCGCACGAGCAGCCGGGCTTCATCATCTGGGAAGGGGGGCACGCGCAGCTCACGCCGTTCCTTCGCGGCCACCCGGCCCGGCGGGTGCAGGATGTGACGGCTGCGCAGGCGGGCAGCGCGACGGCATCGCTGAGGCCGAAGCTGATTCTGGATTACTGCGCCGGTCGCGGCACCAAGACGCGCCACCTGGCGGCGCTGCATCCCGAGGCGCGGATCATCGCCACCGACACGGATGATGATCGCCGGGGCGTGCTGCATGGCGCGTTCGCCCATGAGATGCGCGTGGAAGTCGTGACCGTCAGCGAAGTGTCCAACGTCATCGCAAAGACGGCGGCGGCGATGAACGAACCGGGGCGTGCGGGCGTCGATCTGCTCCTGCTCGATGTGCCCTGCACGAACACGGGCGTGCTTGCCCGCCGACCGGAGGCCCGCTATCGCTGCAACGAAGCGACGGTGAAATCGCTGATCAAGTTGCAGAGGCTGATCATCGAAAGATCGCTGCCGCTGCTCGCCCCCGGCGGCCACCTGCTCTACAGCACGTGCAGCATCGACCGCGCCGAGAACGAAGCCCAGGTGCAGGCCGTCATCGCGCAGCATCAGTGCGAACTGCTTCACGAATCGCTGACGCTGCCTGCCGGCGTCGGCGCCGCCTACCGCGATGGCGGGTACGTTGCGCTGCTGCGCAAGCCCGCATAGTGCTGGTGAGTGGGGGGACATCTTTGGTGACAAGAGATTATTCCGGGTGGCTGGGGCTGAAGCGACTGTCTTGGTTGTCAAGTCCCGACGGCGCGTTT
>CAZYPK010000226.1:0-6415 GCA_964649195.1 uncultured Phycisphaeraceae bacterium
CACCCCTTCAGGCTGTTTACGTCCGCGACTCGTTGAGTCGCGGCTCTTATCCCGATGCTCAGGCATCATCGGCCATGCGAAAAAAAACAAAAAAACGCCCCGCGGATGCGGGGCGTTTTTCGTGGTTTGCAGACGACCGTTTGACCGGTCGAACGACCCTAACGGGATTTGAACCCGTGTTACTGCCGTGAAAGGGCAGTGTCCTAGGCCGCTAGACGATAGGGTCGGCAAAAGAGAACTCAGAGGCCTGAGATCAGCGGCGGACGCGAGGATTGTAGCCATCTGATCGCCGATGGCAAATCGAAAAAAAGCCCGCATCAGGGCGGTAGTGACTCAGTTTGAATCTGGGTGGCTGGGGCTGAGTCCGCGAAGCCCCGGCCCGATGAAACAGCAAGGCACCGGGGGCGCCGGGGGCGCCGGGGCGTCGAAGACTCCGCCCTCACCCGGACCCCCGGAAATAAGTTCTTAGGTTCCGGGCGGGGCTTAATAACCAATCGCCTTTGCTGTTTCCTGTCTCTTGTTCCTGTTCCGCAGACGCGCAGCGAGGACGCTGCGGCTGTGAACAGCGAGGCGTCACGGGAATATGCCGCGCAGGACATAGACGCGGCCGATGTATTCCAGCGCGGCGCAGTACGACGCGGTGCGCATGCCGCATTCATATTTGTGGGCGCAGAGCTTGGTGCGTCTGGCCGCGAAGACCATGTGTTTCTTGAGCAGTTCATCGACGACCTCCGAGTCCCACGTTTCGGCCTGGCGGTTCTGTTTCCACTCGAAGTAGGAGACGGTGACGCCGCCTGCGTTGCAGAGGATCGCGGGGAGGATTTCGATGCCGCGTTCGATCAGGGCGCGTTCGCCGGCGGGGGTCACGGGGGCGTTGGCGGCTTCGACGAGCACCTTGCAATCGATGATCTTGGCGGTGTGCTGGTCGATCATCTGTTCGAGCGCGGCGGGGATGTAGAGATCGACCTTCGTGGTGTGAAACTGCTGTGCGGTGACCGCTTCGGCGCCGGCGAATCCTGCGACGCCTCCGGTTTTTTCGACATGGGTGTTGAGCGCTTCCGCGTCGATGCCTCCGTCGTTGCGGATGGCGCCGGTGTGATCGAGCACGGCCTTGAGTCTGGCCCCTCTTTGGGCGAGCAGCCGGGCGGTCCACGAGCCGACGTTGCCGTAGCCGATGAGGGAGAAGGTCGCGGTTTCGAGCGGGATGCCCAGTTCGGGAACGATTTCCTCGAGGACATAGACGACGCCCTGTCCGGTCGCCTTGTTGCGGCCATGCGAACCGCCGAACTCCATCGGCTTGCCGGTGACGACGCCCAGCCCGCGCGTGCGGCCATGCGGGTCGGAGAGGTTCATGTAGGTGTCGGCCATCCACGCCATGTGCTGGGCGGTGGTGCCGACATCGGGCGCGGGGATGTCGTAATCGGGTCCGATGTTGTTGCCCAGTGCGGTGGTGAAGCGTCGGGTCATGCGCATCATCTCGCCGGGGCTGTGGGCGCGGGGATCGATGCGCACCGCGCCCTTGGCTCCGCCGTAGGGAAGACGGACCAGGGCGCACTTCATGGTCATGATCGCGGCCAGCGCCTTGACGTGATCGAGGCCGACATCGTGGTGATAGCGGATGCCGCCCTTGAACGGCCCCAGCACGTTGTTGTGCTGCACGCGGTAGCCTTTGAACAGGCGGTAGGAGCCGTCATCCATCATGACCGGGAAGTGGACCATGATCTCGTTCTTGGGCTGCGCCAGCACGAGATGCAACTGTTCGGGCAACTGCGACGTCTCGGCGGCGTGCAGAATGGAACCGATGGTCTGAAAATAAATGTTGTCCGGCTGATAAGCCAGTTCCAACTGCTTGAACACGTCGTCGATGCGGGCCATGAAAGGACTCCAAGAAGGCACGAAGGGGGCAAGTTCCGGGTTCCGAGTTTCGAGTTCCGAGTTGAAAGGCAAGGGGAAGGCACGGAGGCACGAAGGGGAGGCAAGTTCCGAGTTCCGAGTTCCGAGTTGAAAGGCAAGGGGAAGGCACGGAGGCAGGAAGGGGAGGCAAGTTCCGGGTTCCGAGTTCCCAGTTCCGAGTTGAAAGGCAAGGGGAAGGCATGGAGGGTTGGGAAAATCTCAAATTTCAAATTTCAAATCTGAAATCTCAAATGGGGAAGGCGGAAGGCACGAAGGCGGTTGTGAGAAGGAACCTGTGTCAGTCGGCCATTATTCTCTCAATCGGCTGATTCATCCATCGTAACGGCGTGATGACCGATCGCGTTCCACCTCCGTGCCCTTAATGCCTTCAGCATTCAGCCTTCAGCATTCAGCCTTCAGCATTCAGCATTCAGCCTTCTCCTTTCCCCCCTTCGTGCCTTCCCCTTGCCTTTCAACTCGGAACTCGGAACTCGGAACCCGGAACTTGCCTTCCCTTCGTGCCTTCCCCTTGCCTTTCAACTCGGAACTCGGAACCCGGAACCCGGAACTTGCCTTCCCCTTCCTGTCTTCCTGCACATTTCTTCCTCTCCACGTACAATCGCCCAACAGGGTTCGGTTCCATAAGGAAATTTCCCGTGATCGGGGTGAATTGATGGCCAAGTCCAAGGGTAAGCGAACGACGGCGAAGGAAGAACTGGCGGTGACGCCTCCGGCGGCGGTGGCGCCGGCGTTGCCGCCTGCCGCGCCGATCGTGCCGGAGCCGGCGGTGGAGTCGGAGGAGGATGTTCACGCCCGTAATCGCCGCGCCGAGCCGTTGCTGTTTGAGGTGGCGTGGGAGGTCTGCAATCAGGTCGGCGGCATCTACACCGTGCTGCGTTCCAAGGTGCCCAGCATGGTCGATCGATGGGGCAGCCGCTATTGCCTGGTCGGTCCTTACAACCATCAGACCGCATCGGTCGAGTTCGAGGAGGCTCCGCTCACCGGTGCCGTCGGGCAGGCGGTCAGGCAGCTTCGTGACATGGGCCTCACCGCCCACTACGGCCGCTGGCTGGTCACCGGCAGGCCCAATGTCGTGCTGCTCGATCATCTGTCCATCTTCAATCGCCTGCACGAGATCAAGTACCACCTCTGGCAAAATCACGGCATCCCGATGCCCGCTCATGATGAGCTGATCAACAACGTCGCCGCCTTCGGTGAAATGGTGCGGCTGTTCCTTTGGGCCGTGTCGCAGAAGGAGTCGCCGCGCCGTCCGATCCTCGCTCACTTTCACGAATGGATGGCGGGCACCGCGATCCCCTCGCTGCGCCGCGACCACTGGCCCGGCGGCACCATCTTCACCACCCATGCCACCATTCTGGGCCGCTATCTGGCCATGAATGATCCGGCTTTCTACGACCACCTGGCCTTCTTCGACCCCGACCGCGAAGCGCAGCGATTCAACGTCGAAGCCCAGCATCGCATCGAACGCGCCGCGGCCCACGGTTCGCACGTCTTCACCACCGTCTCCGATGTCACCGCCCTGGAATGCCGCGGCCTGCTCGGAAGACAGCCCGATCTGCTCCTGCCCAACGGCCTGAACATCCGCCGGTTCGAGCGACTGCACGAGATGCAGAATCTCCACCGCGTCTATAAGGAGAAGGTACACGAGTTCACGATGGGGCACTTCTTCCCCAGCTATTCCTTCGACCTCGACCGCACGCTCTACTTCTTCACCAGCGGCAGATACGAGTACCGCAACAAGGGCCTCGACCTGACCATCGAAGCGCTGGCGCGGCTGAATTACCGCATGAAAGTCGCGGGCGTGAAGCTGACCGTGGTGGCGTTCATCATCACCAAGAGGCCGTTCAAGTCGATCAACGTCCACGCCCTGCACACCCGCGCCATGCTCGATGAGTTCAAGGAAGTGAGCGACCAGATCAAGACGCAGGTGGGCGACAAGCTCTTCCGCGCCGGCACCGAAGGACGCATCCCCGATCTGAACACCTTCGTCGATGACTACTGGCGGCTGCGGCTGCGGCGGACGATTCACGCATGGAAAAGCAACATGCCCCCCGGAATCGTCACGCACGATCTCGTCGATGACCGCAACGATGAAGTGCTCAACCAGCTTCGCCAGTCGCGCCTGTGGAACAAGCAGGAGGACCCGGTGAAGGTGATCTATCACCCGGACTTCGTGAACTCCACCAACCCGCTCTGGGGCATGGAATACGATCAGTTCGTGCGCGGCTGCCACCTGGGCGTCTTCCCCAGCTACTACGAACCGTGGGGCTACACGCCGCTGGAGTCGATCGCTTCGGGTGTGCCCGCGGTGACGAGCGATCTGTCAGGCTTCGGCTCGTATCTGCTGCAACTGCTGCCCGAACACGATCAGCGCGGCATCTACTGCATCCACCGCCGGTATTCATCGTATGATCAGTCCGCCGATGAACTGGCCGATTTGATGTTCCGCTTCTGCCAGCTCAATCAGCGCGAACGCATCGCCCTGCGTAATGCCGTGGAAAGCTTCGCGGAACACTTCGACTGGCACAACCTGGGCCGCCGCTACAACGAGGCGCACGAACTGGCGCTGGATCGGCTGGGATGAGTGATAACCGCAGCGTCCTCGCTGCGCGTCCTTCACAGCCGCAGCGTCCTCGCTGCGCGTCCTTCATAACCGCAGCGTCCTCGCTGCGCGTCCGCAGATGCGCAACGAGGACGCTGCGGCTATAAAAAGCAATGACGCTGCGGCTATAAAAAGCAATGACGCTGCGGCTACGAACTACGAACGCGCCTTGAGCTTCGTCCGAATCATCTTCGCCCTCGCCTCGCGCCTTGCCGCCTGATCCAGCTCTTTGCCGGTGAGCTTTTGCAGATGGGCCGGCTGCGTGGTCAGGAAAAGCTCGTTGATCGTGCGGATATCGACCGTATCAATCCGCCCCAGGTTCACGCCCAATCGCAGATGACTGAGCAGTTGCAGCACCTCCTCCGTGCTCATCGTGCGGGCATGGGTCAGCAGCCCCCAGGCCCGCCAGATTTTGTCATCCAGTTGATCCGAGCGATGCTTCATCAGGGCCTGTCTCGCCTGCGTTTCATAGGCGATGATCTGCGGCACGATGGTGCGCTCAAAGTCCGCGAGGATTTCCTCCTCGGCCCTGCCCAGCGTCGTCTGGTTGGAGATTTGAAACAGATCGCCCAATGCCTCGGACCCCTCGCCGAACAGCCCGCGCACCGCCAGGTGCATGTCCCGCGCCGCCCGGCGAACCTTTTCAATCTCACCCGTAAGCTGAAGCGCGGGCAGATGCAGCATGACGCTGACGCGGATGCCCGTGCCCACATTCGTCGGGCAGGCGGTCAGATATCCCCACTGCTGGCTGAAGGCGAAGTCGAGCTTCGACTCCAGCGCATCATCGATGCGGTTGACCTGATCGAAGGCCGAGCCGAGTTGCATGCCCGAACGAAGCACCTGGATGCGAAGCTGATCCTCCTCGTTGACCATGATGGAGAATGTTTCCTGCGCCCCGATGGCGACGGCGCGGGGCACCTTGTCGCCGGCGGCATGGTTGCGGCTGATCAGGTGCCTTTCCACGAGAAGCTGCCGATCCGTTTCGGGACAGCTTTTGAGCTCGACCCAGAACACCTCGTCGCCCATGTCCTGCGTGGTGATCGCCTCGCGGCAGCGGTCGAGCACCTCCTGCTGCATGCGCGGCGTGGCGCGGTTGACGAAGGAATAACCGGCGATGTTGCGCGCCAGCCTGATGCGGCTGGAGATGACCACCTCGTTGTGCGGGCCGGCGCCGCGAAGCCATTCGCCGGCATGTTCGGTGAGCTGACGAAGACTCATGACGCATCCTCCTCGAACCGGCGAACCTCGTCGCGCAGGCGGGCCGCCAGTTCGTAATCCTCGTTGGATACCGCATCCCCCAGCCGCTTGCGAAGCAGCAGCAGCTTCTGCTGGCGAAGCTCGCTTTCCCTGCCATGCATGCGGTGAGGCGTCTTGCCGATGTGATGGGTCGCCCCTTCGTGGGCCCGTTCGAGCAGCGGCGCCAGGGGTGATTTGAAGGCGACATAACAATTGGGGCACCCCATCAGGCTGTGCTCGCGGAACTCGGTGAAGGTAAGCCCGCAATGCTCGCAGCGCACCTCGGTGGAGGTCGCCGCCGCGCCGCTGTGAAGCTTGACGAAATTGGTGAGAAGCTCGTTGATCGGCGTATGCACGGTCTTGATCGCCAGCCCTTCCTGTGATGCGTGGGCATCGCACAGGTGCTTTTCGATCTTCCGGCCCTTGATGATCTCAACCGAATGATGAGTCGCAGGCTTTTCGCAATGATCGCATTTTCGCTTCAAGGAGGTGGTTCCTGGGGAACGACTTGAATCCGCCGGATTCTAGTGGCAGCCGGGCGGACGATCAAGAAATGGGACGGGTTGCCCAAGGTAAAAGCATATGGGGGAGAGCGGAAGCCTCCCGCCGGGAGGGCGAGGCTCCCGCCGAGCCGTTCGTTTGCGAAGCCCGTCCGCGGGCTGA
>CAZYPK010000227.1:0-6188 GCA_964649195.1 uncultured Phycisphaeraceae bacterium
GCATACAGCGACGGATTTGGCGCGAAGCAAAGCGATGGTGATGAAGGGGGAGGTGGAGAAGCGATCAGCGCAAGATCGCGTCACGGTCCCGGTCGGGCGAATATCGAGTGCGCCCAAGCCGCCGAGCAAAGCGTTGTTGCGCGGGGCGATCCTGCTCTACAGTTTTGAGAAGCCGACGTTGGCCGGCCCGGCCGACAGGCTGACGATTCGCGATCTGAGCGAGAAGGCCTGTGACGGCGCGGTGAACGGGCCGGTTCCGGTCGAAGGCATTGCCGGCGGAGCGCTGTCGTTCGACGGAAAGGACGACTTCATCACCATCCAGAACCTCGACAAAGCGATCACCGCCGATCTGCGAGCGATCACCGTCGTGGGCTGGATCAAGACAGAGCCGATCCATTCGAAGAACTTCATATTCGACATAGGCTTTCATTCGCTGAGAAGCCTCACCTTCATGGTGGAGCGGGATCGGGTTCAGTTTCATCTGGTTCATGACTTTACGAAGCGTCTCCTTGTGTCACCGGCGCAGGTCACTGCGGAGTGGCATCATGCGGCCTGCGTGTGGACGGGGGATGAGCGCGTGATTTTCCTGGACGGTCGCGCTGTGGCGCGCGACCAGACGCCGCGCATGACGCTCAATCGTGAGACGATCCTGCTCACGGGCGGCAACGGCGGGCCGCCGCGCATCGGCTCGCAGGCCAAGCCGTTCCTGCGCGAAGGACGGTACTTCAACGGGCTGCTGGACGAGTTCGCTGTTTTCTCCCGGACGCTTTCAGAGCAGGAGATCAAGGCCATCCACGAAGCAGGCAAAGCCGGCATTCACTTCGGGCAGTACAAGTGAAGGGGCTTCACCCGAGCGGCGTCGCACCCCGCGCATCCTTTCCCGTCGCTGTTCATCCCGTCGCCAGTTCCGCCAGCCGCCGGGCCAGTGCGGATCGGGCGACCCATTCATCCCCCGTTTCGCTGAGGATCAATGCGCCTGGTTTTTCCCCCTGCACCATCTCCAGCGAATTGGCGATCAGATGGTCCGCGCCGCTGGCCACCCGGCTGGCCTGGCCGATGCGGATCAGTTCCTCGCGGGTGACGCCGACTTCGAGTTTGAACTTGAAGAGCAGGCCGCGATGGTTCCATCGGCCGCGAAACAGATCGACCAGCTTTTCCGTCCGCCGGCCGAGGACGGCGATTTCACGGTGGGTGCTTTTCACCTTGCCTGCCTGGGCGTCGTGGACGCGCCAGATTTCCTCGCCGTTTTCGCCGGTCTTTCGTTCGATCACGCTGTAAGTCCGCACCGGCCGATAGTCGGCGACGGCGGCGGTCATGAACACCGCGCGATACGCCTGCCTGTTCATCATCGCATCGAGCGTGCCGCGCAGTGTCGCGTGGCTGTCGAAGCCGCCGGCGCGGATCGGGTGTTTCGTGTCAAGCCCCGCCTCGATCGCCGCCAGATGATGGCGGTTGCTGGTGAGCAGATCGATCTCGCCATGTTCGGACAATGCCAGCGCGATGTCGAAGCCGGTGTTGCCGGTGAAGATGTTGCCCCAGTCGCGCACCGCATCGATCTTCTCGCGGGTGTTGCCGGCGGTGATGAGGAAGCGCGGTGGGTGCATGGTTCACTCGATCAAGTCAATCAGCTTTCAGCTTTCAGCTATCAGCCTTCAGCTTTCAGCTTTCAGCCAGCGTCCTGCTCTGATGCCTTTTTGTCTTTACTGCCTTGAAGCTGAAAGCTGATAGCTGATGGCTGATGGCTCCAACCTCGCTTCAGCCCTTCCGTTCCAACACCTCGTTGCTGTCGAGCCAGATGGTCACCGGGCCATCGTTGTGGATCGTCACCTGCATCGAAGCGCCGAAGACACCGGTCGCCACCGGGCTGATGTTCATCGTCCGAAACGCCTCCGCAAACCGATCGCACAGCGGTGATGCGTGTTCGGGCCGGCCGGCATCGGTGAAGCTTGGCCGGCGGCCTTTACGGGCGTCGGCGAAAAGGGTGAACTGCGAGACGATCAGCACGCCGCCGGCCACATCGATCAGCGAACGATTGAACTTGCCCTCATCATCATTGAAGATGCGCAGGTTGGCGATCTTTTCCGCCATGCGATCCACAAGGGCTTCATCATCATCGTGACCGATGCCGGTCAGGAGTACGAGGCCGGGACCGATCCGCCCGACAACCCGGTCATCGACCGTCACCGAACCGCTCGTGACACGTTGAAGGAGAACTCGCATGGAAAAGAAAAATCCGAAATCCGATATTGAAGCCCCGACACCCGACACCCGATACCCGATCCCCTCACACCTCATACCCCGCCTTCTGATACTCATTGAGCCTGTAGTAAAGCGTCCTCACGCTGATGCCCAGTTCATCGGCGGTGGCGTTGCGGTTGCCTTCGTTGCGGCGCAGGGCGGCGAGGATGTGGTCGCGTTCGATCTCCGCCAGCGTGGCGGCGCCGCGCTCGGCGGCATCGGGCGGCGGGGTGAAGTCCGCCTTCTCATCCTCCAGATGTTGCAGCGCCGGCTTGACCCTGGCCGGCTCGCGGAAGCGGGCGCGGGCCCGCTCCAGGGCCGCTTCGAGATCGCCCAGCGGGCAAGGTTTTGAAAGAAAATCAGCGACGTTCAGGTGAATCGCCTTCTTCGCGGTTTCGAGGTCGCCGTAGCCGGTGAGGATGACGACCTGCGTCGCGGGCCATTTTTCGCGGACCTTTTCGAAGAACTCCAGACCGCTCATGCCGGGCAGATTCAGGTCCAGCACGATGATCTGATGCGGCTGCTGCTCCATGAGCCTCAGCCCTTCCTCGGCGGACCTGGCGCCGGCGCCGGTGAACCCCATGTCAGGCAGGGCGTGCAGCAGCATGTCGCGCAGGCGAGGCTCATCCTCGACGATCAGCACGTGAAAGTTTGCCTCATCGAACGGATTGGTGGAAGGTTCCATGTTGAAAGTGTAGCGGGAATCATCGACACGACCACGCGAGGCGAATTCAACCTGCGGCGGGTTTGAGAAGTTTTGGGTGGCTGGGGCTGAGGCTCTGCGAAGCCCCGGCCAGGCGACCATCGACTTTCAGTTGCGCCACCTTGCTTCGTATGTCTGGGCCGGGGCTTCGCGGACTCAGCCCCAGCCACCCGGAATCCCCCGGAATCCCCCCGAAATCATATCTTGCCGCAAAAGATGGGCACGTCTGTTCACCCCGCCGCCGGCAGTTCCACAATGAAGCGGCTGCCTTTGCCCGGTCCTTCGCTGGCGGCGCGGATGCGTCCGCCGTGCTGTTGGACGATGGCGTGGGTGATGGAGAGGCCCAGGCCGGTGCCGGCGTTTTCGGCTTCGTTGCCCACGCCGCGTTTCTCTGTGAAGAAGGGCTCGAAGATGTGGTCCAGCGTCAGATCGCTCATGCCCTTGCCGTTGTCCGCCACTTCAAGCACCACCATATGACCCTGATTCGAGGCGGAAATGGCGACGAACCCCCGCCGGGCATCGACCGCTTCCAAGGCGTTGATCACCAGGTTCAGCAGCACCTGCTTCAACTCGTTCTCCCGGCCCGTCACGCACAGGTGGGCATCCGATTCGCCGGGCGCCGGGATGTTTTTTTCGATGCGCCGGCCTCGATAGCGAGGCAGGCCCTCCACGATTTCAGCGACATCGCGCACCACCTGGGGGATGGAGATGCGCTCGCGCTGTTCCGCTTCGCCGTTGATCGGGCCGCCGCGCACGAGGGAGAGAAGCTTCTGGATGATCTTCTTACATCGCATCGCCTCATCGCAGATGATTTCCAGCGATCGCACCGCGTGATCCTGTGCGCCTTCGCTTGCGGCCTTGAGTTTTCGCAGGGAGAGTTCGGCGTAGCCTGACATGATGCCCAGCGGGTTGTTGATTTCGTGGGCCACGCCGGCGGCGAGGAAGCCGACGCTCGCCAGCCGTTCGGATCGCACCAGTTCCTTGCTCTTGGCGGCGACCTTCGCTTCCAGATCGCGGTAGAGCTCGTCGAGTTCGCCGGCCATCTGATTGAATTCGTGCGCCAGGTCGGCAAACTCGCGGACCTCATCGGTGGAGAGCCGGTCGGTGAACCGGCCCTGGGTGATGGTCTTGACGCCCTGGCGAAGCCGCTGCAACGGGCGCAGCACGATGCGGTACTGCCAGACGGCGATGGCGAACGCGGCCAGCGTGATCAGCAGCGTGAGCGCCGAGACGAGAACGATCGTCGTCGCCCGTTTGGCGTCGGCGTTTTCCTGCGTTTGGGCGATGGTGGCGCTGGTCTGCGTGGCGAGCCTGGCCAGGTAGCCGATCACGCTGTTGATGACGCCGACCTGTTCATCGACGGAAGGCGGGCGAATGTCGTAGTCATCAATCTCCAGTCGCTTCAGAAGATCGCGCAGGGCGGTGAGGCGGGCCGAGGCGGAGGGGTCATCCTCGGTGAGCAGGGCGAGCCTGATCGAGACATCCTGAAGATCACGAAAGACCCGTGGATCAGCCGGCTCGCCCCCTTCGAGCATGGCCCTGGCGCGCACGAGGTTCGGACCGATGGCGTAAACGGAACGGAGCTTCTCGTACTCGGTCAGGGCCACATCGAGATCGCGGCCCAGACTGCTCACGCCCCAGATCGCCGTGATGCCGATCGCCAGCAGGCTCAGAACGAGCGCGGTGGTGGCGAGCAACATGCGGCGGGCAAGGGTCATGGGGGGATTGTAGGAGATGGAAAAGCAGGAAAGCAGGAGAACAGGAAAGCAGGAAATGGGAGATGATTGACGGTCATCGCTTGCGAGGCCCGAAGTTCGCTTTTTCGCTTTCGGTTTCGCACTTCCCTCTGCCGTCCTATCATCTCCCGCATGGACCCTCTGCTCGAACCGATTGTCGCCAAGGTGCATGCCGGTGCGCGGCTTGATGCCGGCGACGGCCTGGCGATGTTGCGCACGCATGACATCTGGACGCTGGGCGAACTGGCCGATCATGTGCGGCGGCAGAAGCATGGCGACTTCGCCTATCACAACGTCAACCGTCACATCAATTACACCAACCTGTGCGCCTTGTCGTGCAAGTTCTGCGCGTTCTATCGCAAGAAGGGCGATGATGGCGTGTATGAATACACCGTCGATCACATCGAGAAGATGGCGGCGGATGCCGCGAAGGTCGGCGCCACCGAGATCCACATCGTCGGCGGGCTGCATCCTTACCTGCCGTTCTCGTATTACACCGACATGCTCCGCGCCATCGTTCGTGCCGCGCCGGGTGTTCACATCAAAGCCTTCACCGCCGTCGAGATTGTTCACCTGGCCCGCATCGACCGCAGGGCCAAGGATCTTCGCGGCGTGCTGAGCGATCTGCAAGAGGCCGGCCTCGGGTCGCTGCCCGGCGGCGGCGCGGAGGTCTTCGACGACCGCGTTCACGATGAGGCCTTCAAAGGAAAGATCCGTTCCGACAAATGGCTTGAGGTCCACAAGACCGCCCACGAACTTGGCCTGATGTCCAACGCCACGATTCTGTACGGTCACATCGAATCGCTGGAGGACCGCGTGCAGCATTTCATGATGCTGCGTGAAGCGCAGGATGAAGCGATCGCCAATGGATATGCCGGCCGGTTTCAGACGGTGATTCCGCTGCCTTTCATTCCCGATGACTCGGAGCTTGAGCATCTGCACGGGCCGACGGCGATCGATGACCTTCGCATGCTCGCGGTCAGCCGGCTGATGCTGGACAACTTCGCGCATGTGAAGGCGTTCTGGATCATGCAGACGCTGCCGTTCAGCCAGGCGTCGCTTCACTTTGGCGTTGATGACATGGATGGCACCGTGGTGTGGTACGACATCACCAAGGTCGGCGGCGCCGACACGCACCAGGAAACAACCGCCCGGTCGCTGCGGCAATCGATCATGCAGGCCGGCTTCCAACCCATCGAACGCGACACGCTCTACCGCCAGGTCGAACGCAGCGGGGCGATGTGGCAGACGGTGGAGGAGAGGGGATAGATTCCGCCCCTGTCACTTCTGCGCACGGCACATGGAAGCAAAGCTCCAAATCACAATCCCCAAATTTCAAACAAACTCCAAACAAAGCGGAATCAAGGCGGAATCCATTCAAAGGGCGGAAGCGCACAAGCTCGCCGGCCACGGGCAGGCCATTCGATGGGTTGCTTGAAATTTGGAACTTGTTTGAGATTTGTAGTTTCCGGTTTCGCCGGCTTAGGGGACAGGCTGCTATTGACGGTCAC